>JBMHCK010000112.1:0-12840 GCA_049889955.1 Puniceispirillaceae bacterium (SeqCode)
CAGGGGGTGCGGCGGTGATGGCACAGCAAGCAGCGTTTCGCCAGGCCATACAACAGCTGCGCAAAACAATTGAAACTGAATTTACAGATGTCGGTGACGGGTTTGCTGAAGAAGCCCGAAAAATCCATTATGGTGAGGCAGAACACAGCAATATCTATGGGACCTGTACAAGACAGGAAACCGAAGAATTGCTGGATGAGGGGGTAGAAATTCTGCCGCTACCAGAGCTGCCGCCAGAGCATTAAGGCATTGGCACGGAACAGGCTGCAAATCAAATAGATTTAGATAAGCTGTCCAGATATGCCGTAATTTATAGCTGTTACAGCAGACAGTTTGAACCCGCCTGTTAAATCCGGAACAAAGCCGGTAATATCATCAATCAGGATGCCAGCGGCCTCACATTCAGCGCGCAAGGTTTGCGGCGAGACAAACTGGCTAAATTGATGGGTGCCGGCGGGAACAATTTTCAACACATATTCTGCTGCAAATTTAGCCAGTAACAGCGAGGGCAGGCTCTTATTTATGGTGGTTATCGCAATGATGCCATCTGGTTTTAACATCGTTTTCATTGCCGTGATAAAGGCAGGCCTATCGGTAACATGCTCTATCACTTCCGAGGCATAGATAAAATCAAAACGTCCCTGATGTGCTTTTTGTGCGGCCATCACCTCAGAGCTGGTGTTCTGATAGTCAATCGCCAAATTTTGCTGGGCGGCATGGGCGCTCGCGGCGGCAATGGCCCCTTGCGAGGCATCAATGCCAGTTACCTTTGCCCCTAGCCTGGCCATCGGTTCGGCCAGCAAACCGCCGCCACAGCCGATATCAAGTATTTCCAGCCCATCCATACGGCCAGCATTATTTTTCCGGCCAGAATAGGTTAACAGCCCGGCACGGCGCGCTGTTTGCGTAAGGTAATCTACCCGAACCGGTGTAAACAGATGCAAAGGGCGCATAGGGCCTTTTGCATCCCACCATTCGCTTGCCAGCGCATCAAACCGCGCGATATCCGCACCATCGACAGTAGAGCCAGATGGGGCGGTTTGTTCCGGGTCTTTAGAAGCGTTAGCCATTGCCTGTTAATCCGTCATCATGCCTGTTTGATTAAGATGTCCTTTTACAATAATAGCTTTTGTTGTATCAGAGGAAACAGATTTGGTGTGATTTTTGCGAGCAGGGCTAAATTATCTGGTGCAAACTGGCAAAATTACGCAAAAAACAGGACAGAATTTTCAGGAATAAAAACGCATAATGGGACGTATAGTTCAAAAATTTGGTGGGACCTCGGTTGCAGACCTGGACAGGATTCGTGCCGTAGCCCAGCGGGTAAAGATAGAAATAGACGCTGGCCATCAGGTCGCCGTGGTGGTTTCGGCTATGGCTGGAACGACCAATCAGCTGGTGGAATGGGCCCGCGATATTGGCCCGATTCATGATGCGCGTGAATATGATACAATTGTGGCCACAGGCGAGCAAGTAACTGTGGGGTTGCTGGCTATCGCGCTACAAAATATTGGTGTTGATGCCCGGTCCTGGCTGGGCTGGCAAATCCCGTTTCAAACCGACGGCGTGCATGGCGCGGCACGGGTAGAACATATTGATGTGACAGCGATTGCCGAGCGGCTGGATCACGGCCAAGTGGTTGTTGCTGCCGGCTTTCAGGGGATCAGCCCGGAGGGGCGGATTACCACGCTTGGACGCGGCGGCTCGGATACTTCTGCGGTAGCGTTGGCAGCGGCATTAGAGGCAGATCGCTGCGATATTTATACCGATGTTGACGGGGTCTATACAACCGATCCCAGAATTATGCCAAAGGCCAGAAAACTTAATCATGTTACCTTTGAAGAGATGCTGGAAATGGCCTCTGCAGGGGCCAAGGTTCTGGAAACCCGCTCGGTAGCGATGGCAATGCGCCATAATGTAAATTTGCAAGTCCGCTCTAGCTTTACGAACGAAGCGGGTACAATGGTTGTTGATGAGGACAATGACATGGAAAAACAAAAAATAAGCGGTATTGCCTATAGCCGTGATGAAGCCAAAGTGACCCTTGTTGGCCTGCCAGATAAGCCAGGTATTGCGGCAACCATTTTTGAAGAGCTGGCAGAAAATCATATTAATGTCGATATGATCGTCCAAAGCGCCTCTCCAGACCAAAGCCGCACCGATATCACCTTTTCTGTTGGGGCGCTGAATGTTGAAAAGGCAGTTGCCTGTTTAAAGAAAATTAAGGCTGACCTGGAATATAATGATATTGTTTTTGATCCGGGTGTTGCAAAAGTCTCTATTATCGGCACGGCGATGCGCTCGCAGCCAGGCATAGCGAAAACCATGTTTTCTGTATTGGCAGAAAAAGGCGTTAATCTGCACGTAATTTCGACATCTGAGATAAAAATATCCGTATTGATCGATGCAGATTACACCGAACTTGCGGTTCGTAGCCTGCATGATGCTTTTGGGTTAGATGAAGCGTAAAGCGCCTCAAAAAAAGCCTAAACACCGCATTATAATCAATAAAACTTAAAAAATGACGCATTTTTGCGCTTTTTTGTAGCATTACTGTCGATTCTACGGTATGCGAAAATTAGAGGAATATGTGCGCTGATGATTATTGGGTTGTTATAATGACAAAGGACAGCGTCCGGAACGACGAAGCTATTTCAGCTGATGAAGTTGGATCCCTTTTACGCGAAGCCCGTGTAAAGGCCGGTTTTTCTGTTATTCAAATCTCTGAGCTGACCAGAATTACCCGTGCCCATATTACCGCACTAGAGGCCAGTGATTTTGAACGATTACCTGGCATTGCCTATATTCCTGGCTTTATCCGGAATTACTGTAAAGCGGTCGGGTTAAATCCAACGCCGCTTATTGAAGCCTATAAAACAACCCATAATCCAGTCCTGGATAAACCTGAATATAAATTTCCGGTCCAAGCTCTGGTCCCAAAAATGGCTGGCAGCATGGTCGCCATGTTTGTGGTTGTTGCCGGACTGGCCGGTTATATTGGCTGGAATTTTCTGCAAGAAGATGCGGTGCGACCCCAGCAGGTTGCAAGCCTGGAATATGATGAACTTAGCCGTGTAGAACGCTTTGATCAGACAGAGAGTGTCGAGCCTGAAACTATATTGCCAGAGCCAGCCGCAGAACAGGCAGAGGCTGTGCAGGAAATATCGACGCCCGAACTGACGGTTGATGGCGATAGCGGGGCTGGGCAAGATGCCGAAATTTCATCAGATGCACCGATAGCGGTTGTAGAAAATCCCGCACCAACAACAGATGCTGACCAGATACTGCCTGTGCAAGCTGAACAGGCTGTGCCAGAAGATGTAACCGCTGCACCGGCGCAAGCTACAGCCGAAAAAGCCCCTCTCATAATAGAGGCTGAACCGGAAATAAAACTTGCCGATGCCGCTAGCGCGCCGCCTGTTATCGCTGGCGATCCTGTTGCGTTGTCTGATACCAAAAACAGACCAATAAGCGGGACAGCGGCACAGGCGTTGTCACGGGCTCCAATGTCGGAAATTGTGATTTCTGCCTCGGCTACTTCCTGGATAGAAATCGCCAAAGCTAATGGCGAGATAGTGGTGAGTAAATTGCTGCGCAAAGGCGACCAGTATGTGGCAACAGCGGATACAGATTTGTTTCTCAGCACCGGCAATGCTGGCGGAATTCAGCTCGCTATTGGCGAGCAGCCAGCTGTACAAATCGGCAGGGTTGGTGAAATTATCCGTGACCTTGCCCTTAGCCGTGATGGCCTTTCCCTGTTGAAAAGCAATAGTCAGTTTTAAACGGGTCTCAGCCTCTTTTATCGTTATTTCCGGTCTTTTTGTGGGCAGGTCGTCCCTGTTACTAGGGGGCAAGTGTGTATACAGCACTGGTCAAAACAGCGCAAAGCCAGTACAACCAAACCCGAAACAATCGATCAAGACAAAAGCTGGCAGTTAAACTTTTTCAGGCGGCAAGGATAAAGGAGCGCAGCTATGAATGCGCAGGCATTAAGACCCTACAGACAGATAGATAGACGCAAATGTCGGCAGATTCATGTTGGCTCTGTTCCGGTTGGCGGGGATGCCCCTATTTCTGTACAGACCATGACCAACAGCCTGACCACAGATACAAAGGCAACGCTGGCTCAAATTGAGAGTGCAGCACAGGCCGGAGCAGATATTGTTCGGGTTTCCTGTCCAGATGAGGACAGCACCGCGGCATTGTGGGAGATTTGTAAATTCAGCCCGGTACCCATTGTTGCCGATATTCATTTCCATTATCGCCGCGCACTGGAAGCAGCGGATGCAGGGGCGGCCTGTCTGCGAATTAATCCAGGCAATATTGGCAAGCCGGAACGGGTTGCCGAAGTGGTGCGCGCTGCCCGTGATAATGGCTGCTCGATGCGCATTGGCGTCAATGGCGGCTCACTGGAAAAACATCTTTTGGAAAAATATGCAGAACCCTGTCCCGAAGCGCTGGTTGAATCTGCCCTGGAACATGCCCGCCATCTGCAGGATTTGGACTTTCACGAATTTAAAATTTCGGTCAAGGCATCGGATATTTTCCTGGCGGTAGCGGCCTATCAGCAGCTATCCGAAGCGATTGATTGCCCATTACATATTGGCATTACCGAGGCAGGGGGATTGCGATCTGGTACCGTGAAATCGGCCATTGGTCTGGGTAATTTACTATGGGCAGGCATAGGCGATACTATCCGTGTGTCTTTATCTGCCGACCCTGCTGAAGAGGTGAGGGTTGCCTATGAAATGCTTAAATCGCTGGGGCTGCGGCGTCGCGGGGTGACGGTGATTTCCTGTCCATCTTGTGCGCGTCAACAATTTGATGTGATCGCAACCGTTCAGGAAATAGAAGAAAGGCTGGAACATATTAACAAGCCGCTGACCGTATCTATTATTGGCTGTGTGGTGAATGGCCCGGGCGAAGCACGCGAGACCGATATTGGCATTACCGGCGGTGGCAAGGATAACCATCAGGTCTATATTTCCGGTCTGGCCCATCATCGCCTGACAAATGAGGATATTGTCGAACATGTGGTGCGTCTGGTAGAAGAACATGTAGATAATATGGCGCCAGAAAAGCTGGCGAATTAATTTTAAAAAAACGCCTAGCGCATAAAGCTGTCATGCTCTGATTTCAGGAATAGTAACGATGGAAACCATTCAGCCTGTTCGCGGTACAAGTGATCTGCTTCCCGCAGAAAAGGCCAAACATAATTATGTGATTGAACATGCTAGGCAAGGCGCTGGGCAATTTGGCTATGCAGAAATGTCGACGCCAATTTTTGAGTTTACCGATGTGTTTAGCCGGCCATTGGGGGCCAGCTCGGATGTGGTTGCCAAAGAAACCTATAGCTTTGAAGATAGGGGCGGCACGGGTCTTACCTTGCGCCCGGAAGGTACCGCTGCCGCGATGCGGGCGGTTATTTCGAACGGCCTGACCCAAAGCTTGCCGCAGCGCTGGTTTTATGCTGGCCCGATGTTTAGATATGAGCGTCCGCAAAAAGGCCGGATGCGCCAATTCCACCAAATTGGATGTGAGCTGATAGGCCCAGCCAGCGCGGTAGCAGATGCAGAAATAATTGCCTGCGGGGTACATATCTTAAAATCACTTGGGGTATTGGAACATACAAGCCTGCATCTTAACACCCTGGGCGATACGCAAAGCAGAGATGCCTATCGCAGCGCATTGGTCAGCTATCTGGAGCGCTATCGTAGCGCGTTATCTGAAGATAGCCAGCGCCGGTTGGATAGTAATCCATTGCGGATACTGGATTCAAAATCAGCAGCGGATAAAGATATCTTGCAGGAAGCCCCGCGCCTTAATGCTTGTTTAACCCCTGCTGCACAGGCCCATTTTGAAACGGTGAAACAGGCCCTTGAAGCAGCGTCCATTAGTTGGGTAGAGGACCCGTTTCTGGTAAGGGGGCTGGATTATTACAGCCATACCGCATTTGAGTTCATTACCGATCAGCTGGGCGCACAAGGCACGGTTTTGGGCGGCGGGCGGTATGATGGCCTATCCCAGACATTAGGCGGCCCGCTATTGCCGGCGGTTGGATTTGCAGCGGGTGTAGAACGTCTGGCACTTCTGGTTGATGCGCAAATAGAACCCTCTCCTGATCTGGTGCTGGTCGCTGCCGAGCAGAGCGCCGAGGCCCAGCTTTTTGGGCTTGGTTGTATGGTGCGCGATGCCGGCTTTAGTGCGGTCAGCCTGCTATCTGGAAATATGGGAAAAAAGATGAAGGCGGCGAATAAGCTGGGCGCAAAATTTGCCCTTATCGCCGGAGCAGATGAGTTATCTCGCGACAGTGTAAGCGTGCGGAATATGCTGGATGGCACGCAAACCGAAATTGAAATTTCTGCGCTGACAAGCTGGCTGGCACAGCAGGTCTGAAGAAGGGTTTTAGCTAAAAGATGAGTATTGTTGGCAATATAAATAAGGTGCTGGGGCGGCGCGATGAGATTGAACAAAAATTATCGTCCGGCCAGATAGACACAGATGAGCTGACGAAATTATCGCGCGAGCTGGCAGAAATACGCCCGGTCGCAGAACAGGCGGTTTATCTGAATGATCTGATGGATAATCTGGAACAGGCCCGGCAGATTTTAGAAGATGAAGATGCCGATGCCGAGCTGGTTGAAATGGCAACTGCGGAAATAGAAGAGCTAAGCGAAAAGCAGGAAGAAGCAGAGCATCAGCTGAAATTGCTGTTGCTGCCAAAAGACAGTGATGATTCTCGAAACGCCATTCTGGAAGTGCGGGCAGGTACTGGCGGGGACGAGGCAGCATTATTTGCATCTGATCTGTTTTCCATGTATCAGCGCTTTGCCGCGCAAAATGGCTGGCGATTTGAGGTGATGGAAATTTCCGAGACTGGCATTGGCGGCTATAAAGAAGCGACGGCGAATATTTCTGGCCAGGATGTGTTTGCCAGATTGAAATATGAATCAGGGGTACACCGGGTACAGCGGGTTCCCGAGACCGAAGCAGGGGGGCGTATTCATACCTCGGCAGCAACGGTCGCGGTTTTGCCTGAAGCACAGGATGTGGATATCGACATTAATGAAAGCGATTTGCGGATTGATGTCTTTCGGGCTTCTGGCCCGGGCGGACAGTCGGTGAACACCACAGATTCGGCCGTTCGTATCACCCACTTGCCAACCGGGATTATGGTCAGCCAGCAGGATGAAAAATCCCAGCATAAAAATCGTGCAAAAGCGATGAAGATTCTGCGAGCCAGATTATATGATGCAGAACGGGCTCGCCAGCAAGCCGAGCGTGCCGCCTCGCGCAAAGGCCAGGTAGGATCAGGGGATAGATCAGAGCGTATTCGTACCTATAATTTCCCGCAAGGCCGGGTAACGGATCACCGAATTAACCTGACCTTGTACAAGCTGGATAAAATCCTGAATGGCGAAGCGCTGGATGAGGTTGTGGTTGCGCTAGCCTCTGAAGATCAAGCCGCAAGGCTGGCCGCTGGTGATAGCGAGGATTAGGCAATGGCAGAGTCTGCACGCCAGCTTTTGCACGGCGTAAGAGCAGCCCTGAACACCGATAACCGTCTGGATGCGCGCTGGCTGGTTGGGCTGGCTTGCGGGCTGGATAGTCCGGTGATGAGCCATCAGAATATTAGCTTAACCCCGGAACAAGAATCCCGGCTTGCCACGCTGATTGCCCAGCGTAATGCTGGCCTGCCCATCAGCCGAATGCGCGGTAAGCGGGAATTCTGGTCACTGGATTTTTATCTGAATGACGCCACGCTGGATCCGCGCCCGGATAGCGAGACGCTGATTTCCGCTGCCCTTGAATATGCAACTGCCGCGCTAACCCAGATATCTCAGCCAAAGATTCTGGATTTGGGTTGTGGTTCTGGATGCTTGTTGTTGTCGTTGCTAACAGAATTGGAACAGGCCAGCGGCGTTGGCATTGATAGGGCGCCGTTGGCGGTGGCACAGGCCCGGGCAAATACAGCGGCACTTGGGCTTGCGGGGCGCGCGCATATTCACACAGGCAACTGGGCAGCGGGGCTGGATGGGACATTTCATCTGATTTTATCCAATCCGCCCTATATTTGTGAAGGTGATGACAGCCTGTCAGATGAGGTGCGGTTACATGACCCTTCTGCCGCGCTATTTGCCGGGGCGGATGGTCTATCTGCTTACCGGATATTATTGCCTCAACTTGGCGCTATTCTTGCACCAGAAGGTCAGGCCTTTCTGGAAGTAGGGTGGGGGCAAATAAAAGCGGTAAGCAAACTGGCAGAGGATGCTGGCTTGACAGTCATTCAGGTCCATAAAGACCTGGCCGGCATTGAAAGATGCCTTGCAGTGGCAAAATAATGCAGTTTTTCCTTGCACTGTCAGCGCTTACATGTTCAAACAGGGAAAGGTAATCAGTCAAGCGCACCGCGCGCTGATTACGATTTTCCATCAAAATGAAAAACAACCTCAGCTAAGGCTGAATTTGTGAATATGGACTATCTATGAGACATAATCAGGGTCAGAATTCCAAGCGTGCCAGAGGGCGTGGTCGCCGTAATGGTGGGCATAATCAGGTTAATTTCAATCGAAACACAACCTTTGATTCAAATGGGCCAGAAGGCCGGCTGCGTGGCAATGCCCAGCAGCTCTTTGAAAAATATACGGCCCTAGCCTATGATGCGAATGCGGCTGGTGAGCGTATTTCGGCGGAAGCCTTTACGCAGTTTGCAGATCATTATTACCGTATCCATCAATCTATTTTGCAAAATGCCGAACAGCAACGCAAAGCCCATGATGAACGCCAGCAATCGCGTCGGCGTGATCACAATGGTGCCAATGAAGGTAATTTGGCTGAAAATAATTCAGGCGAAAATAGCGGGACAGAGGCCTCACCTGCTGAAAGCCTATCTGAAGAAAAGGCTGCAAATGCACCCGCTGAAGAAAAGTCAGATGCTGAGGGACAATCCAAAACCAGTGCCAAAGCCGGCGATCTTTCTGATGAGGAAGCAAGCGCTGGGGTGAAAAAAATGGTGGCTGCCGGGCGTCCGCGTAAACCACGCACCAGCAAAAAAACACAGGAAGCTGCCGCCACAGATAGTCCAGACGGCGATGATGCCACAGAGGCGGTTGCTTGAACGCACATAGCGATGGCTAGCAGATAAAAAAATAGCGGCTTGGGCCGCTATTTTTTTACATGGACATTGGTCCCTTGCTGCAAGAGGCCGCCTTTACAGATGCGCGCAAACATTCCCAAATCTGTATGCCCCCAGGCCTGTTCCATTTCTGGCAGATAATCTCGCTCGCGCACACAGCTGTCCGGGTTAACCGAAATTGCCCCGCATCGCCCGACAGGCTCTATGACTTCCAATTCCACCTCGCCAATGACCAGGGTGCGGCCTGCCCAGCTTTGTTCAATGAACGGGGTGTCTGTGCTAATAATAAGGTTCAAGCGAAAGCGGCGCGCGGCAGTTTGCGTGCCGGTCAAGCTGGCAAATTCCCTAAGGGATGAGCTGCCGCCAAGACTAATCCATGGCGCTGCGGTATCGCTATACCCGCCAGTATCCAGACGGCTTAAAACTGGGGGCTGGGAAAAGGCCTCTGGCATCCGTTCATACAAGGCTTGGGATAGGGCGGCCCGATCATTTGCCGGGGCTGATGCCACTATCTGGCCATTTTCAAACAGGCTCAGCGTCTGGCGTGAAGAATCAAACCGAATTTCCAGTCCGGCTAGCCTGGCTTCATTCAATAATTGCAGAAAATGCCGTTTTGGCAGCCAGCCTTCTGCCAGCCTTTCATGGGATTTTGGATGGCCGGTGGTCAGCGCATATTCGCGGTCATGCGGCAATAGCTGGCCGGCATTCGCGTCAATCTGCTGCAGCTGCTCGCCGGCAAACCCCTTTACCGGAAAGCGCCAAATCTCATCAAGGAACATCTGCTGGCTAGTCTCTGATACAGGATTTGGCATGGCTAACAGCTCTTATAGCGAAAGGGTGCAAATCAGCCTAACGTGACAGGCTGGCCTGTTGCAAACTGATCCCGGCATAAAGCGGGGTTGCGCTATCGCGCATTTTGCGCTCAACACGATCTATTTGGGCTTTGAAGGCTGACATAAGATCGTCCGGCACACCCTCACCAGATGGCAATTTCACCGTTAGCGGGTTCAAGCGGCGGTTATTTACCAGAATCTCGTAATGCAAATGCGGTCCTGTCGAACGGCCAGTAGAGCCGACATACCCGATGATCTCGCCTTGCTGTACCAAACGGCCATTGCGAATTCCGCTCGCCAGGCGCGAGAGATGGGCATAGGCTGTTTTGTAGGTAGCGTTATGACGAATACGGATATAGCGGCCATAATTGCCATTCCATCCAGCATATTCAATATGCCCGGTACCTGCAGCCAGAATAGGGGTGCCTGTTGGCACCGCAAAATCCAAACCACGATGCATGGCGTTATATCCGGTAACCGGATGACGGCGCATGCCAAAGCCAGAACTAATCCGTGCCCCATTAACCGGGGTTCGCATCAGAGTTCGCACCGCTGATTCGCCATTACGGTCATACCAGCCTTCTTTGCCATTTGGATGGACAAACCGGTAAAAGCCCATTTTTTTGCCAGAAAGCACAATGCCGGCATATTGCAGGCTATCAGAGGACAGAAGCTTGCCGGTTAATTTATCAATAGCGGTATCATAGATCAGCTCAAACTGATCGCCATTTTGTACTTCGCGCTGAAAATCTACTGAAAAGCTCATCACCCGAACAAATTCATCCAATACCTTAATCGGTATTTGAACCTGCTGGGCGGCATCATATAAAGATAGGCTAATCTCGTTACCTGCATGCACCGAGCGCAGCTCAACCGGGCGTATCGCACGGATAGACTGCCAGCCCTGAAGTTCCGGATCAGCTAGCCCGTCATGGCGAATCACATAATGGTCCAGATAAATATTTTTAAATGCACCCTGCTTCTGGCTGTTGCGTGGTAAATGAACTTGCAAAGCAACCGCCTGGCCTTGCGGGTCTAGTGCAGCGGTGAATCGCGTGCCAATTTGCAGACGCCGCAAATCAATTCTGCCAGAAAGTGCTTTGGATATAGAGGCAATGTCACTGTTTGTGAAATCAGCTTTCTTTAGCAATTTCGCCAGTGTTTCGCCGCTAGATAGAGTCAGATCAAATATTTTGCTGATTCGCTGTCCAGCCTCCCGGCGCACCATCTGTTCAATATTTGCAGTCGCTTGCGGCAGAATATCGGCAATGCCGGGACGTGCGGTCGGGGTTTCAATGGCTACGCGAACACCGCCTAAAGTTGCCAGATAATCAGGGCGGGTGCGCGGCAAGGCTAGCCGGCCATTATTACCATCAAAGGCGTCCATTACGTCATGTTGCGGCAAAGCTGGGTTGTTGGCAGAGGCGATATTATCACCGATAGCCGAAATCGGGGCTGGCGCTAATTTAACAGACGCGCTGTTTGCAGCCAGCACAGCTGGTGCAAGAAAGGCTGGCGCGGCGATAAAGAAGCCAATACCCATCGCCACAGAAGCCTTACCAGAAACTTTTCCGGAAAATTTGCCAGAAAATTTACGCTGAAATCCGATTCGCAGCGCAGATAAAGGTCTAGCTATAAAAGCAGTAGAATTCATATTATTTAAATGTTCTAACCTAAATTTACCTGAACGGCGTAACCGCGAATCAGCCTCATCACTTATAGAGCCGTGCATTTCCAGACTTTTTTTGACTGTAAATATAGCCGATTCAATACATAAAGACATCATTACTAACCTATGATTCGAGCGTCAAACATTTTTTGTTATGCAGGAACCGCACCAAAAAGGGCGAAATACTGGAACAAAGCCCAGAAAAATGATAGGCTGATTATCCGGCTCAATTTGCCGCAAAGACAAGGGATCATCGGCTCGCCAGGAATTGGCGGAACAAATGGCAGTGTCTGGCAAGGGTTGGCATGATTCGCTTTTGCGGGTTTGGAAGGCAAGAAATGTACGCGCTACGGGGATGGAATTATCTATCCGCCAAGCGCTAAATACGATAAGGATTTGTTGCAACTAACACCAGCGGGTACGCGCGCATTATATAAGGTGACTAATGCAATGCATACAGATGCCCAAGATGTTGGTTTCAGCGAAAAAAATCGTAAATTAGAAAAAAATTACATTTTTTGCGTTTTAGGGTTTGACACTGGATGAAAGCCAGCATATAACCCCCAAACTCGCTGGCCTTCAGCGGGCGAGATTGTCCGACAAGCAAACCGCACTTCATCCTCTGGATGGCTGCAAACGTGTCGGAAGCGATGTTTGAAATTGTTAGTCTGTTATGAAAGGGATTCGTGGGCGGCGATGTCAGTTGATATCGTCTTGTGTAAAAACAGTCCGCCTTAACGAATACCTGAAATGAATCACTATTGGAATTGAAGTAATTCAATTTCGCTTAGCTCATGGATGAATACTTAAGGTAGGCACCTAACCGAAAGCTGGTTTAACCAGCATTCAGGTCAATCTAACTTGAGAGTTTGATCCTGGCTCAGAACGAACGCTGGCGGCATGCTTAACACATGCAAGTCGAACGCTATTTTATAGAGTGGCGCACGGGTGAGTAACGCGTGGGAATCTGCCCTTCTGCCTGGGATAACAGCTGGAAACGGCTGCTAATACCGGATACGCCCTTCGGGGGAAAGGTCCGCCGCAGAAGGAGGAGCCCGCGTCTGATTAGCTTGTTGGTAGGGTAATGGCCTACCAAGGCGACGATCAGTAGCTGGTCTGAGAGGATGATCAGCCACACTGGGACTGAGACACGGCCCAGACTCCTACGGGAGGCAGCAGTGGGGAATATTGGACAATGGGGG
>JBMHCK010000113.1:0-7420 GCA_049889955.1 Puniceispirillaceae bacterium (SeqCode)
AAAACCCGCCAATGATAGGGCCAATAAATCTTCAGGTGACAGAAGATACTTTTCTGCCAGGATAAAAATTTATTGCATCGCAAAAAATCATACTTTTTTCGTTGCATTGAAATAAAAAATGTTTATTGCATTGCAACATAATCTGGAAGTTGGAGCTTCTTTTTTGAACGTCATTAAGAAATATGCGAATCGCCGCCTTTATAATGTGGCTACCTCTAGCTACATTACCTTGAGCGAGCTAGCAGAGATGGTGCGGTGCGGCGAGAAAATCGAAGTGCGTGATGCAAAAACTGGACAGGATTTGACCCGTCCAACATTGGTTCAGGTAATTTTAGAAGTAGAGCAAGAAGGCCATCAAATGTTGCCTGTTGATGTGCTGTGCCAGATTATCGCCGCCTATAAAAGCCCGATTGAACCATTATTATCGCGCTATCTGGAGCGCACCATGGCCTCGTTTACGCGCTTGCACCCTCTGGCCAGCCAGGCGCTGGAAACCTCGCTGGATGCGATCAGCCAAAACCGTGAGTTTGCCACAAACACCCCAGCAGATCCCGCCGCCAATATGCCTGCCAGCCCTGACATCATCAAAGAATTACGCGATGAGATGGAAACCCTGAGAGGCCGGCTGGAATCAATCGAAAAATAACCTTGCTACCGAAAATACCTGAAAAACCACTCTATGTTCATCGAGCGATAAGAAATTTCAGGCATCAAGCGTTTCGGGCATGTTCAGGAAGTGGATGGCGCATGCAGCGAGGAAAGCTGATAGGCAGCTTCTGCAACATCCTTGTACACATCTGGCTTTGCGGTGCGAACCGACAGCCCATACACGCCTGGCATCGCCGCGAGCGTATCGAAGATGGTCCGCGCCAGCGTTTCTTGCAAATCAAAATGGCGTGAGGTGGCAATTCGAATCACATGCTGGTGGATATCATCATAATTCACCGCCTGATCAATATTATCAGCATCTGGTTCAGCATTAATATCCAGCAAGACCTCGATATCCACTGTAATCCGTTGCGGGGTTTCCCGTTCGAAATCATGAATCCCGATAGAACAGGTTACTTCAATGCCGTTCAACAGAAATCGTCGTGATAGGGGAGTGATCATATTTTAAGCCTCAAGAAACGCTACATCACGTGCTGGCGGCCGCAAATGTGCCCCGCCATCCAGAATTACTACTTCTCCCGTCATAGATGAAGCAGAAAGTAACAACCGCATTGCAGCGACAATTTCTGCTATCGTTGCGCCCTGCCCTAGTAAATTTCGCTTATGCGATTTTTCAAATTCTGCCTGGCTTTGCTCACCAGAGGGTAAAACAATGCCAGGGGCTATTGCATTTACCCGCAAACGCGGCGCATAGGCCTGGGCAGAAATCTGGGTAAGAGAATGTGCTGCTGCTTTTGACAAGGTATAGCTGAAATAATCTGGATTGATACCAAAAAGCTTGGCATCCAGCATATTAATTACACAGCCTGTCATCCCTTCTGGCATCTCTTCTGGCAATTGCTGATATAATGCTTTGGTCAGCATGGTTGGCGCACTGAGATTTACTGCCATATGCCGGGCAATCAGCTCTGGTGTTACGCTGTCAGCACAATCATAGGAAAATAAAGACGCATTATTAATCACCGCGGTAACTGGCCCGGAATGGCTAGCCGCTGCCATTAACGCATCCGGCGCGTCAGCCAGGCTGAGATCTGCAGAAATCGCGGTAACCTTATATCCCTTATCTGTCAGGCTAGCACACAGCGCTTCGGCTTCTTGCCGCCGATTATTATAATGCAGCACCACTTCCCAGCCATCACTGGCAAGGGCAGCTACCAACGCTGCCCCAATGCGCCTAGCCGCACCTGTTACCAGAATTTTTCCCTGTTTTTGTTTATCTTGCATCTATCGCTCAGCCCCATTTTGATATCTTTAGCGTGCAAACTTCACGCGCGCTATAGGTGTTTCTTATACTGCACGCCTAGGGTTTCTGGATGCATGGTCAGGATAAAACACCGCTATAGCTGGAAATACAGGCCTTACAGATGCGGGACTTGCCAGTTTGGGGCAATACCGGTTTGGGCAATCACCTGATCAGCATTATGATCTCGCAATAAACCATAGTGGGTGACCAAAATTGTTTGCAGCCCAAAGGCCAGCCCGCCCAAAATATCGGTATGTAAACTATCGCCAACCATGGCAATGCGCCCCTTATCTAGGGTTCGGCCCGCACGGGCGCATAAATGCTGATAGGCCAGCATAAAGGCAAGCGGATGCGGCTTGCCAAACCATACCGGGCGCAAGGCAAGCCGTTGCATCGCACGGGCCATCCAATAGGCTGGCTCGGCGGTAAATCCATCTGGATGCGGGGCCGTTACGTCTGGATTGCCTACCAGAACCGGACGCATTTTTTTGCGCAAGCTTTGCTCAAGCTGGGCTTGATCCGCTTCACTCCACCCTGAACTGCCTAACAGGGTAAATCCGTGCGCGCCGTGTAATTTTGCCGCGCTGATAGATTTAAGGCCAGCAATTTTATCCGGCGGGGTCACCGTGCTATCCAGTGCCGCCCAGCCGGAAAGAGAGCCCATATCATGCAAATGCGCCTGCAAGGCATCGCGGCTGGAAATCACCTCTGCCTCACCTAGCGGCAATCCCCACCCCTGATATTTCCGGGCAGAAACAGAAGAAGGATGACTGGCCCCATTGGTAAGCACTATGACATCTACGCCCTTTTTTTGTGCTTCTGCCAGCAAGGTTTCAATGCCAGGTATCGTTTGAAAACCGACATTGATAACGCCAAATCCATCCAGGATAAGCGCATCAAATTCATCCAGTAAATCCACCAGCCTTGCGGCATGTCTGTTGGCACCAGAACGGGCATTTGGCAATAGCGGACGAAAAGCTTCATAAATCGCTATTGCACTATCTGCAGTGATTTTATCTGGGTCAGGAAGACGAAGCGTCTGTAGAGAAGTAAGGTCTGTCATGGCCTTGAAGATAACCAGATGGCTTGCCAATTGCCAGCGAATATCTATCTCAAAAGACAGCAGGGTTTTAAAAAAGGGATTAGCGGTAATGCAGGCAGAGATTATCATAATTGGCGCCGGGGTAGCCGGGCTGATGGCCGGCAAAAAGCTGGCAGCGGCAGGACACGACATCCTGATTCTGGATAAGGGTCGGCGCATTGGCGGGCGGATGGCTAGCCGCCGCGAGGCTGGATTACTATTTAACCATGGCGCCCAATTTGTAACCGCCCATAGCCCCATCTTTGCAGAATTATGCAAGGGGGCTGCCGCAGATGGCATCATGGAAATCTGGCCGGAAAGCGGGCACGTTACAGCCTATAGTGGCCGGCCATCCATGAGGGATATTGCCAGCTTTATTGGCGCTGGATTGCCTGTCCATCAACAAATTGAGATAGAAAAAATCGACCAGCTGGATACAGGCGGTTTTACCTTGCAGGCAAAAAATAGCACAGATTATCACTGCCAGCATTTGCTGGTAACTGCCCCTGCCCCGCAGACAATGCGCCTGTTACAGGGCCTGTCTCCTGAACTGGTAGCAAGTGCCGATAGCGCGGAATATGCACCGTGCTGGACGGTCATGGCCGGGTTGGACAAGATGCCAGCAGGAGTAGAGCCTGTCCTAGCCAATACCGACATTATTGGCTGGGCCAGCTGTGAGGCAAGCCGGCCTGGCGCGCAGGCTTCCGGGGCGGTAACCATCCAGGCCAGTGCTGAATATTCGAGGGAATTTCTGGAATCCCCCCCTGAAATTGTAATAGCTGACTTACTAGCAGCCTTTGCCAAACAGCAGAATAATCTGCCGCTGGAATGGGTTTATCAACGCGCCCATCGCTGGCGCTATGCCAAGGTGATACGCCCCGCCAAGCCAGATGCCCCCTTTATGGACTTAATTGGCGAGAGCATTATAGCGGTAGCCGGGGACTGGCATCCTGTATCTGCCTCACCAGACAGGCCCGCTAGCGGGGCCCGTGCCGAAGAAGCGGTGCTATCTGGCTATCGGGCCGCGAATGAGATGCTGGCATATCTAGCGAATCGAGGCTGAGGTGATAAAGGCGGAAAACGCCTCACACCAGATGATGACCGCATCATACTCCGTGATATCCACCCCATCTGGAATCATAACCGAAAAATTCTTATAGGCTTTTATCGGCGCAATTTGCAGCGCGTCTGACTTGGCCGCCAGAAATTCGTCGCGCGTGGTATATTGCCCCTTGGTCAGATATAACCGGTAATCCGGGCCAGGCGCTATGGCACCGTCCAGCCAGATACGCTCATCACTGACATAAATGGTGCCATCCCCCCAGTGAAAGGCGTCCGAGCCTTCCAGGTCGCGCACAAAGGTGCCTTGCCGAAGCTGTGACTGGGATGCTGTTTGCGCCTGTGCGCTGCTGGTTAGTTCTGCCAGTTCGGTTTCAGACAGGCCCTTTTCAGCTGTCAGAATTGGCAGAAAATAAATCCCCAGACCAAAGCCGATAACCAGCCCTGCCAGAAATTTGGCCGTGCCGAATAAAATAATATGGTCTTTGGCAAACTGTAATAGACGTCGCATATTTCCCCCTCCTATCTTTAGAAGATATATTCATGTTGGTGTGTTCTATCCATTTCAAAACCCTAACGCGATTCATAATTTACACAAAATGCGTACAGCCCACATGCAAACAGCTTTCAAATTGACAAAGAATAGCTGTCTTAGCACAGTTATTTTAAGTAGTTTTATCGCCTGTTCTATGGCCATCTTGCGAGGCTGAAATGCGCCTGATTGACTGTGAAACCTTTGTTGTGGGCAACCCGCCGCCCGGATTCGGGGGCCGCTATTTTATCTTTGTTAAGCTGGTTACAGATAATAACTTCATCGGCTATGGCGAGATTTACGCCGCAAGTTTCTCGCCCCATTTAACCGCTGAGCTGGCACGCGATATATTCGCCCGTTACCTGTTAGGCCAGGATCCGCATAATATAGAAACCTTTATGCGCCGCGCCTATAGCAGTGGTTTTTCCCAGCGCCCGGACCCAACGGTTGCCGGGGTGGTTAGTGGGCTGGAAATCGCCATGATGGATATTGTTGGCAAAGCCCATGATATGCCCTGCTATGCGCTATTAGGCGGCCGGGTGCATGACAAATTGCGCTGTTATACCTATCTCTATCCAGATGAAAATGAAACCGCGGCGGATTTTTATAATGATGCAGATGCCTCTGCTGCGCGCGCCGCCCAAAAGCAAGCAGAAGGATTCACAGCTGTTAAATTTGACCCTGCTGGCGCTTATACCAGCTTTGATGGCCATATGCCAGCAGGTGAGGATATCCGCCGCTCTGGGGAATTTTGCCAGAAGATAAGAGAGGCGGTTGGCGGTAATTGCGATCTGTTATTTGGCACGCATGGCCAATTTACCGCCGCCGGGGCCATTCGTTTGGCCCAGGCTATCGCCCCTTTTGACCCGCTCTGGTTTGAAGAGCCGGTACCACCGGATAATCCGGCCGAGATGGCAAAGGTGGCGCGCGCTGTTCCTATCCCTGTCGCTACGGGTGAACGGCTATGTATGGCAGCGGAATTTTCCAGTCTTCTGGATCATAATGCAGCAGCTATATTGCAACCTGATCTGGGCCGTGTTGGTGGTATACGTGAAGCTGCCAAAATCGCCGCAATAGCGGCGGTAAAACATGTTCAGATAGCTCCGCATCTTTATTGCGGGCCGATTGTTGCCGCTGCTAATATTCAGTTTGCCGCCGCCACACCAAATTTTCTTATCACAGAAATGATAGATAATATGACCGGGTTTCATGCTGAATTACTGGATAATCCTATTCAAATAGAGGATGGTCATGTGGTGATTCCCAATCGCCCTGGCCTGGGAGTTGATCTGAATGAGGATGTCGCACGCGCCAATCCCTATAATGGCGATAAGCTGCATTTGGAAATGAACGCAGAGCCTTATGATAACACCCATAGCGGAGAATTTGCCGGCGGCTAGGTAAAAACCTGATCATGGCTTGACAATTCTAGGCTAATCAGTATATTCCGAGCGCTCACAGCTTTTGCTGTTCGGTTTGGGCTTTGGTCCCGATCGCATCGCAATCGTTGTTAATTCAATTAAAGTTTAGACAAACGTAGTTAGGATATCGCCATGTATGCTGTGGTGAAAACAGGCGGAAAACAATACCGCGTTTCAAAAGATGATACGATTCTGGTTGAAAAGCTGGACGCCGAAGAAGGCGAAACCGTAACGCTGTCAGAAGTTATCATGCTGGGTGATGGCGGGAATGTCACAATTGGTAAGCCAAAAGTGGCGAACGCCGCGGTTGAGGCCAAGGTCGTAAGCCAGACCAGAGGGCCAAAAATAATCATTTTCCGCAGAAAGCGCAGAAAAAATCACCGCCGCACACAAGGGCACAGACAGGATCTGACCCTGTTAAAGGTGACAGATATTCTGACATCAGCGAAGGCCCCGGCCGCGAAAAAAGCCGCGCCGGCCAAAGCAAAATCAGACGATAAGCCTGCTGAGAAAAAAGCAGCAAAAAAAGCTCCGGCAGCTAACAAGACCCCGGCAGCAAAAAAAGCCGCCCCAAAGAAAACAGCAACAAAAGCTGCGGCAAAGAAAGCATAAGGAGAGAACCCGATGGCACATAAAAAAGCAGGTGGTAGTTCCAGAAATGGTCGCGACTCAGCTGGTCGTCGCCTCGGCGTGAAAAAATTTGGTGGTGAAAATGTTCTTGCCGGCAATATTATTGTTCGCCAGCGCGGTACAAAATTCCACCCGGGTGACAATGTAGGTATTGGTAAGGATCATACCCTTTTTGCACTGCGTCCCGGCAATGTTGCGTTTCGGGAAAAAGCTGGCGGCAGAATGTTTGTTTCTGTTGTAGAACAGGCAAAAGCCGCAGAATAAATTGGTTAGATCGGTGCGTTGGCAGGGGCTAGCGCAACCCGAATAACCAGTGCAAAATCAGTTTCCAGGGGATGACCCGCTTTTTGCGGTTTCATCCCCTTCTTATTTTTGGGCCGTTCTGTTGTTTAGGGCCTGTCATGCTGGGATAGGCACAAAAAATGAAATTTCTTGATCAAGCCAAAATATTTGTCCGTTCCGGAAATGGCGGGCCAGGCGCGGTCAGCTTTCGCAGAGAAGCCAATGTGCCTATGGGCGGGCCAGATGGCGGCGATGGCGGACGCGGCGGCGATGTAATTGCCAGATGTGTTGGCGGGCTGAATACCCTTATCGACTATCGCTATCAACAACATTTCAAGGCAGAATCAGGTATACCAGGGGCTGGACGAGACCGTTCTGGTGCCAGAGGCAAAGATACTATCCTGAAATTGCCTGTAGGCACGCAAGTTATATCTGATGATGGTGAAGCAGTACTTGCGGATCTAACCAAAGAAGGCCAAGAAGTGATTCTGGCGTCTGGCGGG
>JBMHCK010000114.1:0-3046 GCA_049889955.1 Puniceispirillaceae bacterium (SeqCode)
TTTTATC
The DNA here is from genome assembly GCA_049889955.1 of Puniceispirillaceae bacterium (SeqCode). GTDB lineage: Bacteria > Pseudomonadota > Alphaproteobacteria > Puniceispirillales > Puniceispirillaceae > JADHLI01. The sequence continues at coordinate 8 of JBMHCK010000114.1, forward strand.
TGGATGCAGATAGAGTTGGGCGGTCATTTACGGTCTAGCTTTCCTTTGTAGGGGGCCACATAGAAATGGCGTTTGCGCGTCCAGATACATTTATCTTTTGCCGGAATAACACTGACATAATCTGGCGATGTCTGCAGGTCAAATTTCTGTGTGCATCCCATATAGGAAACCAACAGTTGCCGACCTTCAATCTGTACTGCGCCTATGCGCCGGCTGGATACGGTAATGTTAGGCGTGTTCGCGGCAAAACATTGGCCTTGTTTATTGCCCCGGCAAGCGGTTTCTGTAGAGGCGATATTTCTCAAATAGGTAATTTTGTCGCCATCCACTGAAAAGCCTTCATCATCAAACATCGCACATCCATCATCAGGGGGGCTTTGGCTGGTGGCAAATTCGCACGTAAACCACACCCCTTCAAGGGGCGGCAGGCCCTGTTCACTGGCAGGTGCGGGCTGGTTGGCCAGAACCGCTATTAGCAAGATAGCTATCCGCGAAATAAGTTCTGAGCAAGTTGTTTTTGCGGTTCTTTGGTCCTGTTTTTCCGTCATTTTCAAGCTACCTGATCGCACCTTCTGTTCATGGCTTTTGGCTGGGAATTACTTCATTTTGTCACTGCGAGCTTCAGTGCGCCCCCAAGCATGCTATCATACCCATAAATGAGGCATCAATCTGACAGCTATTGGTCGACGTAAAAAATCTAGCTGTCAGGTAAATAGATTAAACAGGTGTAGAACAGGCAGATGATGGATATCTCCGAGCATCCGCAACGACAGGCCCTCATAGATGAGCTGCATGCACGCCCTTTTTTCGATTTTGAGGGCGAAGGTCGGTTTATACGCTTTATTTATCTGGTAGGATCTTCGGATACCGCTCTTATCTCGCATGTCAATCACTGGCTGGATAGCCAAGACAGATTACCATTAGATGGGGGTGAAAAATTCCGGCGTGAGGATTTTGGCAATTTTGTTTTTCGCCTGGAGCGGCATACTGAATTTATTACAATCGGCCTGATTGTTCGTGACAAGAACCGCCGCAGCACTGCTCTATCAAAGGCGGCTTTTAGCCTGTCGGAAAATAGCCGGCTACCTTTTGCGATGATAGCGGCGATGCCTATCCCGTTGTTTCATGCAATATGGCTGGAGATTGGCAACCCCCCCCCAAAACCTGTTCTGCCTGAAGAGGTAGCGAAAATGCTGGGCAGTCGCACCGCTGCATCGAACAGTATCTCGGATGGAGATGGGGAAGTGCATTGCAGTTTTGACAGCGATGAAGAGGGTTTTTCACGGATGATCCTGTTTGCGCGCAATCTAACTGCCGAGCGTAAAGGCCGGCAAGTGCTGCGATTGATAGAGATGGAAACCTACCGAATGCTAGCATTGCTAGGCTTGCCTGTGGTGCGCGATAATATGGGCAGGCTGCATAAAATCGAAACCCAGCTGGCACAGGTAACACAGCGCATGACGGCCCAGATAAATGGGGCGGGTAAAGATGTTGAGGCCTTGTTGCCAGAGCTTTCCGCCCTTGCCGCCGAGATTGAGGAGATGAGCGCCAATACCTCTTACCGGCTATCTGCAACCAAGGCCTATCAGGATATTTTTCTGGCCCGATTAGAGCGGCTAAATACCCGCCGACTGGACGGGCATCAAGGGCTGTCAGGCTTTCTTGACAGGCGGATGATGCCAGCCTTGAAAACCTGTGATGCGTTTGAAGAAAGGCTGGATGGTCTGTCTGAGCGTATCTCGCGTGCTGGCTCGCTTTTGCGAACTCAAACCGAAATTCAAATCCAAGAACAAAATCGTAATCTGCTTGCGTCTATGGACAGGCGGGCACAGGCCCAATTGCGCTTGCAACAGACCGTTGAGGGGCTATCAGTCATTGCTGGTACCTATTATGGGGTAGGGCTGGTCGGCTATCTGGTCAAACTGTTGCCAGATAGTCATTTGCCAGCCGATATATCTATCCTTCAGGCAGCTAGTGTGCCGGTGATAGCCTTGCTTATCTGGTGGGTGTTTTACCGAATGCACCAGGTGGTGGGCAGGCTGAATAAATAGCTAGGGGCGTACGTTCAGGCGCCGAAGCAGGTTGAACCAAATAAGCGGCATGATAAAGCTGAAACAGCTAAGGCCGAGAAGCAGGCCAAGCACCTGATGTAGGCCGGCGCCCCTGTCAAATAATATCCCCATTACCGCTGGTGATAAGGCACTGGAGAAAACATTTAAGGGGCTGGCAAGCGCTTTTATTTCTCCCAGCCATTTGGTGCCATATCGTTCTGCCAGCAACGCATTGACTAGCGGTTGTCCCATCCCGCCCGCACATCCGAAAAGGATAAAGAATATAGCCAACATCAAATAGCTGTTACTTGTCATCAGCACAAGACAGGCCAGGATCATTGGTATTTGCGCTGCCACTGCCGAGCGATGTGCGCTAAATCGGTCAACCAGCATCCCCGATATTAACGCCCCGCAAATGGCGGCCACCGCATACCACACATAATTGGAAGTCCATATAAATAGCGGGATCTGTTTTTCAGAAGCGATATGGATCTGGTGAAAAAACAGGCCAGTAACAGTAAAGCCAGGTATCATCATCAGCCAGATAATTACTGCCCAAAAGGCGCTGTCTCTTACCACCTGTTTGCGCCGCATAGACGGGTGCGGGTCACTTTCTTGAACTGGCTGATTTTGCAGGTCTTGCAGATTTTCTGGCTCGCGCACCCGTCCCGGCCCATCTTGCAAGGCGGTGCGGCGGGTAAGATAGGGTATCGCCGGCGCAAAGCTGATAAAGGCAAAAACTGGCAATATCGCCCAGATAAAGCGCCAGTCAAACAGGCTTAACGCCAGGATAATCACCATAGGGAACAGGGCTTCTGCTGCATTCATCCCAAATCCAGAGATCGCCAATGCCCGTCCGCGCACCTGTCTGTATCGGCGCGTCACGGCGGTAGAGTAAACATGATACATCATCCCCTGCCCGGATAGGCGCAGAAAATAGATGCCGATAGTCAGCATAACAACCGAGCTGACAGTGGAAAAATGCACC
>JBMHCK010000115.1:0-19968 GCA_049889955.1 Puniceispirillaceae bacterium (SeqCode)
TTATGTCAAAAATTAGATAAATACGCTGACAGGTGGCAGGGACGCAGATAAATTTACCCTTGTTAAAGCCGACAGATCGACCGATACCATTACGGATTTTAACCGCTCGGAAGGGGATAAAATCCTTTATGGCCATGTTACGAGTACTGCTGCCAATTTGGCAGCCATTGGCCTGCGCAAGGAATTGAATAGCGATAATAATCTGCAGCTGGTCGATGCCGGCAATAACTATATCTATATGGTATTTGATGGGTTGAACCAGCTATCAGATATCACCATTGCCGATTTCGAGCTTATCTAAACATTAAAGCGGAAGTGGAAAATATCCCCGTCCTTCACTAGATAATCTGCCCCTTCAATCCGCAGCTTGCCAGCTTCTTTTGCTCCGGCCTCGCCGCTATGGGCGATATAATCATCATAGGCAACGGTCTCTGCGCGGATAAAGCCGCGCTGAAAATCGGTATGAATAACTCCGGCCGCCTCAGGCGCTCTGGCATCGCGGTGAACCGTCCAGGCGCGGGTCTCTTTCAGGCCAGCGGTAAAAAAGGTCAACAGGTCCAACAAGCCATAACCAGCACGTATCAGCCTGTCCAGCCCGGCTTCTGCCAGGCCTAATTCGGCTAGAAATTCTGCGGCATCTTCTTCTGAAAGGGTGGCAATTTCTGCCTCAATCGCGGCCGAGACAATCACATGGGCGGCGCCTTGCTGGGCAGCCATCTCAGCTACTTTTTCCGACAGTGCATTGCCCGTTGCGGCATCCCCCTCGCCAACATTACAGACATATAAAACCGGCTTTGAGGTCAGCAGCTGCAGATAGGGCAGGCGGGCTTGCTCGGCATCATCCAGCCCTTCACAGGCGCGCACTGGCCGGCTGTCAGAAAGACAGGCAAACAGCTTTTCCATCAGCGCCAGATCAGATGCGGCTTGTTTATCCCCGCCACGTGTTTTTTTAGTCAGGGCCGCCATTCGCCGTTCCAAACTATCCAAATCCGCCAGCATTAATTCGGTTTCCACAGTTGCCGCATCTCTTATCGGATCGACGCTCTCTTCAACATGGGTGATATCGGTGTCTTCGAAACAGCGCAGTACATGAGCTATCGCATCTACCTCACGGATATTGGCCAGGAACTGATTGCCTAGCCCTTCACCACTAGCTGCCCCGCGTACTAACCCTGCAATATCTACAAACTCCAGAAAGGTTGGCAAGATTTCTGCAGATTTAGCCAGACCGGCGATCGCATCCAGGCGCGGGTCGGGTACTGCCACCCGGCCTGTGTTCGGCTCTATTGTGCAAAAGGGATAATTCGCTGCATCAGCGGCGGCGGTTTTGGTCAACGCATTAAACAAGGTAGATTTGCCAACATTTGGCAAGCCAACAATTCCGCAGTTAAAGCCCATTAGTTTCTCCTTGCTGGATATCATTTTGCGTTGTTGGGGCCGGGGCCCGCCAGGCGACTTTAGAGGCAAAGCCTGCCATATCTTTTTCTGTCAGACGCGGCGCTTCTTGTATCATTGCCTCGATCAACGGGGATAGCCAGTCTGACTGCTCTTGTTTGGTGAAATCAGATAACACCCATTTATCAACATCCTGGCGCCCATCTGGCCGACCAACGCCGATGCGTATGCGCCAATAATCCTTGCCAATATGCCGGTCAATATCGCGCAGACCATTATGCCCGCCATGCCCGCCACCCTGTTTCACCCGAATTTTTCCAGCGCCCAAATCAATATCATCATGAAAGACGAAAACTTCCCCTGGCACCAGGCTGTAATAATTTGTGGTTTGCGCCACTGGCAGGCCAGAACGGTTCATATAGGATAGAGGCTTTAACAGGCGAATTTTCTTCCCCCCGATAAGGCCATCTGTCTGAGCGGCTGATTTTGTTTGTCGCCACTCTGAAAACCCGAATTCACGGGCTAGCGCATCCAGTACCATAAAGCCGACATTATGCCGGTTTTTTGCATAAGATGACCCCGGATTTCCAAGACCGACCCATAGCATGGCGCAAACTTTCCTTAAAAAATAGCCGCAGACAGGGATATAACACCGCATCTAAAAAAGGGCTGGCAGGAAAATACTTCCCGACAGCCCTGTTAAGTGTAAGCTAAGGCCGCAGGGCTTATTCTTCTGCTGCGCCTTCAGCAGCTTCGCCTTCGCCGCCTTCTTCTTCATCTTCGTTCTTGACCCCGCCACCTGGTGACTGCAAGGTCGCCACAGTAAAGTCACGGTCAGTAATTGTAGGGGTTGCCCCTTCTGGTAGCGGAATGGCGCTGATATGAATAGAATCGCCAATCTTAACGCCTTCCAGATCCACAGTGACTTTCTCTGGAATATCACCAGCTGGGCAGTTCAGTTCCACTTCGAAACGAACAACGTTCAGAACGCCGCCAATCTTTAGGCCAGGTGATTTTTCATGGTTAATGAATTCAACAGGCACCGCAACCGCAACCGTAGAAGATGCGCCTACCCGCAGCATATCCATGTGCAGAGGCTCATCTGATACGGGATGCATCTGAATATCACGGGTCAAAACGGTATTGTTCTTGCCATCGATATTGATGTTCAGCAAACGGCCAAAAATACCTGGCTCGTGAATAATTTTGCGTAAAACGCGCGCTTCCATTTCAATGGAAAGAGGGGCTTGCTTATCGCCATAAATGACGGCTGGGATCTTACCTGCGCGGCGTGCCGCACGGGCGGACCCCTTACCGACCCGAGAACGCATAGTTGCGTCAATCTGTGTAATGTCTGACATATCTTGTCTCCATGTTTGGGTAAATACTGACAACGTGTGTCAGCCCTTGTGCCTCCAGGGGTGCACAAGGCTGGCGTTTTATAGGCGTTTATACCTAAAATATCAAGGAAAAAGGCAAGATCGCTGCCTATTGGAACAGGCTGGAGACCGATTTCTCTTCATTGATACGCAGAATCGCCTCACCCAGTAGCGGGGCGATTGAAATCTGGCGTGTATTACGGGCAACCCGCATCGCTTCGGTGGCCTGAATAGAATCAGTTGTCACAAGCGAAGTCAGGGGCGATGAGGCAATTCGGGATACCGCCCCGCCTGACAACACGCCATGGGTAACATAAGCATCAACAGATAGCGCACCAGCATCCATCAGCGCTTTGGCCGCGTTACACAAGGTGCCGCCCGAATCAACAATATCATCTACCATTACACAATGACGGCCAGAGACATCGCCAATAATATTCATCACTTCAGAGACACCTGCTTGTGGCCGTCTTTTGTCAATAATTGCCAGATTGGCATCCAGTCTGCGGGCTAGAGCGCGGGCGCGTACCACCCCGCCAACATCTGGCGAGACAATCATCAAATTACCGTCCTTGTACCGGTTTTCAATATCTGCGGTAAAGACAGGGGCGGCAAACAAATTATCGGTTGGAATATCAAAAAAGCCCTGTATCTGGCCAGCATGTAAATCGATGGTCAGAACCCTGTCTGCACCTGCTGTTGTTATCAAATTCGCCAGAAGCTTGGCAGAGATAGGGGTGCGTGGCCCAGACTTTCTGTCCTGACGGGCATAACCATAATAGGGTAGAACAGCGGTGATCCGGCGCGCAGACCCGCGTTTCAGCGCATCTAGCGTCACCAGCAATTCCATTAGATTATCATTGGCAGGATAAGAGGTGGATTGCACCACAAATACATCCTCGCCGCGCACATTTTCATGGATTTCCACGAAAACTTCCATATCCGCGAAGCGGCGCACATCAGCGTTGGTCAGCGGGGTGTCAAGATAGGCAGCGATAGCTTCAGCTAGGGGACGGTTCGAATTGCCGGCTATAATTTTCATCAGATATCCGTGTCGATTACTACAGAGTCACCGCATTCCACTCATAAAAAAAGACGGCCATCAAAACAGGCTATGAGTGCCAGCACGCGATAATTTAAAACTGACCGTTCCCAATATACATTTTGATAGCAATCTGGCAGACGACCTGCAAGGGTTAATCGCGTTTCTTTTGTTTAAATCAGCACGCAAGAGGCAACAAGCCCAAGCATCAAAAAGCCTAAAAATATCCAAAGATGGGGCATGATTTTCCTTGTAGTAAGCTGGGAATAGAATGAAAGCCGGTATCTTTTTGCTTGAGTTTTTATCTCTCAAAATTAGTATGTGGAGCCCTTGCTTATAGTAAAGATAGCCAATAAGGCAAAATCCAGAATATTTTTCAGCTATGGCATATTTTCGTGATAACAGAAATCAGACGACCAGAATCCGCCTCATTTTGATGGGTAGCGCGGCGGTGTGAGTAAAACAGGCTGGTTTCGGCATAGCTATCAAATGGGGTGGTGTGAATGTGATGCAGACCGGCACGTTGCCCAGCCTTCAGCGCAAAGGATGGCAGGTCAAATAAATAATGGCTGGCCCCTTCTGCGCTTATTTCGGCTGCGGGGTCTGGCATAAAACATGTCGCAACATCGGGATTTTGATTCAGGATATCTGTTACCATATCAGCGCTAACCTGATAGCTTTTCTGATGAATGCCAGGCCCTATCACCATGGCAATATCGCCCAGGCTGGCCCCGATACGGCACATCGCATCCACAGTGTTTTCAATAATGCCGCCAACCGCGCCGCGCCAGCCTGCATGACAGGCCCCGATAACACCGGCATGCGGGTCGGCAAAAAGCACGGGCAGACAATCTGCCCCTAATATGGCCAGCCCAATATTATCCAGTTTGGTTACCAGACCATCAGCATGGGGTCGAGCCTCTGTCGAGGGGAAATCTGCAGAGGGAAAGCTGTCTATGATTACACAATCCGGGCTATGGGTCTGATACAGACCAATAAGGCGATCATCCGGCAAGCCAAGGGCGGTGCAGACACGGGCCCGGTTCGCACGGATATTTTCAGGCTTATCTGCAGAGCCAAAGCCGCAATTCAGGCTGTCATATACTCCGGTTGAAACACCGCCTAAACGGGTGAAAAAGCCATGCTTGATTTTGCCTGCTGTATCGTTAAGGGCGGCATGGCTAAAAAATACAGGTCCGGCAGGGCTGTTGTGACGCGTGATCATGGCAGGCAGATTTTCTGACACAGATTTTTTCCTTGTGACTGTTTTGCATCTGTTCCAGCTGGTTATGTAGCGGCAGTAGCAAAGCCTGGCGGCAAGCCCCTGCCAGGCGGGACCAGCAGCGCCACTTTGAAAACTTGCCCCATATGTTGCGGGCCGCATAATCTGTCCAGGGCAGCAAGCAACATTCGGTCTGTTTCAGGCTGACCCTGACGCCGCAGGGCTTCGGCGCGTTCGGCTATTCCCAACTCGCTTAGAAACGCCCCTTGTGCTACCGGGCCCACCAATCTGGCACCAGCTGCCTCAGCTTGCCGCTTCAGAGCAGAAAAATCAACCAGATGGGTGACATCACATTCGCCAGGCTCGGCTAGAAACTCTGCTTTTTCATGGGCTTTGACCGCTTGCAAACTATCACCATTACCATCAGATTTGCCATAGTCACAGATTAACATTCCGCCGCCAAATTGGGCCATACGGGTGCCAAGGGCGTGTATCATCTGCATGGATAGTGGGCTAACCTCGCAGATATCGCCTTCGACGGGGTTTAGAGGCAGGTCTGTATTTTGGTGCTCTTCTGCGCTGAGGGGCGGGCCATCGGTAGGGATAAACGCCCCGTCCTGAACATCAATCGCGCGCCAAACCCAACCGGTCTTGCGATAAATCGTTTGGCGTACGCCTAGCGCGTCAAAAAATTCATTAGCAATACCAAAAAGCGGTTGGGCGGGCAGCTCAGCGATAGTTTCGTGAAATACCGGCGACAGGGGCGAGACAGCCTGGCTTACCTGGCCGCGCAAATAGGGGCTGGCTTCCAGAAAATGTGGCTCAGCTTTGCTTAGGGGCAGGCAAATTTTCTGATAGGTTTTATGCATATCCTTAAAGAGCGTGCCGCGCCCGGGCCCCGCTTCAAATCGGATAATATCGCGGGCTGCTGGCTGGCCAGAGGCATGCCACAAATAGCCAAGAAAGCCGGCCATCATCTCGCCAAAGAGCTGGCTTATCTCGGGAGCGGTAATAAAATCACCGTCACGCCCAAACCTGTCTTTACGGGCATAATAGCCACATTCAGGATGCGACAGGCTGATCTGCATAAAGCGGTCAACTTGCATCGGCCCCTCGGCCTCTATCCGGGCCTTTAGATACTCTTCACATTTCATCGCGCTCACGCATTCCTGTCCGCAGCGCGCGTTTTAATCGCATATATCATCCCGGCTATACCGATCAGGCACATGGGCAGGGACAATAGCTGGCCCATAGTCATCGATAGCCCGCCAAAAGCGGTAAAAAACCCGATATGGCTATCAGGGGCGCGCACAAATTCAATACAGAAGCGGGCTATCCCATAGCCGGATAAAAAGCCAAACATGACCACCCCATCGCGCAGGCCAAAGCGCTGTTTAATGCGGCTGAGAAGTAGGAGCAGGATAAATAGAACAGCGCCCTCGAAAACCGCTTCATAAATCTGGCTGGGGTGGCGCGGTTCTGGCCCGCCATTTGGAAAGATAATCCCAAAAGGGTGGCTGGTTACCCGGCCAAACAGCTCTCCATTTATAAAATTGGCAACCCGCCCAAAAAACAGGCCTATCGGGGCCACCACTGCCACTTCATCTGCCAGCGCAAGCGGTTTTAGTCCAAAACGATGCGCGCAGAATAAAATTGCAGCCACCACCCCTAGCATACCACCATGAAAAGACATGCCGCCTTCCCATACTTTGACAATGGCCAGCGGGTCAGCCAGATACAGACTAGGATTATAGAAGATAACATAGCCCAACCGCCCACCAATAATAATCCCGAAAATAGAGCTGTTCAGCAAACTATCCAGCTGCGGCAAATTAAGGATTGAATGGCCTGTTGATATGGTGCGGCGCATAAATAGCCAGCCCAATATAATCCCGGCAATATAGGCCAGCGCATACCATCTTATATCAAGTGGCCCAATGGAAAATGCGACCTCGTCAATATCTAGGAATGTGAATAGCGGTGCGGACATCGTCATTTCTACTCGTGATTACTAGCCATGATTTCTGGCCAGATTTTTGGCCATGATTTCTGACCGTGTTTTCAGGCTGTGATTTCTGGCCGTGAGTTCTGCTCTGGTCTGATTGTAGAGTTATAGCCTGTTTAACCTATCTTCTCTACAGATAAAGCGCTGCCACGCTTTGCCCTGATTTTTTGCAGCTATAGTGGATTTTCTGTCCTTTCTGGCCTATATGTTGTGAGTAGAGAAGGATTGATTTTTTTAAAGAAAAATGGGGCAGTAACCATGAAAGCACGCGGAAATATAGTCTCTGATTTGGCGCAAATGGCAAATGGGGCTGCCTCCGCGCTAGGCACCATGCGCGAAGATATGCAGATGATGCGCCGTAGCCGTTCCGAGCGTAGCCAGGCGGCAGCTGGCATGGTCACACAAGAGGATTTTGAAGCGCTGATGTCGCGGGTGGATGCTATGGCGGCGCGAATCGCAAGCCTGGAAGCCCAGCTAAAACAGCCTGCCAAAGCCAAACGGCCAGCGGCAAAGAAAAAGCCAAGCTAAATCGCGGGTAATCTCCAGCCTGACAAACCGGGTGGGAATCACCGAAAAACCAGCAAAAAACACAAGCTGATGTGTTCAGCTGCGCACCGGCCCACAATATTTTGTGTTGAAGCTATTTGTATTTTTGTTTAGGAAAGAGGGGAAGGCGCGGTCATTTCGCCCGTGTCAAACCATGTTGAAATCGTGCTATTTTGCCTGATTATTTTACAGGTTCGGTAGCTTCTAACAGCATGGAAACCGCCTTTAGTCTGGACAAAATTTGATGTCTTTGCAAAACCCACATGATGAGATGGTCCTAGAAGATCCTATCGAGCTTGTCTCTCGTTTGGTAATAGCACAGGATTGGTTTCTGAAACAGACAAGCGCGCATGCGTTGCTGGCGGATGTGCCTGGTCGCTGGGGGCATTATCAGCTATTGGCAGACTGGCATGCAGATACAGAAGTGCTGAATGTCGAAGCCCGGCTAGATGTTCTGGTTGACCGCAAGGATGAGCTGGCGGTGCAACGCTTGCTGGCAGAATTAAATACAGAATTATATCTCGGCCATTTCCAGCTTTCACCAGATCGCCAGCATATCATCTTGCGATGCCGGTTGCCTTTGCGCGGTGCTGGCGGGGCAACTCCAGAACAAATCGAAGATGTCGTGGATGTATTATTGGGGCAGTGTGAACAGGCCGCTCCGGTTCTGTGTCAGCTGGTCTATGGCCGGATGCCAGAAGATATCGCGGCTACCGCGTTGGTGATGACACCGGCAATGGGTGAAGCCTAGGCAACCGTGTAATCACGCCCCCCTGCAATTCTTGACATTATCGGGTAAGACTGTTGCGATGAGGCAAAGGTGCATTTTTGCGCGGAATAATATTGTAGGTGGATGATGAAAAATATTTGTCTGATTGGATGCGGGAAAATGGGCAGCGCGATGCTGGCTGGCTGGCAAAAGGATGAGATGCTAGCCGCGAATTTTCATGTCATAGAGCCAATGTTGGACGCCCCGGAACTAGCCAGCCCCCATACAAGCTTTTACCGCGATATTGGCGCCCTGCCAGACGGATTTACTGCGGATTTAGTCGTGTTGGCGGTTAAGCCGCAAATGATGGCAGAGGTGCTGAGGGTTGCTGTGTCTGTCGGCAGTACTGAAACCAGCTGGCTGTCTATTGCAGCGGGTCTTTCTACACAAAAATTATCGGCTATGCTGGGCGGTGAGACCAGGATATTACGCGCCATGCCAAATACGCCGGCGGCCATAGGCATGGGCATTACCGCATTATTTTCCTGTCCGGATGTACCAGGTGATATACGCGATTTGTCTGAGCAATTGCTCCGGGCTTCGGGTCAGGTGGTGCATCTGCAAGATGAAAAGCTGATGGATGCGGTTACCGCCCTATCAGGGTCCGGGCCTGCCTATGTGTTTTTGCTGGCTGAGGCAATGGCGGCGGCTGGACACAGGCTGGGCTTGCCAGAAGATATGTCAATGCAGTTGGCTATCCACACGATAAAAGGTGCTGGCGCGTTGATGGCGGCAGATGACAGCCCGCCAGCTGTTTTGCGCGAAAATGTGACCTCCAAGGGCGGTACAACCGCAGCCGCCTTATCTGTTCTGATGCAAGAACAGCGAATGGTTGCACTGATGGATGAGGCGCTGGATGCTGCTGCAAAGCGGGCAGCCGAGTTGGACGCGCAAGGCTAGAGACGCGTTTGAAAATAGGGGGCGGGGGATGGTTTCGATTATCTGGTAGGGGTCCCTAAGTTGGCGATTTATAGCTTGCCTTGCCCTGGATAACGCCCCATATCAATTTTAGGTTAAATGACAGGCGGTGAGGCATAAATGACAGAAGCAAGGCCAGATACATATGCAGATAAGGCCGCGTTGCAAGACGCGCTTTGGGCAGCGCTTGCCCATCAGGATTATGTGCAGATAAGCTTGCCAGCTTTGGCAGAAGATGCTGGCATTAGCCATCGACAAGCGGTGCTGGTAGCGGGGTCGGTAGATCGTGTACTTCTCGGTGCCTTGCAGGATATGGATGATGCTATCCTTGCCCAATGCGCCGAAGATTTTGCCGATGATGTGCAGGCAAATATCCATGAAAAATTGCTAGAGGGACTAACCCAGCGTTTCGAAGCCTATGCCGATAAGCGCACAGGTTTGCACTCTATCTCCAAAGCCTGTCCGCGTCAGCCTGGCCTGGTGATACTCTTATCCTCAAACCTATATAGCTTTATCGACAGGCTGTTGATTCTGTGCGGGGATGATGAAGAGGGGCTAAAGAAGATGGCCCGTATTCATGGTATTTGCGGGGTGGTGCTAAAGGCTAGTACAGCATGGCAAAATGATGATAGCCCGGATTTATCAAAAACGATAAAGGTGCTGGATCAGGATTTGAAAAAAGCTGCTGAATGGGCGGTTAGCTTGCGGGTCCTATCTGCAGATGAGGGAATAGAAGAGAGCAATGATTGAATTTGACGATTTTTTAAAAGTAGATATTCGGGTAGGGCGCATTGTGGACGTTCAGCCATTCCCCGAAGCCAGAAAACCTGCATGGAAGCTGGTGATTGATTTTGGCGATGATATTGGGGTGAAAAAATCTTCTGCCCAAATCACCGATTTATATGATGCAGATAGCCTGAAGGGCCGACAAATTCTGGCAGTCGTGAATTTCCCGCCGCGCCAGATTGGCCCATTTATGTCCGAGGTATTAACCCTGGGGGTAAGTAATGCAGATGGGGCGGTTGTGCTATGCAGTCCCGATAGCGAGGTAGCAGAAGGCGCACGTCTGCATTAGGATCAAATTGCGGTATCTGCTGGTAGCGGGATGTATCATCCTATACTGGCAGCTGAACAATCACCCGCAAGCCGCCAAGCGGGCTATCTTCCAGCGTCATCTCGCCGCCATGGCCCAGAATAATATCGCTGGCAATCGCAAGGCCCAATCCGGTGCCGCCGGTTGAGCGATTGCGCGAACTCTCTAGCCGCACAAAGGGGCGCAAGGCATCTGCGCGGAATTCAGCTTCAATGCCTGGCCCATCATCATCAATGAAAATAAAAATATTATCATTGCGGATTTTTGTTCTGATTTCGGCGCGATTAGCATAGCGCATTGCATTGCCTATTAAATTGTCCAAGGCTCGCCGCATCGCTTGCGGGCGCATATTCAGATCAGGTATTTCATTGTCGCTGGTCTCAAATTGCAGGCGGCCAGGCGCACTGCGTTCATATTGTGCGATAATCTGATGAAGTAATTCTGGAATATTTCCGGTTTTCGCGGTTTCCTCACCTTCCCCTCTGGCAAAGGCAAGATATCCATCGATCATCTGCTCCAGCTCCAGAATATCTTCTTCAAGAGCTTGCGTTTCCGCATTTTTTGGCATCAAGGCCATTTGCAGGCGCATCCGCGTCAAGGGCGTTCGCAAATCATGGCTGACCCCGGCCAGCATCGCGGTTCGTTCAGATATTTGCCGATTGATTCGGTGGCGCATCGCCTGAAAGGCGCGGCCAGCCAGGCGGACTTCTTTGGCACCAGATAGCTGCCAGGCATCTGTTTGCCGGCCCAGCCCTAATTGCCGCGCGGCATAGGCCAGTTGGCGAATAGGGCGCACTTGCGCGCGCATAAATAACAGGGCGATTGAAAATAAAATAATCGAGGTGCCGATCGTCCAGCCTAAAAAGGTCCATCCGGTAGAGCTGATAATCCGCTTGCGTCCAGCCAGAATATGCAAAACGCCATTTGCCAGCTGAATATCAATACCTATTTCATCTTCGGTACTGTCAAGATCAATCGCAAAGGGAAAATCAATACGCGAGCGCAAGGTGTTGGTAAGAGATAGTTCTGAATAATTTCGCGGGGTTGATTTCAGCGCATCGGCAGACAGGATTTTTGCTTCTGTAAAGGCAAGTTGAAAACGGAAATAGCGGTTTGCCTCTGCCTGTAATCCGGGCAGATCGGCGGCCGTGAATTGGACGCCAGCCCGTTCAACAACAAGTTCGATTTCCCCGGAAAGGCTGTCTGCCATCTGACGGGTAACCGAATCCCAATGCCGTTCATAAAAGATAAAAACCGTGACAATCTGAACCAGAATCATGGGAATCAAAATGATACCCAGCATTCGGCCGAATAGTGTCTTTGGCATATAATCGCGAAGCTGCATCAGTTATGCTTTGCCCTGCTGGATGGTTTCATTATGGCGAATGTCCTGCCGCCTCTTTACCTGAACCCAGAATAGCAATCCTTTGAACAGCAGGCAAAAAACTAATTTGTGCGCAGCAACCAGCCCTTGCCTCTGGTGGTTTGCAGATAGACAGGAAAACGCGGATCTGCCTCTAGCTTGGTACGCAAACGCGCAACAGCGACATCAATCGATCGGCCCTTCATACGGCCTTTTAGCTGCCGGGATATATCCTCGCGTGAGAGAACCTGATTTGGGGCGACAGCAAAACAGCTAAGTAAATCCTGTTCTGCGGTAGTGATATGAATACGCCGCCCAGCCTCGCTAAGAATTCGGCTGTCGCAATCAAAGGTGAAGGTACCAAATCTGACCAGGCCGATAACGGTCTGCTGTTCTTGTCTGTCCAGAATACGCTGAATGCGTAAAATCAGCTCGCGGGGCTCAAACGGTTTGGCGATATAGTCATCGGCGCCTACCTCCAGCCCGTCAATTCGGTTTTCTGTTTCATTCATCGCGGTAAGAAACAGCGCCGGGATATGCGAGGTTTTGCGGATATCGGCGAGCAGCTCCAGCCCGGTTTCCCCTGGCATCATGACATCGATAACCAGCAGGTCAAATTGCATATTTTTCATGATAGCGCGGGCCTGTGCCGCACTTTCTGCCCCGCTAACCAAATAGCCACTTTCCTGCAGAAAACGGCTCAGCAAGTCCCGGAGACGTGCATCATCATCTATCACCAGAATATGCGGGGCAGTCTGGGTCATCAGTCAAACAGATCCGGATAGCGTGCCTGTAATTCAGCGCGCTCTTCTTCATTGATTAAATTAGCCAACACATCCTGAAATCCGGCGACAGCCTCGCCCCCGCAAGCACTAAAGGCGCTGGCAAAACGCTTGCATTGCAATTCGGTTAAGCGATCTTCAAGGGCTATTCCCTTATCGGTCAGCGATAACAGGCGCTGGCGTTTATCGCGTGCGCCCTGTGCCTGATGAACATAGCCCTCAGCTACCAGATGCGAAAGCACTCTTGAAAGGCTTTGTTTGGTAATTTTCAAAATCGATAATAAATCGCTGACGGTCATGCCAGGCTGGCGTCCAACAAAATAGATTACCCGGTGATGTGCGCGCCCCAACCCTAGTTCAGCCAGCACATTATCTGCCTCACCGGTAAAATCACGATAGGCAAAAAACATCAGCTCTATGCCGCGCCGTAAATCCTGTTTACGCAAATACAGACCCTTTTGGGTGCGAGGCGGAATTTTATTTATTTGATTTATGTCAGCCATGTTGACCAATAATAATGATACTGCTAAAAAAATAAAGAATTTTGATAAAAATTATTCAAGATGGTTAATTTTTAACAGAATGAAACAAATTTTGGGTATAGCTGTATCCCTGTGAAGGGCGCTATGCCTGCCTGATTTTGATTGGAGAACGATATGAGCCTAATTCCATTTGATGATCGTGACGGCTTTATTTGGATGAATGGGGAGATGGTCTCATGGCGGGATGCCAAAACCCATACGCTGACGCATGCGTTGCATTATGCTTCTCAGGTTTTTGAAGGTGAGCGGGCTTATGGCGGTAAGATTTTCAAATCGCGGGAACATACAAGGCGGTTGCGTTCTTCGTGCCAATATCTGGATTTTGACCTGCCTGTCAGTGATGACGAAATGGATAAGCTGAAAGATGATGTGCTGAAAGCGAATGATATTATCGATGGATATGTTCGTGCCTTTTGCTGGCGCGGATCAGAGATGATGGCCATTTCCGCCCAGCAAACCAAAATTCACCTGGCTATCGCCGCCTGGCAATGGCCAAGCTATTTTGATCCGGAAACAAAGATGAAGGGCATTACGCTGGATATTTCCAGCTGGCGTCGCCCGTCACCTGAATCCGCACCTGTCCATGCCAAGGCAGCAGGATTATATACGATTTGTACCCTGTCAAAACATAATGCAGAAAAGCACGGTTTTCAGGATTCCCTAATGCTGGATTATCGCGGCTATATCGCTGAGGCGACAGGAGCAAATGTATTTTTCCTGATGGAAGATGGTAAATTGCATACCCCGCTGGCAGATTGCTTTTTGAACGGTATCACGCGCCAGACCGTTATCGAGTTGGCCGCCGAAAAAGGTATTGAAGTGGTAGAGCGGCATATTCAGCCAGAAGAGCTGGCACAGGTTAAGGAATGTTTTCTGACCGGTACTGCCGCCGAAGTAACCCCGGTATCGCAAATTGCAGATTACCAGTTCAAACCCGATGCGCTGACCAGAGATTTTGTTCAGAGCTATTCAGATTTGGTGAATAATCATTAAGCCAGGATAAAATGGCAGTTTTAAGGGCGTCTGTAATTGGCGCCCTTATGATTTGAAATGCGGTTGGCTGGCTTTGAAATAGGCCAGGCCAGTTTGCACAGTCAGCACCGCGGATATCCATAACAGCACCAGCCCGGCCATATCCAGCCAGTTAAATTCCGGAAAGGCCGGCGCGGCAATCAGACAGCCGATAGCCACCATTTGCAGGGCCGTTTTCCATTTTGCGGCCAGCGATACCGGGACAATGATTTTGGTATCTGCCAGATATTCGCGTAAACCCGAAACTAGAAATTCCCGAAAAATAATAATCAGCGCTGGTACCAGAAATACAGCATCGCCGCCGCGCTGGGCAGCAAAGGCTATCAGGCATGCCGCGATTAACAACTTGTCTGCGATAGGATCAAGCATACGCCCCACTGAAGAGACGATATTTAATCGCCGCGCCAGCCATCCATCCAGCCAGTCGCTAAACCCGGCAAAGCAAAATAAAGACAGCGCGATTATCCCCAGATAGGCGGTTTGTGGCTGCCATAATATGATTGCAATCACCGGCGCAAGAACAATGCGTATCAGGGTGATAACATTGGGAAGATTTTGCAACATCGCTTGTGGCTCGCCTCTTTTGGATAAGTTATGCTGACACCTATGCTCTGGTTTCAGCAGCACCTGTCTCCTTTGTTTTAATCAGGGTAAGATGTGGCGTCCAGTACACAAAATAACAAATGACCCGCTTTAAGCATATTATAAGATAATAATGCTTCTTTTTGCCTGTAAAACCAATATTACGAGCTGGCCTGATGAAACCAGTCATAAATGCGGGTGGCGATGGCCTCGGAGATTCCCTCCACTGCGGCCAGATCCCGCACCCCCGCACGCGAAACGGCCCGCGCTGAGCCGAAATGTGTCAATAGCGCCTTTTTCCGTTTAGCCCCGATACCCGGCACCGTATCTAGCGGCGAGGTTAGCGCCTGTTTGGTGCGTTTTGCCCGGTGGGTACCAATGGCAAAGCGATGCGATTCATCACGAAGCCGTTGCAAAAAATGCATGGATGGGCTGTCCATAGGCAGGGTAAAACTGTCTTGTCCGCGAATATGAAACTGCTCTTTGCCAGCATTTCTATCTGGCCCTTTGGAAATGGCCACTACTGCAATATCATCCAGGCCAAGTTCATCCATCACCTCATGCACGGCATTTAGCTGGCCACGCCCGCCATCTATCAGTAACAATTCAGGCCAGCTGGTCAGCTGGCGTTCCGGATCTTCTTTGAGGGCCCGCTCAAACCGCCGATAAATCATCTGCCGCATCATCGCAAAATCATCACCGCTGGTCGCCGCATGGGGACCATCTGATTTCATATTGAATTTACGATAGGCAGATTTGATAAAGCCTTCACGCCCCGCCACCACCATGGCCCCGATAGCATGGGCGCCCTGAATATGGGAATTATCATAAATCTCGATACGTTCTGGTGCGGCATCCAGATTAAAGGTGTCGGCTAGCTGGGCTAACAGACGGGTTTGTGAGGCAGAATCGGCCTGATGACGGGCCAGCGCATCTTCGGCATTTTTCATGGCATTTGCCATTAATTGGCGGCGCGTACCGCGTTGCGGGGTCGTCATTTCAACTTTACGTTCTGCGCTTTGTGATAGCGCCTCAGCCAGTAATTCGGATTGCGTTGGCAAAATTGAAACCAAAATTTTAGATGGCGGTATCCGTTCATCATAAAATTGACCAATAAAGGCAGCCAGCACATCGGCTGTATCGGCATCTGTTTCATGTTTGGGGAAATAAGAAGCATTGCCGAAATTGGTATCAGACCGGACAAAGAAAATCTGAACACAGGACTGTCCACCAGAGCGATGCAGCGCGATAATATCCGCATCTCCTAGCCCATGCATATTAATATCCTGATTAGCCTGAATAGCGGTCAGGGCACGGATACGGTTTCGCCAAATGGCAGCGGTTTCAAAATCCAGCGTATCAGAGGCTGCCTGCATTGCCTTGGCATATTCGCGTTGAACCGCTACCGATTGGCCAGATAGAAATTTTTGTGCCGCTGCCACCTGCTGGGCATAATCTGCCGGGCTGACCAGACCAACACATGGGGCGGTGCATCGCTTTATCTGATATTGCAGGCAGGGGCGCGACCGGGCCTCATAATAGCTGTCGGTGCAGTTGCGCAGCAGAAATGCCCTGGATAGCGAGGATAGCGTACGATTGACCGCACCAGCTGAGGCAAAGGGGCCAAAATAATCCCCTTTTCGTTTTTGCGCCCCGCGATGTTTTGTCATCTGCGGATAGGGGTGATCCCCGGTAAGCAGGATATAAGCAAAGCTTTTGTCATCTTTCAGCAGAATATTAAAGCGCGGCCTGTGCTGTTTGATCAGGTTTGATTCCAGCAGCAAAGCTTCCACTTCGGAATTGGTAACGGTAATCTCTAGCCGCCGTGTCAATGCTACCATCTGCATCAATCGGTTAGACAGGCGGTTAGGCTGGGTATAGCTGGTAACCCGCCGGGCCAGATGCCGGGCCTTGCCGACATACAGGCTATTATCTTCAGCATCAAACATCCGGTAAACACCTGGCTGATGCGGCAATGATTTGATTTTTGATTTCAGAAACGCAAGGCCAACGGCAAAATCAGGCTCTGTCGCTTGTGCCTTATCTGCCTCAGCGCTGCTGTCCGTATTGTCATTATGTGTTTCTGGCGTGGTCATAGTCGATAATGTGGAGTGTTTACCCGTGCGAGGCAAGAGGCAAGCTATGCGCTAGAAAACAGAACGCGCCCTTTGGGGCAAGAATCAGTTTGGTGAATCGGATAAAAAAGACAGGGTTGAGGACAGAATTGTTATCCCCTTAGCCTGTGGATAAGCTTGTGTATTAATTTGCCAGACTTGGGTGTGAGGCGCAGAAATCCGTCACTTTTACAATTATGCCTAATTCTTGAGCAATTTTAAAAAATTCAATGAATACAACATTTTATATAAAATCAATGGGAAAATTACGGTTTTTTTTATTAATTTTGTGTCAATCTTTTGGAACTTGTGTCCATTTTGTGACAGATGTGTACAACTATACTGTGTTTAACAGGCTTTCAAGACTTAGAAAGCAGAGATAAAAACCAATAAAAACAAAACCCCATCTCGCAGTTATTGCTTTATGTCTATAGCTAAAGACCAGCAGCATAACCGATATGGTCAGCAGCAGGATAACTGGCAACAGAACCTGATGGCTATCTATTACCAGATTGCCAAACAGCCCCGCACCGCCCAGGGCGATCAGCAAATTAAACATATTTGAGCCCATAACATTGCCAATCGCGATATCTGCGCGGCGATGCGCGATGCTGGCCCCTACCGAGATGATTTCCGGAAGAGAGGTGCCAAGGGCAATGATGGACAGGCCAATAAACGCCTCGCTCCATCCAGACAGGCGGGCAAGTTCGATTCCCCCTTTTACAAACAGCTCTGCCCCAAAAACAAGCGCAGCGATGCCACCAAAGCTATAGCAAAGGGCGGTTCTCAATGACCGTTTTTCTGTGTTTGTATCCAGCTCGGGGTCGGTTTTCTGGCCCCGGGTCATATGCAGTAAATAGGTGATATAGCCTGCGATTAGCAGCAGGCTGATGCCAACCCCGGTGATGCCGGAAAAAATCCCGAAATACAGAATAATGCTGATAAAGATTGTTATCACCAGCAGAAATTTTAAGTCCCATCTGGTCAGGGCATCATGGGTTATAATCGGCGCTGCCAGCGCGCCTAGCCCCAGCACCAAAAGGCTGTTGGCTAAATTCGAGCCCAAAACATTCCCCCAGGCGATGCCAGGGCTTTGTTGCAGTGCCGCATTTATTGAGACCAGCATTTCTGGCGCCGATGTACCGCCAGCCACAATCACAAAGGCAACGATGCGGGCCGGAATATTAAACCGTTCTGCCAGCCCTATCGTTCCGGGAATCAGAATAACGCCGCCTCCTAAAAGCAAGGCTAATCCGCAAAAAATAATGAACAGGCTGATCAGCATCAAAGGCTGCCTTTACAGGATAAGAGGGCGCTGGCGTTGGGCGCGGTAAAAAAGGCTGGTAAAATTGCCGCCAAATATTAACGGCTTTACTCTGAAGGTTCAATGCACATTTTGTACGATCACCTACAAAGCCAACTAGAAAGGCATGTGCAGAGGCAAGTGCAGATATCAGCACAAAGGAGTAATGCAATGGAACATAATCCCGTAGTTTGGTTTGAAATTTATGTAGAGGACATGAAACGCGCCAAAACA
Organism: Puniceispirillaceae bacterium (SeqCode); assembly: GCA_049889955.1. GTDB lineage: Bacteria > Pseudomonadota > Alphaproteobacteria > Puniceispirillales > Puniceispirillaceae > JADHLI01. The sequence goes on from JBMHCK010000115.1 coordinate 18,322, forward strand.
TTTTATGAAGGGTTGCTGGATGTGGCGTTGGAAGAGGCAAAAATGGAAGGGGTGGAGATGTGGATTTTTCCACATGATATCGCCAAGAGCGGAGCGACAGGTGCGCTGGTGCGTCATGAAATGCGGCCCCCTAATGTACATGGCACACTAGTTTATTTTTCAGTTCCGGACTGCGGCGAGCGGCAAGCCTGGGCGCTTGCTGAGGGCATGCCAATTTATGTGCCAAAAATGGATATTGGCGAGCATGGCTTTATCGCCATTGTTGGTGATAGTGAAGGCAATAGTATCGGCCTGCATTCGATGGTTTAATGCCAGTTCGAAAGGTTATTGGCCCAGATATTATTGTATAAACGCTATTTTTGCCGTGGTTCTGGGGAAACTATTCCGCCCTAGCGGCGTGGCCGCCGCCCTGAAGGGGGCTGAATAGGTGCGTCTATTTCTGCCCTGCCAGTTTGATGAGCTTTGGCAAGTGAAGCTGGCATGCCAGGCGCATCCAGCCCCAGCTCTTTGGCCTCAAGCCTTTTTATCTCATCGCGCAGACGTGCTGCTTCTTCAAATTCCAGATTAGCGGCCGCCTCGCGCATTTTGCCTTCAAATTCGGCAATGATGGTTTTGATATCCTTACCGACCAGCGTTTCGCCTGCCCCGGCTTTGACATTTACATGGTCAGCCCGCTCATACACAGAATCCAGAATATCGGCGATATCCTTTTTAATGGTTTGCGGGGTGATACCATGCGCCTCATTCCATTCTTGCTGTTTGGTGCGGCGGCGTTCGGTCTCGTCCAGCGCATAGCGCATGGAATCAGTAATTTTATCGGCATAGAGAATGACCCGACCTTCGGCATTTCGGGCGGCCCGGCCTATGGTCTGGATAAGCGAGGTGCGCGAGCGCAGATAGCCCTCTTTATCAGCATCCAAAATCCCGACAAGGGCGCATTCCGGAATATCCAGCCCCTCTCTCAGCAGATTAATCCCTATCAGCACATCAAAAACGCCAAGCCGTAAATCGCGGATGATTTCAATCCGTTCCAGCGTATCCACATCCGAATGCACATAGCGCACTTTAATGCCAGCTTCATGCATATATTCAGTCAGGGCTTCGGCCATTTTTTTGGTCAGGGTAGTGACCAGGACACGGGTGCCATTTTCTGCTGCCTCGCGGCATTCTGCGATAATATCATCTACCTGTGTTTCGGTTGGCCGAACGATACAGACAGGGTCGATCAGCCCGGTCGGTCGGACGATCTGTTCAGTAAATACCCCGCCTGTGCGCTCCAGCTCCCAATTGCCAGGGGTGGCAGAGACATAAATGGTTTGCGGGCGAAATTGCTCCCATTCTTCGAATTTTAGGGGCCGGTTATCCAGACAGGAAGGCAGGCGAAACCCATATTCCGAAAGTGTGGTTTTGCGGGCAAAGTCCCCTTTATACATAGCGCCAATTTGTGGCACGGTAACATGGCTTTCATCAACGATAAGCAAGGCATTTTCCGGCAGATATTCGAACAGGGTTGGTGGCGGCTCGCCAGCGCCGCGCCCGGACAGATAGCGCGAATAATTCTCGATACCATTACAGCTGCCTGTCGCCTCGATCATTTCCAGATCAAACTGCGTGCGTTGTTGCAGGCGTTGTGCTTCCAGCAATTTT
>JBMHCK010000116.1:0-11833 GCA_049889955.1 Puniceispirillaceae bacterium (SeqCode)
GTCAGCCTATTCGTGTTGTGACTTCTAATTTTGAATTATCGCGCAATCAGAAAAGGGTGATAGCGAAAAATAGCGATTTAACCCGAAGCGTTAATGATGGCACCTTATCGTTGGAACATTATGATGTCTTTCAACGCTATCTAGGGCAACGCCATGAAGATGGGCAAATGGCCAGCATGAGCTTTGATGAATTCTCGGCAATGGTAACCAACAGCCCGATACAAACAAGCCTGAATGAATATCGTGGCCCGGATGGTGAGCTGATTGCTTGTGTCCTGGTGGATATTCAACGCGATGGCCTTAGCGCTGTTTACAGCTTTTTTGATACAGAGCCGGATATGCACTCCCGCTCGCTTGGCAGCTTTATGATTCTTGATCTGATAGGGGTCAGCCAGCAGCTTAACCTGCCTTATCTATATCTGGGATATTATGTCGAGCAGAGCCAGAAAATGGCCTATAAAATGCGCTTTACCCCATGCCAGCTATTACGGAATGGCAAATGGGAGAGCGTATCTGTCTAACGCCGCTCGGTACTTGTGTAACACATGCCAGCCTGGCCGATTACCAGAGTTTATGATCACCAGTTTTTACGATAATTCGGGATTTAGGTAAAACGTGCTGGCCGCGGAAAACCGTTTGGTGGCAGTTTACCTGCGGCCCCGCGCTTGCCCTGCCAGGCCAGCAACTCTGTTTCGGTACGGGTGCGCCCGCCACCCATTTGCCAGGACAGCCCATCTGCCAGATTAAACACTTTAATGTCCGATAGCTCGCCATCCTTATAGCGCTGCAGGATAACCCCTTTACCGCGCTGCATTTCTGGAACTTCATCCAGCCGGAACACCAACAGACGGCGATTTTGTCCAACTACCGCCACATAATCGCCATCTGCCGGACAACAGGCCACCGCCTTTGCCCCGCCAGACACATTCAGAACTTGCTTGCCAGAACGGGTCTGAGCCATTGCAGATTTCATATCGATTACCAATCCATGACCGGTGCTGGCCGCCACCAACAAACGCCCCTCGCCTGCTTTTAGCAGCTTTACCAGCGGGGTATCAGCAGGCATATCTATCATCAGATTTAGGGGCTCACCAAACCCTCTACCTTTTGGTAGACGGTCACAGGAAAGGGTATAAAACCGTCCATTTTGCGCCAGTAACAGCAATTTATCTGTGGTCTCGGCATGCAAGGCAAAGCAGGGACCATCGCCCTCTTTAAATTTGAAGCTGCCTTCCAGATCCAAATGCCCCTTCATCGCCCGTATCCAGCCTTTTTCCGAGCAAACCACCGTAATCGGTTCTTTTTCAATCAGAATTTCAGCGATATCCACATCAACTTCAGGGGCAGCCCCGAGTGCGGTGCGTCTTGTATCTGTCTTGGCAAAATGAGTCCGCACTTCTTTTATCTGGCTAGAGACAACGCCCCATTGCCGATTTTCATCGGCAACAAGCCCGCGTAAATCGGTCTGCTCTTCGGATAATTTGGTTTGTTCGGTACGAAGAGCTTCTTCTTCGAGGCGGCGCAAAGCCCGCAACCGCATATCCAGTACCGCATTTGCCTGAATTTCATTCAGGCTAAAGCGCGCCATTAATTCGTCGCGCGGATTGTCCGATTCACGGATAATCGCAATAACCTCGTCAATATTCAAAAAGACAACCAGATAACCTTCTAAAATTTCCAACCGCTTGGCAATTTTATCCAACCGATGCTGGCTACGCCGCACCAGCACTTCACGGCGATGATTTAACCAAGCTTGCAAGGCATCTTTCAGCCCCATGACAGAGGGTTTGCCGCTCGCATCCAGCACATTCAAATTCATGGAAATGCGGGTTTCAAGGTCGGTCAGGCGGAACAGGCTTTCCATCACCACTTCAGGATCCAGGCGGCGTGATTTTGGTTCCAGAACAAGGCGGATATCTTCTGCAGATTCATCACGGATATCGGCCAGCATTGGCAATTTACGATCCTGCAGCATCTCTGCCATTTTTTCAATCAGCCGGGACTTCTGCACCTGATAGGGAATATCTGTGACAATAATCTGCCAGCTACCGCCCTTTTCGCGCTCTACTTCCCATTTCGCCCGCAACCGAAAGCCGCCCTTACCGCTGCTATAGGTAGCCCGCATAGTCTCTGCTGGCTCTACCAGCACACCGCCTGTAGGGAAATCAGGCCCCTTTACATATCCCAACAACGTATCTATCGCGGCGCCCGGATATTTAATCAGATGCATGGATGCATCACATAGCTCGGTGATGTTATGCGGCGGAATAGAGGTTGCCATGCCCACCGCAATCCCCTGTGCGCCATTAGCCAAAAGGTTAGGAAAACCAGCCGGCAGCAAGACAGGCTCTTCTGCCTCACCATCATAGGTAGGGCGAAAATCAATCGCATTTTCATCAATTCCATCCAACAGCAGACGGGCTACTTCGGTCATACGGGCTTCGGTATAGCGCATGGCAGCCGCATTATCGCCGTCTACATTGCCAAAATTTCCCTGCCCATCCACCAGCTGATAGCGCATTGCAAAATCTTGGGCCAACCGCACCATAGCATCATAAATTGCTGCATCCCCATGCGGGTGAAACTTACCCATCACATCGCCAACCACACGGGCGGATTTTTTAAATCCCTGATCAGGGTCCAGCTTTAGCTGGCGCATGGCAAACAGCAAGCGGCGATGAACAGGCTTCAGGCCATCGCGCACATCTGGCAATGAACGTGCAGTGATCGTTGACAGGGCATAGGCCAGATAACGCTCGGATAGCGCGGATGAGAAAGCGGCCTTTTCAATATGCTCGTCAGATAAAAGATTATTTGTCATGTTGGTCTCAACAGCTGGTTTTATGCGAATGCCAAAAATAAATTACTTATCCATAGCAGAACAAAATATAAGAACTTCATTCACGCTATAGACTAAAATTTTACAATATCTATGTGTTCTTATACCGCTTTGCTACCAGATGTGCCAGCCTCAAACGTGGTTGTGGCAAATCCTTATCTAAAAGTTCAAAAAGACGGCGTTTCAGAAAATGACCGGTAAGATGCAACCCGCTATCTAGTGCAGAAGCGGATATTTTCACCCCCGTGGACCCGATATGCGGCGACAGAAAATCGGGCAAGGCCAGCATTCTATCAGCGTAATCGCCGGCATAATCCTTGTGAATAGCATTACCACTTTTCGGGCTTACATAAATCAGCTGGTCAGAGCGGCCACTTACCGCACATCTATCAAGGCCAAGACCAAAACCAAGCGCCCGCAGCAATTCAGCCTCCCAGCGAATATAATAGCCTAGCCAGGCGGCATCATCTTCTGCAAGGCTGATAATCTCTATCAGCGCGAGTGTGCTTTGCCATACCGCACCAAACGGTTCCCGCTCTGGCAAGCCGATATCCAGTATCGCACATAATGATGACAGACCTGCCAGCCGAATAGGCAAATCCAGAAACACCGCAGAGGGGTTTTTCACCAGCTCCATCTGAAAAGTGCCTAGCTGTTCGCTTAAACGGGCCCGCCATTCAACAGCAACTGTATTGCCAGGTTCATAAATGCCTTTTTTAGTGCGCGAATCAAACCCATGTACCAGCCCGGCATGACGACCACGCTCGGCGGTTAGCAAATTAACAACCCCTTTATTCTCGCCAAAGGGGCGAACAGACAGGATAATTGCCGTATCTGACCATTCAGGCATTGAAATCTAGATCCCAATCGCGGTAGCGATCCTTATCATCCATCCAGTCTTTTTTATGCTTCACAAAGCTGATCAAATGGATGCGGCGTTCAAAAATTTCTTCCAGCTCACAGCGGGCTGCCTGGCCAATACGCTTGATAGTTTGCCCGCCCTTGCCCAGCACAATACCGCGATGCCCTTCGCGGGCGACAAAGATCACCAGCTTAATCTCTGCACTGCCATCTGTTCGCTCTTCCCAGCTTTCACATTCCACCGTCATTTGATAGGGCAGTTCCTGATGCAAATTTAAAAACATTTTTTCGCGCATAATTTCGGCAGCCATCAGCCGCATCGGCAAATCTGATAAATCCTCCGGATCAAACAGATAGGGGCTTTGCGGCATTTGTTCTGCCAGCCAGTTTCGCACATCATCCACCCCCTCGCCTGATTCAGCCGAGATCATAAAAATCTTCTCAAAATCATAGAGTTCTGACAGCTCTTTGGTACGAGCCAGATAATGTTCAGGCTGAGTTAAATCTGTTTTATTCAAAATCAGAGAGGCACGCGCGCCCGATTTTTTCAAGGTTTCGATAATCGCAAGTGTATCTTCATCAATCTTCTTGCGCGCGCAATCATGCAACAACAGCAACACATCGCCATCTTCGGCCCCCTGCCATGCGGCGCTGACCATCGCTCTATCCAGCCGCCTTTTAGGGGTAAAGATACCTGGTGTATCGACAAAGATAATCTGTGTATTGCCATGCATGGCGATACCGCGTACCCGGCTGCGGGTGGTTTGAACCTTTGGTGTCACAATAGAGACCTTATGCCCCACCATCGCATTCATCAGCGTAGATTTACCCGCGTTTGGCGCACCGATAAGCGCAACAAAGCCAGCCGAAGTCGGGCCATCTGATGGGGCGGGGCTAAAATCTGTGTGCTGCGTATCTGTCATTTATCTATGCCTTGTCCTGCAGGATATGTGTTTTCAAAAAAAGTGCGGCGGCGGCGCGCTCTGCTGTTTTACGTGATCGGCCTCTGCCTGTTTCGGCTGGAAAGCCTGTTAGCTGTACCTGCACACAGAATTCTGGTTCATGGTCAGTGCCTGTCTGGCTGACAAGCTGATAGGCTGGAAGCGGTATCTTCTGCGCGGCGGCCCATTCCTGAAGCGCAGATTTCGGGTTTTCTGCCAGAATATCGGGTATCTCTTCATTCACCTGCCAATGGGTTTTGATAAAGCATGCAGCGGCTTCCAGGCCGCCATCCAGATAAAGGGCGGCAATAATCGCCTCTATGATATCCGCCTGTACAGATGGTCGTTCAGCGAGTTTTTTGCTGCCTTTTTCGTGTAACAGGCAGTTTTGCATCCCTAATGTCGTGCAAATAGCTGCCAGATATTCCTGCCGGGCCAGCGCGTGAAAACGGTTTGTCAATTCGCCCTGATTTGCCTTTGGAAAGGCCTGATATAGCCAGTCGCTTAACACCAGACCTAAAATTCGGTCACCAAAAAATTCCAGCCTTTCATAGCTTTTTGATGGTGTGGGCGCGCTACTAGAATGTGTTAACGCACAAACAAGCAGGTTTTTGTCTTTAAAGTGATAGTCAATAAGAGCTTCCGCCTGCGCTATCTCTGGCAGGTTTTTTATATCTGCAGCTGGTTCAGGCTTATTATCTAAATCTGTCACGAAGCCAGGATGCACCTTTTCTGTCTATCAGGAAATGCCGCTAAACATACGGCTAATTCTAACCGAAAACGGCCATTTCCACACTTCCCAAAAACGAGCGTCACCACCATGGCTGAAAAACAGGAATTCTGCACGGCCAATGAAATTCTCAAACGGCACAAAACCAACTGATGAGGAACGGCTGTCGCGTGAATTATCGCGGTTATCGCCCATCATAAAATAATGCCCTTCAGGGACGGTGAATTCTGGGGTGTTATCGAAAAGCTGCCTATCGCTGACTTCCTGAATAATATGGCGGTGACCATCGGGGAAGATTTCTTCATAACGTTGTGTTGTCATTCCGCCCTGTCCAGAACGGATATTGCCATGCCCGACCAGGCGACGCTCTACGGCCTGTCCATTAATATGCAGAACCCCGCCCTTTACCTGAATTCGGTCACCAGGCAAACCTACCACTCGTTTGATATAATCTACAGATACATCTGATGGTAGCCGAAATACAGCTACATCGCCACGCTCAGGTGTGCTGGCAAATACCCGCTCAGAGATAGGCGCTATGCTGAACGGAAAAGAATGGCGTGAATAGCCATAGCTGAATTTGGAAACAAACAGATAATCACCGACCAGCAAGGTGGGTATCATGGACCCGGAGGGAATGTTAAAAGGCTCGGCGACAACCGAGCGAAAACTGATCGCAATAAGACCCGCTACAAAAAGCGTTTTGATGGTATCCATCAGCCCGGATTTTTCTTGTGCCTTATCGCCTGATTTCATTTTGCTCACTGCCTGTCTGGATAAACTGCCTGTTGGGAATATTTGTGTTTATGCTTTAACCACAAAAACACAGATGGCATCAAGTATTGCCTGAATGGATAGGGGATTCTTTGCTCATTTATTATTTGCCACAGCATCTAACACCACAAAGGCAGAAGAATAAGGTGGCTCATCCGTAATCGAAACAAACGCCTGTAGATAATGGCCGGCTGGCAATAACGCCTCAGCTCCGGCAAGACAGGCCCCGGATAGCTCAAGCAGGGGTGCGCCAGCCGAACGGGAAGTTGTAGAGGCGTGCTGCCAGCGCATCTGCGACTGATCGGTCGCAGATAGCGCCTTATAGACCGCTTCTTTCACGGCAAATCGGCCCGCTATATAGGCTGGTTTATTCTTGCGCGCACCTAGCTCTGCCTGTTCGCCAGAACTTAATATCCGGCTGGTAAAGCGTGTTCCAAAGCGTTCCAGCAGCGAGGCTATTCGCCGCTGGTCACACATATCATGTCCGATGCCTAAGATCACCCACGCTTCCTTGCTGTTTCCATAAGTTGACGCATTTGCGATATCACATCTTCCAGCCCGGTAAAAACGGCCGCACCGATTAAAAAATGTCCGATATTAAGCTCTACGATTTCCGGCAGAGCGGCAATATCTTTTACCGTTTCAAAAGACAAGCCATGCCCTGCATGCACCTCCAGGCCAAGAGAAGCAGCAACACGCGCGCCTTCGGCAATACGACCAGCTTCCTGGTTGCGCTCGGCACCTGCTGGGCTGTCACAATAACGCCCGGTATGTAACTCAACAATATCCGCCCCTAACGCAGCTGCTGCCTGCAATTCTTTTTCATCTGCATCAACAAACAGGGATACGCGAATATCTGCCTGTTTTAGCTGGCGTATCATTGGCCCCAGCCGCATTTCCTGACCAGCAACAGCCAGCCCGCCTTCGGTGGTTAATTCCTCGCGGCGTTCCGGGACAATACAGGCTGCATTTGGCTGTACCGACAGCGCCATCTCTACCATCTCATCGGTAGCGGCCATTTCAAAATTCAGGGGGATGTCTATCGCCTCTTTCAGCGCGGCGATATCAGCATCACGGATATGGCGCCTATCTTCACGCAGATGGGCGGTGATACCATCTGCACCGGCCTTTTGTGCCAGCAATGCAGCAGCTACCGGGCTGGGATGCAGGCCGCCACGCGCATTGCGAATAGTTGCAACATGGTCAATATTTACGCCTAGACGAAGATATTCCAATCCTCTACCTCCATTACTACCCACGGTCCCAAGATATTCTTACTCTTTTTCAGATATCTGTTAGGCCGATTATAGCTGAGTTGAGCGCGCGCGCATCTGCTTTTTTGCCGCAACCCTGCGCGCCCGGTGTCGGCGCCAGCTAATCACCGCCCAATATGCTAGCCCAAAGCTGACCAGCCAGCTGATAACGCCCATTACCATCCCGCCAATAACCATAGGGAAAAAATGCTGCATAAACTGGCCATAGGTAGATTGTCCATCCCCGACAAAAAACCAGCTGCTCAGACCAAGCATCTCACTGAGATAGGTTCCAACCTTGTGCAGCAAAATAAAAATAAAGGGAAAGGTCCAGGGGTTACCAAATATTGTCCCGGCCCATGACGCAATAACATTTGCCCGCATCAGATAAGCAAGCACCGCTGCCAGTACTAAATGAAAGCCGATAAGCGGGGTAAATGATACCGCAACTCCGCAAGCAAACCCTGCCGCCAGCGAATAAGGCGAGCCAGGCATCCGCAACACGCGCTGGGCCATATAGCTATAGAGACGCGAAAACCCCTTGCGTGGGAAAATAATCTCGCGCAAACGAGCCTGCCAGCTCAATGGAACACGACGTCTAAACATATAACTAAAACTTTATACAGATATCATCATAAACTATGACGATCTACGGATTCGATGTATTTGTTGGATCTCAATACAGACACAATAGATTGGATATGTTCCAGATTTTTGACATCAATATCAAGAATAAAGGTAAAGAAATTCAAATTTCGTTCAGTAAGCTGAATCTGGGTGATATTCCCGGCTTGCTGGCCAATAACCGTGCAAAGGGCAGCGAGCGCCCCTGGCTCGTTCAAAATCACCGCCCGGATACATCCGCCATGTCTAGCCAGATTATTTCGTGGCCACTCTACCTCTAGCCATAATTCTGGAATTTCTACAAATTTGGTAAGGGTCGAACAGCTTTTTGTATGAACCGTAATCCCTTTCCCAGTTGTGGCAATGCCAACAATGCGATCTCCTGGCAAAGGGTGACAGCATTTCCCTAAATGTACCGCCAGCCCCTCGAACGAGCTATCCATTGAAAATACCGGCTGAGGCAGGGCATCTGAACTGCGCTTGCGGCCTGTTTTGTCGCGGCCATTCGCCAGTGCCATTTCCGGATGCAATTGCTCGAACACTGCCCGTGTTTTTATACGCTGCTCTGCAATATGCACATATAGCTCTTCGATTGTTGCCAGATTAAACGCCGCTAGCGCGCTGATAATCACCTGCTCATCAAAGGGGGTTTTGCGGAACCTGTATTCACGCTCTAGCAAGGCTTTGCCGACACGGCCGAATTCATTCTGCTTTTCCAGCCGGATAAAGCGTTTGATAGCTGACTTTGCCCGGCCGGTTACCGCATAATCTTCCCATTCACTTTTCGGCTTGGCGTCCTTATCTGTCAGAACCTTTACCTGGTCCCCATTTACCAGCTCGGTAGTTAATTGCCGGCGCTTTTCATTGATCATCACGCCAACACATTTATCCCCAACAACCGTATGAACTGCATAGGCAAAATCAATCGCTGTTGCCCCTTTTGGCAATCCGATTAAATCGCCTTTCGGGGTAAAACAGAACACCTGATCCTTATACATCTCAAGCTTGGTGTTCTCCAGAAATTCGGTTGGCTCATCATTCAGTTCCAGCAAGGATAATAGCTCGCGTGCCCAGCGGAATGTTTCCAGCTTTTGCACTTGCTTCCCATCTGCGCCGCGACCACCCTGCTTATAGCTCCAATGGGCCGCTACCCCGCGCTCAGCCTTATCATCCATCGTCGCGGTTCGGATTTGGATTTCAATTTTCTGTTTCAAGGGGCCGATAACCCCGGTATGCAGGGATTGATAGCCATTTGCTTTTGGTGTGGAGATATAATCTTTGAACCGCCCCATCACGACAGGGAAATGCGTGTGAAGTATGCCAAGCGCCTGATAACAGGCAGCGGTATCTGGAACAATGATGCGAAACGCCATCACATCAGCCAGCTGTTCCATTGTGACATTCTTAACTTTCATTTTTCGCGAGATAGAATACGGGGTTTTCCGCCTTCCAGTTACCTCGCAAAGGATATCATGTTTTTGAATCAGCGCATGCAGCTCTGCACAGATATCCGGGACAATCTGTTCTGTTTCAAGGGCCAGAAATTCCAGCCGGCTGACAATGGATTCTCGCAATTCAGGCTGTAATTCACGAAAGGCTAAATCTTCCAATTCCTGCTGAAAGCGGGTGATCCCCATTCGTTCGGCAAGTGGAGCGTAAATTTCCATTGTCTCATTTGCAATCCGCCAGCGTCGTTCATCCTTTTGAACCGCATTCAGGGTTTGCATATTATGGGTGCGGTCTGCCAGTTTTATCAGCAGCACACGGATATCCCGCCCAACAGCCAAAACAAATTTACGGAAATTCTCGGCCTGCTTGGTATCGATGGATTTCAATTCTATCTGGCTAAGCTTGGTCACCCCATTGACCAGTTCAGCAACATCTTCGCCAAATATTTCGCCAATCTCGGCCAGGCTGACATCGCAATCCTCTACGGTGTCATGCAACAATGCGGTGATCAGCGTATCGGCATCCAGCTTCATATCCGCCAGCAAAACAGCCACGGCTAGCGGATGCGTAAAATAGGGCTCGCCACTATCACGCCTCTGGCCGTCATGGGCATCGCGCCCAAAAATAAAGGCCTTGTCCAAACGTCCAAGACCTTCATCAGAAAGATACGCAGAGGCCGCATCCACAAGGGTCTGATAACCAGTGTTAACAGGGTCGCTATCAGATAATCGTGGTTCGGATAAATATCCTTGCGGCATTCTCTATATCAGTTTTCATATAAAAGTGAGTGATACTACCAGTGTCTGTTAATCAGCTATCATCGTCAAGAGAAGCAATATCAACATCTTCAAAGCCAGTTGCATCCAGCTCGGCGCCTGTGCCGATTTGCATGCCTGTATCTTCCATATTATCGATACTGTTCAGACCGATCATATTTGACATATCTTCTTCAGCGGTTGCAGAGGCTTCGTCGGGCGTGCTGGTTTCTTCTTCCCGCTCGTTCAGACGCTGCAGAGAACGCACAATCCGCTCTTCAATATTCACGGTATCTATGGTTTCATCTGCGATTTCACGCAGCGCAACCACAGGGTTTTTATCATCATCCCGGTCAATGGTCAGCAACTCACCTTTTTGGATGTTGCGCGCACGCTGGGCGGCGGTCAGAACCAGGTCAAAACGATTTGGGATTTTTTCAATACAATCTTCAACGGTGACGCGGGCCATAGAGCTCGTCTCCTCTTTTACTTGCGGGGTCGGCTGAAAAACTGCCTTTTAATAGCGTAAATTACGCCTCAGCTCAAGATAAATCGGATAAGCTGGCTATCCGACAGGCAAACAGGCCTGATCGCCATCTGGCCCAGCCAGGAAATCCTGATAAAGCGTGCGAACAGCCTGCCCCGTCACAGGATGGATAAAATCAGGGGCAATTTCATCAAGCGGGCGCAATACAAAGGCACGCTGATGCAAGCGCGGATGCGGTATCTGCAGCTTTTCTTCGGAAATAATCTGGCTAGCAAAAAACAGGATATCAATATCCAATACCCGTGCCGCGTTACGGACTGACCGCACACGCCCAAAACCGGCTTCGATCTGATTAAGCTGCACAAGCAGCTCATAAGGCGTATCTGCGGTCTCTACCGCCAACACAGCATTCAAAAAATCAGGCTGATCAGAAACCGGCACAGGGGCAGTTTTATACCAGCTAGATCGCGCCGAAACAGGGGCAATCACAGCTATTTGCGCTATTGCCGCCTCTAGAGCATCCAGCAAATTATCATAACCATCTGGCACCAAATTTCCGCCAATGCCCAGATAAGCCTGTATCTTTGTCATAAATACCCTATTGCTGAAATGGAGCGCGGTTGCCCAGAAAGGCTACTCGCCAATATTTGACCCCCGATATTGAGGCGATAATGCCAGAATCATGCGCCCTGTACTAGACAATCTGAAAAAAAATGATAACATTATAAATAGACATACAACCAATTGATGAATAAACCAATTTTTTTAAACGCTTAATTTTTTTTGCAAATGTATTTTTTAGGAATTTTTACCCATGATTTCACCGGAACGTTCAGCTTTATTTATTGATGGCTCCAATTTTCACGCGACGACCAAGCTGTTAAATTTGGATATTGACTATCTACGCCTGCTAGATTTTTTCAAACAAAAAGAACGGGTTGTTCGCGCCTATTACTATACCGCCCTGCCCGACCCATCCGAGCAGTCGCACTTGCGCAAGCTAATCGATTTTCTGGATTATAATGGCTATACCATTGTCAGCAAGCTGACCCGTGAATATGTCAATCAGCTAACCGGCGAGAAACGCACAAAAGGCAATATGGATATGGAGCTGGCACTC
>JBMHCK010000117.1:0-6855 GCA_049889955.1 Puniceispirillaceae bacterium (SeqCode)
TTTGCAGGTGAATACCCACAGGCACACTGCCAGTGAAAGACAGCTTGCGCGGAATTGGCGACGAGCAAAGATGCTCGGAGACTTCTGCTGGCACGCCAAATACCATATTTACCGCCCCATCCGGCACCCCTGCTTCTGTCAGGGCACGGGCAATCGCAATCGCGGTACCAGGTGTTTCTTCACTTGGCTTGATGATAACCGAACAGCCAGCTGCCAGCGCGCCAGCAACCTTACGCACAACATTCAATGCTGGAAAATTCCAGGCAACAAAGGCGATGACCGGGCCAACCGGATCTTTTCTGACGGTTTGTGTCATACCCGCCATACGCGGCAGTACCGTACGGCCATAGACCCGCTTGCCTTCTTCGCCATACCAGCGAATGACATCGATTGCCACGCCAAGTTCCATTTTGGCTTCGACCAGCGGCTTACCCATTTCCTTGGTCAGGTTTTCCGCCACCTCATCAAAGCGATCTTCAAGTATGCGGCAAGCCTTTTCCATAATTTTCTGGCGGTTTAACGCGGTTTCTTTACGCCAGACCTGATAGGCTTTCTCACTTGCCGCCAGCGCTTCATCCAAATCTGCGGTACTGGCATGGGGCAGTTGGCCCAAAACCTCGCCAGTGGCAGGGTTATAGACAGGCTCGGTCTTTCCCTCAGAACCCTGGCGCCATTGGCCATTAATCAACAATTCTAATTTTTCATACATGAATTTATCTCCTTAAAATTCGAAAAATATGATCCAAAATCACATGAATATAAAACGCGCCATCCCTGAGCTTATAGACTAACCTTCGGTGGTGGCACACAAATCTGGTCATAGGCATAACGTGTTTTGATCTTATCATCAAAGGCAAAAATATCGAGCATCGCTTCAAAGCCCGCAGAAGGGATTTCAATGCCCCCCAGCCAGCAACCAAGCTGTTGATATGCAGCGACACAATCTGTCAAAACCGCTTCCTCAATTGAGGGGAAAAGCGGCTTTTGGGCAGCGGCAATTGCTGCTGCCGGGGTTTCAGCCAGATAGGCTTTTGCACGGGAAAAGGCTCTGGTAAAGGCTGGCGCGATATCACTGTCTAAAAATTCCGGGGTAGAGGCAAGGCTAGAGAATGCACATGCACCAATTGGTGTTCCAAGGGCGGCCACAACAACCCCTTGCCCATCTGCCTGCAATTGCTGCGGGGCTGGGCCTTGCTGGTGGATATAATCCCCCTTGCCAGCACGAAAGGCGGTGTCCATCTCAGCCCCATTGCCAGCATCAATGATATTGATTTTATCCATATCAATCCCGGCTTTGTGGCAGGCATAGGTAAACATCGTCATTGGCTGACCGGCATGATGCACCAATACATCTGCCCCTTCCAGCTTGTGCCAGTCAAACGCCTCTCTGGCCTCGCGGGCAGTGATAAAAAAGCCATCTGTTCCATTGATTTGTGCAAAATGAACACAGCCTGGATGCTCGCCTTTATTCAGGCTGGTAAACCCTTGTGAAATGGTTGATTGCACCACATCGGCTGTACCATTTTTCAAGGCCTCTATCGCGCTAACACCAGGGGCGGCAACACTCCATTCATACTCGAGCCCTTCATCAGCTAGAAATCCCCCGGTCATCGTAGAGATAAGCGGCGAGTAAAACGCGGAAAAAAGGGTAAATTGGATGCTGACCTTTGCCATGCCTCTGCGCTCTCCGATTTTGAAAAATGGTGGTCTTGTCAGATGGGGTTATAAGATGAAAGTTTTTCTCGAAGCAATAGTCTAACCATAATGTCTCATTCTGCCAAATTAATTCCAAAATAGCACTGAAATCTCTTTGGCAATTAACAGAATATTGCGCGCAAGACAGGATAGCAGCAGAGCTAGCCTGTTGATGGGGTTGAAAACGGATGACCAGAAAAAAAAGAGGGCGCTATTTTGCCTGGCTATCTGGTAGCGGCCTCATCCTGTAGCTGGTTTAAATTGCATCTGGCTTGCCACATGCTAACACATGGCGCGCATTTTCCGGTTGCCGGACGCCGGGCCCGATAAGCTGGATGCTGGCGACAGCCTTCTGCCAAAATCTGTAAAAGGGCAATTTTATCTTGCAATTCTTTTATCCTTTTTTCGGTCATTTTTTCTCCTATGCTATCTGCTCTATTGTGAAAAATAGACAGCCCTGCTGGCATAAACTAAACAGGTTAATTGCAGGACATCATCCAGCCTGATAGGCTGATCAAACTCCATTGAAACACAGGATTACGGCCATGACAAATACCCCGTCTTTTTCACTTCCGGCCACCATGCAGGCTATGGTGACGATGGGGCATGGCGATATGAGCCAGATGGTATTTCAGGAAAGCTGGCCCTGCCCGACCCCGGCAGCTGGCGAAGTCTTGGTACAGGTCAGGGCGTGCGGGCTAAATAATACAGATGTTAACACGCGCGCTGGCTGGTATTCTAAGGCGGTAAGCGGGGCAACCACTGCAAGCGGACATGAAACCATTGACGAGAATGATCCGTCCTGGGGAGGCGCTCCTATCGCCTTTCCACGTATTCAGGGCGCAGATGTATGTGGCAAAATCGTTGCCGTTGGCCCCGGGGTCTCTCCGGCACGGCTGGGCCAGCGCATTTTAAGTGATTGCTGGTTGCGGGATCCAGATGATCCGACAAATAAAAATAAAACAGGCTATTTTGGCTCGGAACGTGATGGCGGCTTTGCGCAATATACTGTTATGCCAGATCGCAATGCTATACAGGTTACCTCGCCGCTATCCGATGCAGAATTAGCCACTTTTTCCTGCTCTTACTCTACCGCTGAAGGCATGTTAAGCCGCGCGCAGGTCAGCGATAAAGATACCATGCTTATCCCCGGCGCCTCTGGCGGGGTAGGCAGTGCGCTGATACAGCTGGCCAAATATCGCGGGGCGCGGGTCATTGCGATGACTAGCCCGGGTAAAGAAGCTGAGCTGGCGGCACTGGGCGCAGATAAGGTGGTAGCGCGCGCTACTATCCAGGCAGGAGAGGGGCTGCCTGGCGACTTAGCGGCAGCCCTGGACGCAGAAAAAATCACCGTAATAGCAGATGTGGTTGGTGGGCCAGCCTGGCCGGCATTACTGGATTGCCTGCAGCGCGGCGGGCGCTATACCTGTTCAGGTGCGATCGCCGGACCTATGGTAGAGCTGGATTTACGCACCCTGTATTTGCGCGATCTGACCTTTACCGGCTCAACGGTTATCGACCTTGATGTGATGCCGCGTTTGGTCAGCTATATTGAAGCAGGCGTGGTGAAGCCGTTGCTGGCAGCAACCTATCCACTAGCAGAATTACATCAGGCACAAACAGCATTCATCGCTAAAAAACATATTGGCAATATTGTCGTATGCCCCTGATAGATACATAAACTGACCTGAATTTAACCTGTTATCTATTGAATCACCTTTCAACCCATGTCTTTGGAAAAGCTGATTTGCCGATAACCCGCCTTTTTCGTCAGTAAAAGTTGTATCGTAATTAGTCGCTGGCCTGAGAGGAAAACTGTTAATTTTTTCAAAGGTTAGCAACAGAACTGGCGCAGCGCTCCGCATTTACATTCGGCATTTGAATATTCCCAATAAAGATAAATCTGTTGGCGTTCTTTGTTCGCTAACGTAGGCTTTTATTAGTATTAGTGGAGGTATATATTATGTCGATTGCCCTTGCGCCCCGACCCGCCAATGAAGTGCGCCGTGCACAGGCGGCGGTGCGAACAGGTCTGATAGCAAGCCCCAAACCTGAATTATTCCAGATATATTGCGACCTTGCCAAAGACCTGACCGGATTTGATAGCGCTACTTTTTCCCTATTCGATGGAGAGATGCAATGCGGCATTGCTGCTACCGGTAAAGACGATTTTGTTTCCGGAAATAAGGGGATGCGCGATGTTAATAATATCTGTTCGTATGTTCTGTTAAATTCATACCCGTTATTAATGCCAGATTTACGCGAGGACCCACATTGGAAAAATCATCCTACAATTCTAGATGGCAGCGCTGTCTGGATAGGCTATGCAGGTTTTCCGGTGATTAACCGGGATAATTATGCAATTGGCACTTTATGTATGTTGCATAAATCGCCACGTGCAATTGCGGACGAAATGGTGCCGCTTATCGAAAAAATTACAAAAAATATTGCCTTTTTACTGGATTTGCAAACAGAACAGAAACAGCTGACCTCGGCTAAAATGCTGGATGCGTTGCAAGCATTTCAGCAACATTATCCAGAATTGGATATTTATGATTTTAAGTATTTTCTTTCTGTTTCTGCAGAGATGTCAGCCGAATCCGCACATCTTGAAGGGCTTATGGCAAAGGGTTTGGTAGAGCTGGCCCATGGGCAGCTACAACTGACAGATGCGGGACGTAATTTACAAGAAGAAATGAAAATCCAGCCACGCCCCTTCAACCGGTTAAAGGTCACCGGGCAAGATGGGGCCTCCTTGCTGGATAATATGCTTTCAGAATTGAATTAAATTATGTATGCAAAAGTTTATAATTTGAAATTCCCGTCTGTTGCCGAGGCAAAAATTGCCGCCTCCTATTTCTCGGACAGTTTTGGAAAATTGATTGTAACCTGTAATATGCAGGCGCTGAATATTTCGCTGGGGCAATGCGGCAGTGTTACGATTCAGACAAAATTTCTGACCAGTGATGACTTGCGAAAATTCGAACGAAGTGCCAAAACCACCCTGGAAGACCTGAAAGATTCTCTTGCATATTCTGAAAATCATTATGTTGGCGTGTTTGTCTATGCCTATGAAGCTGAAGCTACTGACACCAGCATCACCGTAAATTAACCCGCCTGATTGATTGAAAGCTGGCTATTCCAGGCTAGCCTGCTAGGCTATAAACTGGGCTGACGTGACTCTATTAAAGATAATATAAGAGCTGGTGATGACAGACGCCAAACAAGCAGGGTGCTATTGGTGGGAAGAGGCTCCGCCCCAAACCACAGAAAAGGTTGGCTCGCCTACCCATACAGAGATTGCAATTATTGGCTGCGGCTTTGCCGGGTTATCGGCGGCGATTATGCTGGCCAGAGCCGGACGGCAAGTCGCCATCTTTGAAAAAGAGGCAATAGGCTTTGGTGCATCTACCCGTAATGGCGGGATTACCAGCGGCAATATTCGCTATAGCCATACCAAGCTGTCCAAACGTTTTGGCCCTGATAAGGCAACGGCTTTTATGGATGAGGCTTTTGCCGCCAGAGCGGCGCTTTATCATTTTATTGAAGATGAGAATATCGATTGTGACTTTCAGCCCAATGGCCGCTTGGTCGGGATAAGCAAACCCTTTGATGCAGACGCCCTGCACGCAGAAAACACCGCCTTTGCCAAGCGATATGGCATTACCCCGCTATTGGTGCAAGGGGAGAAATTACACAGCTATATCGGCTCTACGGCATATCAGGCAGGTCTGTTTCGCCCGGATATAGCGGGTATTCACCCTGCCAAGCTGCTGCATGAAAAGGCGCGGCTGGCCCGTACGGCTGGCGTGACCATCCATGCCCAATGTCCAGTTCTGCGCCTTAGCCGAACAGGGGCCAGCTTTACGCTGGAAACCGCCCATGGAAAGGTTCAGGCAGAACATCTGATATCCGCAACAAATGGATATACAGATACAGCCCAGCCCTGGCTCAGGCGGCGGCTGGTACCGGTGATTTCAGAAATTATTGTGACCGAAAATCTGGGCCGTAATTTCATCCATTCCCTGATGCCCAAATATACCATGTTTGGTGAAGATAAAGAGGTGGGGTTTTATTATCGCCCAACCCCGGATGGAGAGCGCATTTTGCTTGGTGGGCGGCGTATGCATAAAAGGGATGCGATTGCACAGGCCCGTTTGCATAAGGGGCTGGCTGGTATTTTTCCAGAGATGGCCGATGCCAGAATAGATCATTATTGGGCAGGTAATGTTGTCTTTCCCTTTGACCAGATGCCAAAGCTGGCCATACATGACGGTATTATTTATCCAACCGGTTTTTGCGGATCAGGTACGGTCTGGGCGCATTGGCTGGGGCGTAAAGCGGCCTTAATGATTTTAGGAGAACAGGCAGATGAGTGCGCCAGCAATCCGCAGGCTGCGGCGACCAATTTTGCGGGCCTGCCTATGCGCACCCTGCCCTTCTATACAGGCGATCCCTGGTTTATGCCGCTGGCGATGTCCTATTACCGGCTACGCGACAAGCTGGCAGGCGGGCGCTATTAAACAAACCATAGCCACCCCTATCCTAGAATAGGGATAATTGCTGGCTGGACGGGGGTGTTTTTTGCCTGCGGGTGGCAGGGGGGCGATTACGGCTCCCCAGCTTTTGATAAATGCCAGCAGCAATTGCGGCAAAATCCGGATGGCGTTTATGTTCAGCCATTTTGGTTTTTGCCAGACGAATACTCGTCGCATTATCTACAATGGGATGCGGGTAGTCACGGCCAATCACCACCGCATAACGCTGGCCCAAATCGGGTGACATACGATAAGGCTCATGCAGCCATTGATCAGGCAATCTGGCGAGCTCAGGTACATATTTGCGGATAAATTTCCCGTCCTTATCATGGTCATAGGATTGTTTTACCGGGTTATAAATGCGGATTGTGTTGATGCCAGTGACCCCGGATTGCATCTGAAACTGGCTGTAATGAATACCTGCTTCAAAATCTGTAAAATACCGGGCCAGCACCGGCGCGGTATGCCGCCAATCCAGCCACAAATGATAGCTGGCAAAGCTGACCAGCATCGCCCGCATCCGAAAAGGCAGCCACCCTGTTTGGGCAAGGCAGCGCATACAGGCATCAATAATGGGATAGCCTGTCTGCCCCTCGCTCCAGGCCCGCAAGCGTTCTGTATC
>JBMHCK010000118.1:0-2544 GCA_049889955.1 Puniceispirillaceae bacterium (SeqCode)
ATGTGCCGCAGACCAGAGATTATATCAACCGCGATGAAGAAAAGTATCTAAAGCTATTATGAATGGTCCTGTTTCCGGTGATGAAAAGCCCTTTTATGAGACGAAATCCCTTGGCGAAATGAGCCCAGAAGAATGGGAATCTTTATGTGATGGATGCGGGAAATGTTGTGTATTAAAGCTGGAAGATATCGACACTGGCACGATTTACAGTACCGATGTGGGATGCAAATTACTGGATTGTGGTACCGCGCGATGCCAGAATTATGCCGCACGCAAAACCCATGTGCCAGATTGTGTAGTGCTGACCCCGGATACGCTTGGCGAACTTGGCTGGATGCCAAAAAGCTGTGCCTATCGCCGCCTGCATGAGGGGCGCGGGCTGGCAGATTGGCACCCGCTGATTTCTAGAACACCAGATAGCGTAGCCGCCGCCGGCCATTCCGTAGCTGGCCGGATTTTTCCTGAAAGCAGCGTTGACGATGAAGATATGCCCGACCATATCACTAATTGGGATGATGAAGAGCTGGCAAAATAAGGAAACCTTGCCATGAATACCAGATGGATATTGGTCATATTGCTGACCGCGATGATGGGTGCGCTTATCTGGCGCAATGAAATGACCGATATGGCCGACCCTAGCTGGACAAGATGCACAGAATCCCTGCTTGTGCAAACCCTGACAGGCAAATGTACCTTGCGCTATGAAGGGGAAACCCAGCCTTCATAAGAGCAGCACCTGCCATAAAAGAAAGTAACCAGGCCGTGGCACATAAAAAAAGCTCTACTAAAATGGTTCGCAAAGGCGATTTGCGTGAAAAAATCTGCCTGACCTGTGAAAAGCCCTTTGCCTGGCGTAAAAAATGGGCCAGGGACTGGGAGCAGGTGAAATATTGCTCCGAGCGATGCCGACGCCAAAAACCAGATTAAGCTGGTTTATCTGTAATAAATTGCCGCAAATTATCAACACTATCTGCTTCTTCTGCCAGCTTGTCCCAGCGAATCGCATGAAAACGCGGAAAGCGCAAAGCAATCCCTGATTTATGCCGCTTGGAGAGGTGTAGCTGGTCAAAAGCGATTTCAACCACCAACTTGCTTTCAACCTCGCGTACAGGGCCAAATTTATTGATGGTATGGTCACGCACAAACTTATCGAGCTTGCGAAGTTCGGCATCTGAAAAACCGGAATAGGCCTTGCAGACTGGAACCAATTCCGGCCCCTCCTCGCTATCGCGCCATGCACCAAGCGTATAGTCGGAATAAAATGACGAGCGCTTACCATGACCGCGCTGGGCATATAGGATGACAAGATCCGCATGTTTTGGATCGCGCTTTAATTTAACCCAAGCCCCCTTTGGGCGTCCGGCAATATACGGGCTATCCTTTTTCTTTAGCATGATCCCTTCAATGCGCGGATCTGCCTGTTCTTTCAATTTATTCAAGGTTGCAAAATCATGGGCGGTCAGCTGTTCTGATAAATCCAGAAGGGGGAAATTTATGCCTGTCATTTCTGCTTCTAGCTGTATGCGCCTGTCCGATAGGGGCTGCGCGCGCAAATCTGTCTCGCCTGCAAATAATATATCATAAGCCCGGATAAAAACCGGTAATTCGCGTTGCATGCGCACGGTTACCCGCTTGCGGTTCAGGCGCTGCTGCAGGTCGTTAAAGCTGCCAATTTGCCGAGGCGTGCCGGCCAGAATCTCGCCATCCAGCACACCTTTCCACGCCATATCCTGAATCAATTCAGGAAAGCTGGCCGAAATATCATCACCTGTACGCGAGAAAAGCCGCACCCCATCTTCTGCGCTTACCAGTTGGATACGCGCGCCATCCCATTTCCATTCCACCTGCCAGTCGGCAGGCATAAAGTCTTCCTCAATCCCCGCATCCACTGGATGGGCCAGCATCATCGGGCGAAAAACCGCTCGCCCATCTGCTTGCGGGCGCTCACCCCGCCCATCGAGCCAGTCAAATAATTCATCATAGGGCGGTGATATTAATGGCCAGATTTCTTCAATCTCTGCGATATCCTTATCAAAGGCCATCGCCACGGCGGTGCGGGCTAGGCGCCCGGACACACCAACTCGCATCCCGCCCGTAGCCAGCTTTAATAAGGCCCATCTCTCGGCAACTGTTAGCTGATCCATCCAGTCAGCCAGCACCGTCTTGACCTGTTTGCGCGGGGTGTTTTGCAGACTGGCAACAATCTGACCCAACCGCAAAGCAGAAGCGCCCTTCTGGCTATCGGCCTGGCTATCGGGGGATCCTTGTCTATCTGAGGGCCATAATAATGCAACTGTTTCTGCCAGATCGCCTACAAAATCATAGGAAAGGGCAAAGAGTTCCGGATCGCTTGCCTCTGCGGCCAGCTCGCGCACCACCCCGGCCTTGACATGGCTAAAATCTAAATCGCCTGTCAGGGCGGCCAGCCCCCATCCCCGGTCAGGATGCGGTGTTTGGCGCAACCAGCCAGAAAGATGGGCTAGCTTTACATTACGGCGCGGCGAGAAAATCAGCGCATCCAAAAGCTCTGAAAACCGCTTCATT
>JBMHCK010000119.1:0-10323 GCA_049889955.1 Puniceispirillaceae bacterium (SeqCode)
GAGCAGTCGCACTTGCGCAAGCTAATCGATTTTCTGGATTATAATGGCTATACCATTGTCAGCAAGCTGACCCGTGAATATGTCAATCAGCTAACCGGCGAGAAACGCACAAAAGGCAATATGGATATGGAGCTGGCACTCGATATGCTGAAGCTATCCCCTTATATCGATCACGCCTATTTATTTTCTGGGGATGGCGATTTTTGCCGCTTGCTGGAAGAAGTGCAATCAAGGGGGGTTCGGGTAACGGTAGTGTCCTCGATGCGTACCCAGCCAAATATGGTATCTGATGCCTTGCGCCGTAAAGCAGATCATTTCCTGGAACTGGATGATATTTTTGCCGAGTTTGAGCGGGAATAAGCACCGTGTCATCGCCCTCTGCCCAACTTGATTTCATTGCCCCTAAAACCTGTCAGAAATGTGCGCGTCTGGCTGATTTTATTGATAGCCACCGCGATAAATATCCGCAATGGCATAATGGGCCGGTCCCCTCTTTTGGTCCGATAGATGCCTCTATCCTGATTTTAGGGCTGGCCCCCGGCTTGCGCGGTGCGAATGCAACCGGACGCCCCTTTACCGGTGATTTTGCTGGCAAGGTTTTGTATGACGCGCTGCTGGAAATAGGTCTGGCATCCGGGGATTATCAGGCGCATGCACAGGACAGCCTGCATCTGCACCATATCCGGATCGCCAACGCGGTAAGATGTGTTCCGCCACAAAATAAACCGATTGCCGTAGAAATTGCGATGTGCCGGCCCTATTTATCGGATGAAATTGCCGCCATGAACAAGCTGAAAGCGATATTTGTTCTAGGACGTATCGCGCATGAAACCGTATTGCGCCATTTTGGCTTAAAGCTGGCAGATTATCCATTTGCCCATGATCAGGAACTTGCGCTGCCCAATGGGCTGGTGCTTATTAGCTCCTATCATTGTTCGCGTTATAATGTGCAAACAAATCGCCTGACGATAGAGATGTTTGGTGCGGTGTGCCAGCGCTTGAAAAGCTTTATCTAAACCAGTCCCTATCGGCCTTTCAGCAGGCGATTTTTCTGGCGTGACCATTCGCGATCCCGATCTGCCTGGCGTTTATCAGCCTTCTTTTTACCTTTGGCGATACCGATTTGGATTTTAACCAGACCCCGATCATTGAAATACAGGGCTATCGGGACAAGGGTGACTCCTTCGCGCCGGATCATGCCCAGCAATTTGTTACGCTCTTTGTGACTGACCAGCAATTCGCGCACCCTTTTGGGGTCGTGATTGTCTCGTGCTGCGGGATAGACCTGAATATTGGCGTTAAATAGGACCAGCTTGCCTCTATCCTCCCCTGCATAGCTCTCGGCTATACTGGCCCGGCCAAGACGCAGGGACTTCACCTCGCTCCCCCGCAAGATGATACCCGCTTCCAACGTCTCTTCAATCAGATAATCATGACGCGCTTTGCGATTTTCGGCAATGCGCCCGGTAGTGATGGCCATCAGATGCCCTCAGCAATCAATAAAGATAGTACAGTTCATTTCCCATCTGGCAGTTTAGATGAGATCTGCAGCCTTCAGGGCTGCCTCTACAGCCCGCTTGGAGCTATCGGCGATTTCTACGAGCGGCTGGCGTGTCCGTGGCCCAGCTATCCCCAGCAGCGATGCCGCATATTTCACTGGCCCCGGGCTAGCTTCACAGAACAGGGCGGTATGCAGGGGCATTAATTTTTGATGCAAGGCAAGTGCGGCTGCCGGGTCATTACCAACCACCCATGCACGATGCAGCTCAGAGCATAATGCAGGAGCAACATTGCTTACCACTGAAATACAGCCATGCCCGCCCGCGGCCAGATACGGCAGAACTGTCGCATCCTCACCTGAAAGCTGACAGAAATTCCCGCCAATCAGGGATTTCAGCTTGGTTGGGCGTGCGCAATCTGCGGTGGCGTCCTTAATGCCGGCGATATTTGGATGCGCGGCCAGCTCTGCCATCACCTCATCTGAAATCTGAACAATAGAACGGCCAGGAATATCATAAACAATAAGCGGAACCGAAATCGCATCTGCAACACTGGTGAAATGTGCCTTCAGCCCGGCTTGTGTTGGCTTGTTATAATAAGGCGAGACGACAAGAACCGCATCTGCCCCAACCTGTTCAGCATGCTGGGCTAGCCGCACAGCCTCAGCCGTGGAATTAGACCCTGCCCCGGCGATAATCGGCACCCGGCCATTAGTGACCTTTACGCAAATTTCGACCACCCGGTCATGCTCTTCATGGCTAAGGGTTGGCGACTCGCCTGTTGTGCCAACAGGTACCAGCCCATCTGTCCCCTGCTCTATCTGCCAGTCAACAAGCGCCTCAAACCGCGCCTCATCAAGAGAGCCATCATCTTTGAACGGGGTGATCAATGCCGTGTAAGAGCCAGAAAAGGGCAGATCAGGATAAAGGCTAGACATCAAAAATGCTCGTCTGTTGTAAAAAGGTTAATGGCGCGGGCGCAAGATACGCCAGCCAAATGGTGACATGAAAATAACAAATTCCCGCAGGAAAACAAGATTTGCGTTGAGACAGACCTGATTTTATTATCAAATGAGGTATCTCGCCCATCTCTCAGCATCGAAAGACACGCCATGGTAACCCCTGTTATTATCCAAAATGCGCACCAGCTTATTGGCGACACAATCGTGACCACCCCTCTGCTGAGCTCAGACAGGCTGAACCGCCAATTGCCTTTTGATTTGCATATCAAGGCAGAGTGCTTGCAGCGCACAGGTTCGTTTAAGTTTCGCGGTGCCTGTAATGCGGTATTTTCCCTCAGCACAGATGGCCAGCCTGTTATCGCCTATTCCAGTGGCAATCATGCCCAGGCCGTTGCCCTGGCCGCCTCTTTGTCAGGGCGTAACGCCACCATCATTATGCCAGAAGATGCCCCGCAAGCCAAAATAGATGGCACCCGCGCCTATGGCGCTGAAGTGGTGTTATATGACCGCTATACTCAAATCCGTGAGGAAATAGGCGAGCGGCTGGCCAACGAGCAAAATGCCGAGCTTATTCGCCCCTATGATGATTACAGGGTAATAGCCGGGCAAGGCACTGCTGGTCTGGAAATTGCCCAACAGGCGAAGAATGCCGGATTTGTTCCAGATAGCTTTATTTGTTGCTGCGGCGGCGGCGGGTTGATGGCAGGCAGCGCACTTGCCTTGCAGGATGCGTTTCCAAATATCCATCTCTATTCTGCAGAACCTGCTGATTTTGACGATACCGCACGCTCTCTTGCCAGTGGTGAGCGCCAGAAAAATGCAGCTTCCGCCAGATCTATTTGCGATGCTATTGTCACCCCTATGCCAGGCGAGCTAACCTTTCCAATAGTCCAGAAACTGGCCCGTGCGGGCCTTAGCGTCAGCGATGAGCAAGCCTTGCAGGCGATGCGTATAGGCTGGGACTATTTCAAGCTGACCATAGAGCCAGGCGGCGCGGTCGCACTGGCTGCTGCCTTGTCAGATGCGTTTCTGGAACAGTTTCACGCTACCCAATCAGGCAGCGACACAAATAAACGTCGGCAAATTATTGTAATGGCCTCTGGCGGCAATTGTGACAGCGATATGTTTATGCGCGCCCTTGACAGCCAGCCAAAATATTAAGCCTGGCTAGCTTCGCATCCGGCTAGCATTGCTATCAAACAGGGGCTGTTTTTGCATCCGCGCATCCAGCATCTCAGCAAATAGCTCAACGCTCCAGCCCTCCTCTTCATCTGCCAGATCAGCGTTCACATATCCCATCGCAACAGATACGCCCGAGCCATGTGCATATCCCCCTGAGGTAACAAACCCCGCTACCTTGCCATTATGGAATAGCGGCTCATCACCAATCACATCTGCATTTTTAGCGGCGATCACAAAGCTTCGTAGGCGATAGGCCCCTGCTCCGTTCTGCTGGGCTGTTGCAGCCTCTGTTTTGCCAATAAAATCCGCCTCTTTTTTGAACGCGCAAAAACTGTCAAGGCCGGTTTCATGCGGATAATAAACAGGCCGAAATTCACGTCCCCAACTGCCGAAATTCTTTTCCAGACGCAGGGCGTTTAAGGCCCGGCTGCCAAACAGGCGGATATTATATTCTGCACCCGCTTCCAGAATATCGGCAAATAAACGGCGTTGATATTCCGGGCGCACCCAGATCTCATAGCCCAAATCGCCTGTATAGCTGACCCGCCCAACCAGCGCTGGCACCATGCCCAAATTCAGGGACTTTATCGCCATAAAACCAAATTCGGCATGGCTAACATCACTATGAGTCAGCTTTTGCAGCACGGCGCGCGCCTGTGGCCCAGCGATACTAAGGCCGGTCAGGCCCAGCCCTTCTGGATGAAGGCTTACCGAGCCATCTTCTGGCAAATGCGCCTCAAACCAGCGCATATGATAGCTTTCTGCAATGCCAGATCCGACAATGAAGAAACTGTCTTCATCCAGGCGAGCAAGCGAGAAATCACCGATCACCCGGCCATCTTCTTTTAACATCGGGGCAAGGGTCATGCGGCCAATCGCGGGCAATTTACACGCCAGCATCCTATCCAGCCAGGCGGCAGCCCCCGGCCCTTCAACGCTATATTTAGCAAAGTTTGAGATTTCAGTCAGGCCAACAGATTCCCGCACCGCCCGGGCTTCGGCGCCAACATGGTCAAAATCGGTTGAACGCCGCCATGAAAATTCATCCCGCTCTCCATTTGGTGCAAACCATAACGGCACTTCCAGGCCAAAGCTGGCCCCGAACTGTGCGCCTCTGGCCTCTAGCAGATCATAAATCGGCGTGGTCAGCAATGGACGTGCGGCTTGCAGCTCTTCATTTGGATAGCGAATGGAAAAGCGGCGAGAGTAATTTTCACGCACCCGGGCGTTGGTAAAGGCCAAATTGGCATAATCACCAAACCGCGCTACATCCATTGCCCAGACATCAAAGCCCGGATCGCCATTAACAATCCAGTTAGACAGCGCCAGCCCGACCCCGCCCCCTTGCGAAAATCCGGCCATCACCGCACAGGCTGACCAGTAATTGGTCATCCCCTCAATCGGCCCAACCAGCGGGTTACCATCCGGGGCAAAGGTAAAGGGTCCATTGATGATTTTTCGAATCCCAGCCTGTTCAAAAGCTGGGAAATGCTGAAACCCTACTTCAAGGGAGGGGGCAATACGGTCAATATCCGGCTCTAGCAATTCATGCCCAAAGGACCAGGGTGTTTCATGTTCTGACCATGGACGACAGGCTTTCTCATAGGTTCCCATCAACATGCCGCCGCGTTCCTGACGCAAATAAATCTCGCCATCAAAATCAACCGCATGCAGCATTTCAATGCCTGTCTTTTCATTGAATTCCGCGACCTCTGGCATATCTTCGGTCAGCAGATACATATGTTCCATCGCCAGAACCGGCAGCTCCAGCCCTACCATCCTGCCGATTTCACGCGCCCATAATCCGCCAGCATTGACCACATGTTCTGCACGGATCATGCCCTTATTGGTTTCAATATGCCAGGTACCATCTGGCGTTTGAGACAGACTTTCCACCTTGGTTTGGGTTTCCACAACAGCGCCGTTTTTACGCGCAGCTTTGGCATAGGCATGGGTCACCCCATAAGGGTCGCAATGCCCTTCAATAGGGTCATATAGCGCGCCAACAAATTGTGAGGGGTCAAGTAATGGCATCAATTCAGCTGCCCGTTCAGGGGTGATAATCTCCAGCTCATCCATTCCCAGATATTTACCCTTGGCATACACCCCCTTTAGCCAATCAAAACGTTCTTCGGTTGCTGCCAACATAACACCGCCCGTCATATGCAAGCCAATATCCTGGCCAGATAGTTCTTCAATTTCCTTGTATAGGCCGATGGTATATTGCTGCAGCTTGGCAACATTGGGGTCCCCGTTAATCGTATGCATCCCGCCAGCCGCATGCCAGGTAGAGCCAGAGGTCAAATCCGAGCGTTCCAGCAACATAACATCGCTCCAGCCATGCTTGGTGAGATGATAGAGAACAGAGGCCCCAACAACGCCGCCGCCAATAACTACAACTCTTGCCTGATCTTGCATCTTTACTTCCTTTTCCAAGCTTAGCTCGCTTTTTACATATGGTCGTTTCTGACCGCTTATTTGGCAGATATAATCCTCAGCCAAGATGGGTCATTAATAATCGGTTGGGGCGCCACCTTCTTCAACACGGTGCGCTACAAAGGCTTCTAATTCTTCTTTAATTGAGGGGTCGATAATGGGCGGCTGATGTTCTTCCAAAATTCGTTTATATGCCGTATGGGCACGATCATGGGTCCAGATTGCGCCAGCTTCCTGCCAGCTTTCATAGTTCGACCAATCTGATAGAAATGGAATATAAAATGCTGTTTTATATCGTTTTTGCGTATGATCACATCCAAAGAAATGACCATCTGGCCCAACAATATTTATCGCCTCTACCGCTAGCGCATCTGTATCAAATTCAAGAGGTTGCTGGGTATAGGTAACCTGCTGCAGCATCTCGCAATCCATCACAAATTTTTCTGGACTAGCCGACAGCCCGCCTTCCAGCCACCCAGCGGCATGATAGATTAAATTAGAATGACCAGACATCGCCCCTTGCAGGGAAAAAGCAGATTCCCATACGGCCTGGCCATCTGGCACATTGGCCGCATTTGCATTAGAGCTACGAATAGGCACATCATAAAAGCGGGCCATTTGCCCGGAAACCTGCATCGCGCGAACATATTCCGGCGTGCCAAAAGCAGGCGCCCCTGATTTCATGTCTACATTGCTGGTAAAGGCGCCATATACCACAGGCGTGCCTGGATTTATAAATTGCAGCAGCGCAATCGCCGCCAGCGCTTCGGCATTTTGCTGGACAATCGCCCCGACAATAGTCACAGGAGCCATAGCCCCCGACAGGGTAAAGGGCGTGATAACTACAGGCTGATTGCGCGCTGCCAGCCGCATCGCCCCATCCAGCATAGGATAGTCATGCTTTAACGGAGAAGAGGAATTAATATTGGTAAACATATGCGGGCGAGCATCAAATTCTTCATGGCTTATCCCGGCGGCTATCCGCGTCATCTCCATCACATCTTCGATACGCTCTTTGCCAAGCGAATAGCCATGAATAACCTTGTCTGTATGCACCAGCATATCCAGCGTTGCATATAAATGCCGAACAGAGGCATGCAAATCCATAGGCTCAACTGGATAGCCAACAATGGCGTGAATACAGTTAAAGGCTTGTGAGAGGTGCAGGAAGTTACAAAAATCCTCTCTGGTGCCCATACGCCTGCCGGTTTCACTGTCCAGAATATTTGGCGGCGAGGATACTTGCCCGAAAATAAAATGCCCGTCACCCACAGTGATTTTGCGCTGCGGATTGCGCGGCGTAACGGTAAAGCTGGAGGGGGCATGGCGCACCATCTCCATCACCCAATGCCTGTCCATCTTTACATTCATATCGCTACGGTCAATGCTACAGCCCGCCCGTTGCAGGTGATCAAGGGCCGTTTCATTTAAAAACCGGATGCCAATTTGCTCGATAACATCCAGGCTGGCTTCATGTATCGCTTCAATCTGGTCAGCGGATAACGGTTCGGTGGGGCGGTCAAAATAACGCGGCATTTGCCACGGCAACTGCTCATCCAGCAGTTTGCGCGGGCCTTCAGCTTGTGTTTTTGCTCTGCGTGTGTTGCGTCTGACCATTACTCCCCCTATTGCCGGTCGTCGCTATTCTGCCTTAAAAGGCTATGGGTACTGGCTGGCCTGAATATCTCATACTGGACGCCTATTTGCCCAGTACCGCCACCTGGCCGCTATCGCGACTGAAACCAACTGGTCAGGGCAAAAACAATCCCCCTATCGGCAGTCGGAGAGCAAACAGCCTGTTCTTGACCCCCTAATTTTGACGCCTTTTGATCTTTTTTTGCAAGAACAGAGCTTGCACAGAAACAAAATTATGCCATCTCATGAACACAGATGGTCCTGACAAACCGAACAGGGACAAAAACCTGTTAGAGAAGAGAGATCGGCACGCATGAAAAAACCGGTAACAAAATGTATCTGGATACGCCATGCCCCGTCCTGGCGTCCTGAAGGGCATGTCCCTGCCCATGATCCCGATATTGTTCCCGATAGCGCCAGTGCCAATGCGCTAGCCAGAATGTTACCAGATGCGGCGCATTGGCTGATCAGCCCGCTGAAACGCTGTCAGCAAACCGCCGCCCAGCTAGAACAAGCCCTCAACCAGATGGGCCGCCCAGGTGCTGCACAAAAGACTATTACTAACGAGATTATCGAACAGGACTTAGGGCAATGGGCGGGCGCAAAGCTGGATAATGTCTGGGCAGAATTAGAAAACGCCCCACGCCATAATTTTTCGTTTCAGACCGCAGAGCTGATCCCCCCGAAAGGGGAGAGCTTTGCCCAGCAATATCAGCGTATTTCAGCGTTCATGGATAAATTCTCAGCTGAAATTTCCACGACAGAAGATAACCGACCGCATATCTTTTTCGCCCATGCCCATACTATTCGCGCGGCTATCGCCTATTGCCTGGAATTACCGCTGGATCGTGCGCTCTCTATTCAGATAGGCAATTATAGCCAAACCATCTTTAACTTCCTGCCAGATCAGCATGCCCATCATGCTGGTGGACAGTGGCATATAGAGGCGATAAATCTGCCTGCCAATCGCCCCTAGCCTAGCGGATAAGAACCTATCCAGATTTTAGCTTCAGACCGCTTGCGATGCGCCCTGCAATTCGCGCGTTCCCCTTGGGTCAACCCAGCCAATACTGCCATCCTCGCGCAGATGCACCATATTCAGCCCCATATGACCGGAATTGCGGAACAACAGGCAATTATCTCCGCTTAGTTCCAGCCGCATTACCGCCTGCTCTACGCTCAGGCTTTCCACCTCATAGGAAAGCTCGGCAATAATCGGCAAGCTATCATCGCTACTTCCCTCTTCAGGCTCGCGGCTTTCCTCGCCATTTACCGCTTCCAGCTGTGCGGCGGTCGCATAAATAGACATCGGGGCAGAGATAATATCTTCTGTTGTTTCGGCCTGCTGGCGGTGATTTTTCAGCCGTCTTTTATGGCGTCTCAGCCGCTTTTCTGCATGCTGGCCGGCATCTTCGAGTGCGGCGTGGGCGTCTCGTGCAAAACCACTTGCTTCCAGCTCTATACGGCGCGTTAAATTCATGCGGATACGTACATCAAATCCGCCATCACTTTTTTCCAGAGTAACATTCGCGCTGACAGCCGGAGTGTAATATTTTTCAACGATATGCTCGATGAGCTCTCGGCTATGTTCCTGAAAAGCTGCGCCTGTATCCATATTTTGTCCGGAAACATTAATGATCATGTTGTATTGCTCCTCTGTCTGACATCAAAAACCGTCAGATGACAAGGTCACACAACAAATTCTCAACAGCACTGGCTTTAACTTGCTGGCCAATAATTGGCCGAAAGAAGCTGGCCGAAAGAAGATGGCATGTCCCACTGCCATCAGATCACCTTATAGTCTGACAGTGTTTTACAAGGCTGACAAGCCCTACCAAAAGGATAGGTTTTCTGGCTAGCCTATCTGGTGAGGGGGTCAGGGTTATCTGCAAAGAGATCAGGCTTTTTGGCATCGAAAGCCGATAGATAGGCGGCCATCTGTAATGTTATCCACCCCATGCAGGGGGCGCATTTTGGGATCTGGCAGATAGGCTAGACCAGGCGCAGGCAACACTACCAGACGACCGGGATTATCTGCGATTACCTGGCGGTCGGTGCCATCACGATCTGAACAGGTGAAAAGCTCAGAAGAACCTGCCAGCGTGATAATAAAAACCAGATTTCGGTAGCTAAGCGCATCCTTATGTATCCCGATGCCAGCCGAATTGCGGGGATAGTGCTGCACCGCAAAATCATTGATAAGAACAGGTGATTCAAATAATTGCGGATGCGCCGCCTGCATAGAAGCTGCCAGCCCTTCCAAGCCTGTGGCAAGCCTGGCAAACACCCCCTCCATCGGGGCTGGAAAACAGATATCGAAATCCTGATACACATTATTGCCAACATTTGGGCTGGCTTTGCGAAATGGCAGGGCCAGTGCCGCTGCCTTGAGGGCGGCGATTTCTTCTTCGGTAAAAAACTCGGGATTCGCAAAGGGCCTGTCTGCCAGCCCGTGAAGTGCGGCTGCAAAAATCTCTTGCCTGTCCTGAAACAAAAATAAAGAAGTCGCGCTCATAACTTTGGCTCTTGGTGGGCAGATAGCGCGTCTTCCCCTGCCTCGGCAAAGGCGACAAACTCTACTGGTGTTTTGCATTTCGCACAAACCAGCC
>JBMHCK010000120.1:0-19686 GCA_049889955.1 Puniceispirillaceae bacterium (SeqCode)
GTGGCGAGTATAGATAGCGCGGCCTGGCCGCTGGCCTCAGAGATGTGCGAGCGAATCTTGGTGATACATGCGCTGGAACATGTTCGCGATCAGCAAGGGTTTCTGGATGAGGCATGGCGATGTTTGCGCGGCAGTGGCGAGCTGGTCCTGATTGTCCCGCATCGGCGCGGATTTTTGGCCCGCACAGAAAAAACCCCCTTTGGCCAGGGCCGGCCCTTTAGTCGCCGACAAATTATGCGGCAGCTGGAACAGGCAGGGTTTGAGGTTGCCGCATCCCGGCCATCTTTATTTATACCGGCCTTTGCGCTGGGGCTGCCAAATGGGATGCGGGTCAAGCTAAACCGTCTGGGCCGCCTTATTTGGCCGATGTTTGGCGGTGTTTTAATGATCCGGGCCACAAAAAAACTCTATTCTCCTTATCAACAAGCTAACCCAGCATTGCGGCACCGTGTCAGGCAGTTTATTGTAAGGCAGCCTGCAGGTGCGATATCGCCGAAAAATAGGCACCCATAACCCTTTTTAATAACGTAATCAGGTGATAAGTGAGGCCGCCATGGCAGAGATTTTAGCTGACCTGCGAGTGCAAATTGATGCGCTGGATAGCCAATTGGTTGATATGCTAACAGCCCGGCTGGAGCTTTCGCGTAAAGTCAGCGCGGCGAAAACAGATAATGGGCATATCTTCAGACCCGCCCGCGAGGCCCAGATGCTGAGCAGGTTGCTGGCGGATGCACCTGCCGGGCTTCAACCTCTTATTCCGGTGGTCTGGCGGGCGATTATCTCTTCCAGTATTGCTGAACAACGCCCGAACTTCACCATCGCGGCCAGCGCGTCGATGCGCGATATCGCTACTAATTTTTCCGCCGGGCAGTTAAATTTGGAAATCTTTGATAGCGCGGATGCAGGGCTACAGGCCCTCACCTCCGAAAAAGCAGATATAGTGCTGGTCTCGCCTGCCGAGCTGCTAGACCTTGCCCCATTTCTGGGGGAGGGTGAAACGGCATTGGTGATCGCCCGCCTGCCTTTGGTGTCGCCTGTGTCCGATAGAGACAAACAGGCTGAAATTGAGGGCTGGATAATCGCCCGTCCCCCAGCTGAACAGGCAGATGGGGATAGGGGCGTTTACTATCATCAGGACGGAAATAGAATTGAGATTACAGAACTTTCCCGTTATGAAAAGATATCCGGGGTGCGTCTGCTGGGATACTGCACCTGTCTTCGCCCTGATACAGAATAAAGGGATTCAGATATGACCGCACCTCAGCCGAAACAGGCTATCGCTTCCATGCTGTCTTACAGACCCTCTTTTGGGGCGGCTTCTGCTGGGCGGTTGATAAGGCTGTCTGCGAATGAAGGGGCGCTGGGATGCTCGCCAAAGGCACTGGAAGCGGTACAAAATACGGCGATTGATCCAGCGCGTTATCCTGCTATTCAGGATCATCTTCTGAATGAGGCGATCGCTGCACGCTATCATCTTCAGGCCAGCCGCATTCTCACATCGAACGGCTCTGACGAGCTTATCAGTCTTTTGACCATGGCCTATCTAGAGCCAGGTGATGAGGTGGTGATGAGCGAATATGCGTTTTTGGTTATTCCGCAGGCAACCCAAATAGCAGGTGGTGTTTCGGTGAAAGCACCAGATGAGGATATGACGGTCAGCGTGGATAATTTGCTGGCAGCCGTGACCGAACGCACGAAAATTCTGTTTCTGGTGAATCCAAACAATCCAACAGGCACGATGATTTCGATGCAGGAAGTCGTGCGCCTGCATGAAAATTTACCCCCGCATATTTTGCTGGTTCTGGATTGGGCCTATGCAGAATATCTGGAAGACGGGTTTTCAGATGCGGCTGCCAGAATGGTTGAGGAAAATGACAATGTGGTAATGACCCGCACCTTTTCCAAGCTGCATGGCTTGGCAGGCTTGCGGTTGGGCTGGGCTTATTGTCCGCCTGAAATCCTGACGACCCTTGCCTCTATTCGGGGGCCATTTTCGGTCAATCAGGCAGCTGTGCTGGCGGGCATTGCGGGGGTTCAGGATATTGAATTTCAGGAAAAATCGATTGCGCATAATCAAAAATGGATGGCGGTTCTGCCAGATTTTTTGACCCAATTAGGTCTGGAGGTTCTGCCGTCACAAACGAATTTCATTCTGATGCGTTTTGATGCTGAAAAAGGGGTTACCGCAGCAGAAGCTGAACAGTTTTTCTCTAGCCGGAATATTTTGCTACGGGCAATGGGCGCTTATGGGCTAAACGATTATTTACGGATGTCGATTGGAACAGACGAGGAAATGGAAATCGTCAAAGATGCCTTTATCGCGCTGATGCAGCGCGACGGTCAGCCAGAGTAACCGGAGCCAGTATTGTGCCGCAGCAATTTATATCAAACAAAATCGCCATCATTGGCATTGGCCTTATCGGCGCCTCTTTTGCCCTAGCGATAAAGCATAAAAAACTGCCTTTTTCCGTCAGTCTTTATGACAAGGATCCAGAGGTCCGTGAAGAGGCCCGCGCGCTATCTATCGGCGATAGCATTGAAGAGGAATTAAGCGCGGCGGTGGCTGGGGCCGGGCTGGTCGTCATGGCGGTTCCGGTGGGCGCAATGGCAGCTGTTATGGAAGCTGCGGCCCCGCATCTGGCAGAAGATTGTGTGGTAACCGATACCGGCTCAACAAAACGATCTGTCATCCGTGATACCAAAGATTTGATCCCCGAAAGGTGTCATTTTATTCCAGGGCACCCGCTAGCTGGAACCGAATTTTCTGGCCCGGCGGCAGGGTTTGCCTCGCTATTTGAGGGGCGCTACTGGCTAGTTTTGCCAAATGGGGCTGATCCGGACAAATTAGCCGCAGTCGAAGGATTGCTGACAGATCTAGGCGCGATGTGCGAGCAGATGACCGCTGACTATCATGACCGGGTTTTGGCTATTACTTCGCATTTGCCGCATCTTATCGCCTATACCATTGTCGGTACCGCTGTTGATTTGGAACAAGATTTAAAAAATGATGTGATTCGGTTCTCTGCATCCGGCTTTCGCGACTTCACCCGCATCGCTGCCTCAGACCCGACTATGTGGCGAGATGTTTTCCTGAATAATGATGAAGCAGTGCTAGAGATGATGCAGCGTTTTTCCGAAGATTTAACCTATCTGCAACGCGCTATAAGGTGGCAGGAAGGCGATAAATTATTTGAACTGTTCAGCCGTACCCGTGATATCCGCCGCTCTATTATTGATGCAGGTCAGGATTCATAAGCTGCTTATCATCTTCTAGCTGAAGATTAAAACAACCAGATATTTAGCATATTCCCGCATCAGCAGTTTGGCGGTTGGCCAGTTCGCATACCACTGCATAGGTTGCAAATCAGGTGGG
Source organism: Puniceispirillaceae bacterium (SeqCode) (assembly GCA_049889955.1). Taxonomy (GTDB): domain Bacteria; phylum Pseudomonadota; class Alphaproteobacteria; order Puniceispirillales; family Puniceispirillaceae; genus JADHLI01. The sequence continues at coordinate 3,374 of JBMHCK010000120.1, forward strand.
CTTACCGGCAGGGGTATAAGTGTCATATCTGGCAAAATGCGTTGAAAAACCAGCAAGGCTCGTGGCATATGATAATTAGCAGTTACCAGTGACAGGCTGGATAGCTGATGTGTTTGTGCCCAGTTGCGGGCTGCTATCGCATTGCCCCTTGTATCGATAGCTGTGGCATCCAAATCAACACAGCAGTCAAAAATCGCTTTTTGGCGCGCAGATTTAGCAAAGGTTTCAGTCAGGCTGGCTTTTGAAATACCCTTGCCAACACCGGTGATGAGCATTCGCATAGAGGCGCCCTGTTCTATCAGGCGAAGCCCTTCAACAATCCGTGATTGTCCGCCTGTCGCCACCACCAGGCCATCGGTCAGACTGGCAGCCAAAGGGGGTTTCTGGGGCAAGGTAAGGGCAAAATGCTGTACGCAGGCCAGAAATCCAAACAAAGCGAAAAACAGCACGACAAGACCGGCACCTAGCTGCTTTTTGATCGTTGCATTTTTCATCATTCTGCCTCGCCGGATGCCCGTTCGCATTCAGGTGTAGAATACTATCTGTAAATGGGCTTATAGCAAAGCCGATTTCCTGTGGGAACCGGGGCTGGCGGAAATTTCTTTGCCTCTTTCCCCTCTCTTTTGCGTGGCAAAAAACGGCTAGCTAGTTAATCAAACATCGGCTAAGAGGAAGAGAGCGCTAAGACAGGTGGATATGTTAATGCTTTTGACATGTGAGCAATGTAAAACCATTTTCCGAATCGATAATGCCTCGGTGGGCCTAAATGGGCAACAGGTTCGGTGTTCGGTATGCGCGCATATCTGGCATGTTGAGGGGGGTGGAAAAACCGCGCCGCCGCCGCGCAACGCGGTTTGGGATGTTATACAAAAATTGCGCCTACCCACAGTACTGCTGCTATTTGTTATGCTGATAAGCGGCACCCTGTTTTCCCTCAGAGCGCCTATTACGGCCAGCTTTCCTGGCCTGATATCTTCTTTTAATGGGGCTGGGCTTACCATAGAGCCAGATCTGGATATATTGAGGATTCAAAATCTGCAGGCAACCTATCAGGGGAATTTATTGCGGGTGCGCGGCCAGATATTCAATTCTGATAGCTTTACCGCACATGCTGCCCCACTATTAATGCAGGTGGTTGGTGAAGATAAAACCCTTCTGGCTAGTGAAAAGCTTATCCCGGAGGATGCCTTTATCGCCGCAGGGCAAACAACCGATTTCTTTATTCAAAAAGAAGTAAGTAACGCGCATAGTGCAGAGATACAGGTAGATCTGTTACCAGAACCTTTGATGCGATAATTTTTGCTGCTGCCCTTCAGCCAGCTAGAATGCTGGATGGCGTCCGTGGCTTCGCCAGCCTTAACCAAACGGATTCTCTTCCGCCGCCAGCAACTCTTCAATGGTGCGGCGGCGGCGCAACACATGCACCTCGCCTTGATATATCATCACCTCTGCTGCTTCTGGCCGCGTGTTATAGGTCGACATCATTACCGCGCCATAGGCGCCTGCGGAAAATACCGCCAGCAGATCGCCTTCCCGAATATCCGGCATATCCCGGCCCTGTCCCAAATAGTCGCCTGTCTCGCAAACCGGGCCCACAATATCTGCCATGCCGCAGCCCTTGCCTCTATCCAATACAGGTTCAATGCGGTGATAGGCTTCATACAAGGTAGGCCGGATAAGGTCATTCATCGCGCCATCAACAATAATGAACCGCTTATCCTCACCCTGTTTGATATAATGGGTTCTGGTCAATAACAGGCCATTATCTGCGGCGATCGCGCGGCCAGGCTCAAACCCAAGCTGGTAGCCGCGATTACTGAAAATGCGGGTAACCAGCGCCCCATAGGCAGCAAAATCAGGCAGCTGTTCGCCATGATAATCGATACCCAGCCCGCCTCCCAAATCCAGAACCGGTACCTCAAAGCCCTCAGCACGCAGGCTGTCTGCCAACTCTAATAGTTCCAGATAGGCTTTCTCAAACGGTGCCAGATTGGTCAATTGCGATCCGATATGCACAGCTAATCCAGCAGGCCGAATAGCTGTATCGCTAGCCATCTGGCGATATAGGGATGCGGCCTCGCCATCGGCAACCGGAATACCGAATTTTGTTGACCGCTGGCCAGTTGATATTTTCGCATGGCTCCCTGGATCCACATTCACATTCACCCGCAACGCAACCGGGGCTATAACGCCCATTTCAGTAGCGATAGCACTAATATGCCGAAGTTCAGATGCTGATTCGGCGTTGATTTGGCCAATCCCGGCCTCTAGGGCTTGCTGGATTTCAGTGTCTGATTTACCCACTCCGGAAAAAACAATCCGCTCAGCTGGAATACCTGCTGCCAGACATTTTTGCATCTCGCCGCCAGAAACAATATCCGCACCTGCCCCATGCTGGGCCAGCAGGCCCAGAATGCCCAGCGCAGAATTTGCCTTAACCGCGTAATGCACATTTGTATCAAGGCTGCTTAGCGCGGCACAAAAGGCGCGATAATGCGCGGCAAAACCATCACCGGAATAAACATAAAGCGGCGTGCCAAATTCAGCAGCTAGCGCGGCTGCCGACACTCCCGAAATCATCAGCTCACCAGCTGAATTGCGATGAATCTCTGTCATAAATCTAATAAGCCCTAGCTTGCTGTATCTGTGGCAACTTCAGATGGTCGTTGCGGCTCTCCTCGTTTGCCACATGCGCTAAGGCTGGCAGTCATCATTGTTAGCGCGGCTATGAAGCATAGAATTCGTATCATAATGGGCTCCGTCTAGCTGATTACAGGTTTAAGTGTTCTTTAAAAAGGCGATACGCGCCGCTTTAATATGGGCAGCGACTTCTGAAGGGGCGGTGCCGCCAAAGCTGTCGCGGGCCTGCAGGGCTGAATCTATAGATAGCACTTCAAAAATACTGGCCTCTAGACGCGGCTCAACCGCTTGCATATCCGCAAGAGACAGCCCATCGAGCGCGCATCCATGCTTATCTGCCAGCGCGACCAGCTTGCCTGTTACATGATGGGCATCGCGAAACGGCATATTCAGAACCCGTACCAGATAATCTGCCAAATCTGTAGCGGTGGGATGGCCTTTTTCAAGGGCCGCCCGCATCGCGTCTGGATGGGCAGTAAGGTCAGCTATCATGCCTGTCATTGCCGCCAGGCTAAGCGATAGCGAGCTTTCCGCATCAAAAACTGGCTCTTTATCTTCTTGCATATCCTTGCCATAGGCTAGCGGCAGGCCCTTTAGAACGGTTAGCAATGCCAGCAAATCACCAATAATGCGTCCAGGCTTGGCCCGTACCAGCTCGGCGGCATCCGGATTGCGTTTCTGCGGCATGATAGACGAGCCGGTTGTAAACGCATCTGACAAGCTGATGAATCCAAACCTGTCTGTGGACCAGATAACAATTTCTTCTGCCAGCCGAGAGAGGTGGGTTGCACAAATCGCGGCGGCAGCTAAAAATTCTATGGCAAAATCACGGGCAGATACCGCATCCATAGCATTTGGCATTGGCCGTGCAAATCCCAGCAGGCTAGCTGTTTGATGCCGGTCTATCGGATGCGGGGTGCCTGCCAGTGCAGCGGCGCCAAGTGGCGATTCATTCAGCCGTTTGCGTGCATCTGCAAAACGCCCACGATCGCGGCCAAACATCTCAACATAGGCCATCAGATGAAAACCAAAGCTGACAGGCTGGGCTGTTTGTAAATGGGTGTAGCCAGGCATCACAGTGGTGATATGGGCTTCTGCCTGATCCATCAGCGCCTTTTGCAAGGCTGCCAGCTGGCTATCCAACTGCTCGATAGCCTCTCTCAGCCACAGCCGAATATCGGTTGCAACCTGATCATTTCTGGAACGTGCTGTATGTAGCCGGCGCGCTGGATCCCCGATAAGGCTGGCCAGGCGCGATTCGATATTCATATGGATATCTTCTAGCGCGTCTGAAAATTCAAACACGCCATCGCTAATTTCCTGTTCAATTGTGGCCAGGCCCTCGCATATGGCGCTCAAGTCCGCTTCAGTGATGATCTTTTGGCCTACCAGCATGGTGGCATGGGCAACTGATCCCGCAATATCCTGTTTATACATCGCCTTGTCATAGCTGATAGAGGCGTTGATATCGGTCATTAATTGTGAGGGACCACCTGCAAACCGGCCACCCCAAATAGCAGAAGAGGCTGTTTTTTTCGGTGCATTTTTGTCAGCTTTTGTCATAATGCCACCCTACCTTAGTTTGAACCTGCAGGTCTATAAACAGACATAGGTTCTGTGTGAAACGTATTGGTTTTACCGTTTTTTTGGCGATTGCCCTGCTTTATAGGATAGAAATGAAAAAGAATCAGCCCCTAAATAGCGCTCGCCGCCATCTGTTGGCCAGTTTGCCATCTTATCTTTGTGCCAGCATGGGCGCTATCGGGGCCGCTCAGGCATGGTTCGGGGGGATATCGCCCGCGCATGCAAATAATGCCCTCGATTTAACGCTGTCAGAGGCTGGCCTGCCAGATATAGAGCTGACCAGTGATAGCGGCAGCTATTCATTGTCGAAGCTGGCAGATAGGCCATTATTAATTAATTTCTGGGCAACCTGGTGTGCGCCATGTGTGGTGGAATTACCTATGCTGGAAGAGGCAGCACAGATTTTGGCAGAAGATGAAATAACCCTGGTGCTTGTCTCTATGGATCGTGGCGGCCAGAAAACCGCTCAGCCTTTTTTACAGGCGCGCGATATTACCGCCCCCCTATCCCTGTATGACCCGAAAGCAGAGATGGGGCGGGCAATTGGCCTGCGCGGTCTGCCGACAACCTTGCTGGTGAAAAAAAACCAGGCCGAATATGCAGTGCATACCGGCCCGGCTGAATGGAATGATGAAGCGGTTATCGACCAGCTTCGTGCCTATTTGCTAGGCTAATTTTCTGGGCCAGCTTTCTGGGACTGGGCGCCTTTACAGCTCTTTATCAAAGGCAGGAACCGCATCAAATAGATCTGCGACCAGACCATAATCAGCGACCTGAAAAATCGGTGCTTCTTCATCTTTATTGATAGCGACAATCACCTTGCTGTCTTTCATGCCTGCCAGATGCTGAATAGCACCGGAAATACCTACTGCCAGATATAGTTCTGGTGCCACAACCTTGCCTGTTTGACCAACTTGATAGTCATTTGGCACAAAGCCAGCATCAACAGCCGCACGGGACGCGCCAACTGCCGCACCCAGCTTGTCTGCAACACTTTCCAGCATGGTAAAGTTCGCCCCATCCTGCATACCGCGCCCACCAGATACAACAATATTTGCCGAGGTGAGTTCTGGACGCTCAGAAGAGGAAAGCTCTGACTTATCGTAGCTCGACAGACCTTGATCGCCAGCTGCTGAGATCGCTTCAATCGCGGCTGTTCCGCCATTATCTGCGACCGCTTCAAACGCGGTACTGCGCACGGTAACAATCTTCAGATTGTCATCAGACTGCACAGTGGCCAGCGCGTTACCAGCATAGATTGGCCGCTTGAAGGTATTGCTATCCACAACTTCAATAATGTCAGAGATTTGCGGCACATCGCATAAGGCGGCAATACGCGGCATCACATTTTTACCAAAAGTGGTCGCCGGGGCCAGGATATGGCTATAGTCACCAGCGATACCTGCTACCAGTGGGGCCAGATTTTCTGCCAGGCTGTGACCATATTCAGCGCTATCTGCTGATAATATCTTTGTTGCCCCTTCCAATGCAGCCGCTGCATTTGCAGCATCTCCGCAATTCTCGCCAGCGACCAGCAAATGGATGTCGTCGCCAATCTGCCGTGCAGCAGCAAGAGTGTTCAAGGTTGCGGCATTAACCGCCTGATTATCATGTTCAACTACAACTAGAATGCTCATCATATCACCTTTGCTTCGTTCTTGAGTTTATCGACCAGCTCGGTTACCGAGCCAACTTTGATGCCGGCCTGACGGGCTTCTGGCTCTTCTACCTTAACGGTTTTCAGGCGCGGGGTTGTATCTACGCCCAGCTCTGCGGCATCCAGACTATCAATGGGCTTTTTCTTGGCTTTCATGATGTTTGGAAGGGAGGCATAGCGCGGCTCATTCAGGCGCAAATCCACGGTAATCACACAAGGCATATTCACCGTGATATGTTCCAGCCCGCCATCAACCTCGCGTACAACTTTGGCCTTATCCCCGGCGATCTCCACACCAGAGGCGAAGGTGCCTTGAGACCAGCCAAGCAGGGCTGACAGCATCTGACCGGTTTGGTTGCAATCACCGTCAATAGCCTGCTTGCCGCAAAGCACAAGACCAGGGGCTTCTTTATCCACCACAGCTTTTAGTAATTTTGCGACCGCCAGAGGCTCAACATCCTGTCCAGCTTCGATATGAATACCGCGATCCGCGCCCATAGCCAGGCCAGTGCGAATGGTTTCCTGTGATTGTGCAGGCCCGATAGATACCAGAACAATTTCGTCTGCGCCGCCAGCTTCCTTGATCCGCAAGGCCTGCTCAACCGCAATCTCGTCAAACGGGTTCATTGCCATTTTGACATTCGCTAATTCAACGCCGCTTTGGTCAGGCTTTACCCGTACCTTGACGTTATAATCAATTACTCTTTTAACCGGAACTAAGACTTTCATCACTTTTTTCCCTCCTGATCCGTCCTTGTCTGAAACAGATAGCTGGCCGATAGCTGACCCATTTGAGGGTGTGCGCTTGTCATCGGTTTTTTGCTTTCTGCTTTTGCTTTCTACCTTCTGGTGTCTACCATTTGGCGTCTACCGGGTATTACTGTTCTTCCTGGGTGCCGCCAGGTACCCATAAAATATCGCTCTTGCCCCCATCATTAGCATGACGTGCCAGCACAAACAATAAATCTGACAAGCGGTTGATATATTGCATCGCATGTTCATTTACCGGCTCGACAGTTGCCAGTTCTGTTATCTGGCGTTCTGCCCGTCTGGCAACGGTTCTGGCCAAATGCAGCCATGCCGCTAGCGGTGTTCCACCTGGCAAAATAAAGGAATTTAAGGCTGACAGATTCTCGTTGATCGCGTCAATTTCCTGTTCAATGCGGGTAACCTGTTCTGCGGTAATTCGTAAAGCAGGTTTCATATCATCCAGGGTGGCTAAATCTGCGCCTAAATCAAACAAATCATTCTGAATACGGGCCAGCTGTGCATCCATTTCAGGGTTGCAATCCAGGCGTGCCATGCCCAGTACCGAGTTTAGCTCGTCCACCTCGCCATAGGCCGCCGGGCGTTTTGCATGTTTGGATACGCGCCCCCCGCCAACCAGGCTGGTTTTGCCATCATCTCCGGTGCGGGTATAAATCTTGTTTAGCTTGACCATTAGTAAATGTCGTTTTCTATTTTGCTTGGGCTTTTGATCAGCATGCAAAAGCTCAAAAGGTTAAACTCTAGCTAGCGTCCAGCCTGCTATGCAGATTGGCGAAACCACAACAGGGAAATAAATATCAGCAGAACCACTGCCTGTGCAATAATCCGGTAGCGCATAATCTTGTTTGATTTATTTTTATTGTATGCACCGCCGCGCCCCATTGTAATGACGCCCCAAAATAGAATGGCAGCGACACCCACCAGCCCAATTATCATAATTGCCTCAGGCCAGCCAGAGCCAGATAGAATAGATACTTGCGATGCTGATGAAGTCATCAGGGCGCTCCTCTGCTAAAGTGCGACAGAATCTGAAATAAAATGGTACTGATGACTAGATAATCTAAATAGTATCAATAGCAATATCCCGGCGACGAGTTGCCGCAACCAGCGTGTTTCGTAACAGGCAGGCAATCGTCATCGGGCCAACACCGCCTGGTACCGGTGTTATGGCTGCCGCCTTTTCAGCGGCGCTGGCAAAATCAACATCTCCGGTCAGGCGGAATTTCCCCTCACCACGTTCCGGGGCAGCTATCCGGTTAATGCCAACATCAATGACCACCGCGCCTTTTTTAATCCAGTCACCACTCACCATTTCCGGGCGCCCCACGGCGGCGACCAAAATATCTGCCCGCTGGCAGACAGCTTGTAAATCGCGGGTCCGAGAATGGGCAATGGTTACGGTTGCGTTCGCATTTAACAATAGCTGTGCCATAGGCTTGCCAACGATGTTAGAGCGCCCCAACACAACCGCATTTAACCCGCTTAAATCGCCAAAATGATCTTGCAGTAACATCAGACAGCCATAAGGGGTGCACGGGACAATGGCCTGCTGCCCTGTTGCCAGCAAGCCCGCATTAACCACATGAAAGCCATCTACATCTTTTTCCGGCGCAATCGCCTGAATAACCGCCTTATCATCAATTTGTTCCGGCAGGGGTAATTGCACCAGAATGCCATCAATATCGTTATCTTTATTCATCTGCTCAATCAGCGCCAGCAATGCCTCTTGGCTGGTGTCGGCTGGCAGACGATGTTCGATAGAGCGCATGCCACAGCTTTTTGTGCGCTCGGCTTTGTTCCGCACATAAACTTCGCTGGCCGGATCTTCGCCAACCAGTACCACCGCTAGGCCAGGGGTGAAGTGATGAGCGGCCTCGAGCTCGGCAACATGGGTGGTGATTTTTTCAACCAGCTTGCCTGAAAAAGCTTTGCCATCGATTGTTTGCGCTGTCATATGCCTGCCCCCATTTTTCCCAAGCTGCCCTTGCAGCTATCTTTTATCCTGCGCTACCCGCCATGCTGGCCGTGACTAGCCTAGATATTCAAATAATAAATTACGGCCAAACTGCACCGCTAATAAAACAATGATAGGGCTAATATCAATGCCGCCTAAATCTGGCAATACCGAACGGATACGACCCAATAGAGGTTCATGCAAGCGCCCTAATCCTTGCAGGACGACCCGCACAAATGGCTGCCATGGATTAACAATGCGAAACGCAACCAGCCAGCTGGCGATGACATATGCCAGAAGGGTGAAAATATAGATATCAACAATATTATCTATCAATACCAATATAGCGTTCATTTCTGCACAACCCCCTTGCTGTTTTACAGATGCTGCCACACTAGCCTGTATGGACCCTGTTTTGGATGCAGGAAGTGACAGCCAATATCTGCGGTGACACTACTCTGCATAAGCTTTATTGACAATATAGAAGATGGCCTTTCACAAAATGGATAAGCCCAAAAGGAGGAGGCCTAGCCAAACGGACAGTCAGACTGACCAATAAGGCGCGTATGGTTAATTAGAAAAATCTAATACCCCTATTCTTTGAGTTTAGAACAAGGGGATGTTAGATGTTCTTGGCAAGAAGCGCCGGTCACGGGTTTTTTATCTTTTCTATCCTACCATTATTTTTCTTTACGGCCTGTATTGGCGGCGGCGGCGGTGGCGGCGGGCAGGTACAATATGGCGGGGCCAGCAGTGAATTTGCGGCACAATCCGGCTTGCGCCAGGTAGCGGCATCGGCGGCGTTAGGGGCCGGATATAGCGGGCGTAACATTCGCGTTGGTGTTGTTGATTCCGGTGTTGATGGTCGGCATTCGGAATTTTCAGGCCGGCTTCATGCTGGCGGGGATTGGCAGAGCGCATCAGATGGAAGAATTGATTTACATGGGCATGGCACGCATGTGGCGGCGATATTGGGCGGCGCCCAGGATGGGGTGGGTATGCATGGGGTTGCCCCGCGCAGCCAGATTTATTCCTATCGAATTTTAAATGCATCGGGTAATTTTGGCAGCCAGAGAGGCGAGAATATGATCCCTGGTCTGGTCAGTGATGCGCGCCGAAAAAATCTGCATATTATCAATAATAGCTGGGGGTCCAGAGTTGAAATTGATGATATCAGCCGAAGCGAAATTGAAGCCGAATTGCCTCGTGAATTAGCTGCCTGGCAATCAGCGGTCAGCAGTGGCATGGTGATGGTTTGGGCAGCGGGTAATCAGCGCGATAATCAGGTAAGCGTGCGTGCGGGTCTGCCCTATTATTTTTCTTCCCTGCGCCGGGGATGGTTGACAGTTGTCTCTTCAGGGGCGTCTGGCACAGAGCCTGTTTACACCAATCGGTGTGGTCTGGCCGCTAGCTGGTGTTTAACTGCCCCTGGCGGCGGCGATGATCAGGCAAGTACGGGTATTTGGGCCGCAGATACAGGCGGCGGCTATGTTCGCCGATCTGGTACGTCCATGTCAGCGCCACATGTATCTGGCGGGTTAGCCCTTCTGCTAGAAGCCTGTCCCTCTCTTAGTCCGCAATCTGCGGCTGCCCGTTTGCTGCAAACTGCCAGCTATGATGGGTTGGTAACCGCAGATGGCTGTACGCTTAGTAGCTGTGGCAGCGCACGGATGCAAACCGTGTTCGGGCGTGGACAGATGGATTTGCAGGCCGCGCTAGCCCCGGTATTAGGACTGGATATCTCCGCTACTCAGGGCCTGTTTGCAGCAGATGCCAGTCAGCTTAATGCTGGTCCGATTTTATATGGTCCGTTAAAGGCCGCGCTGGCCGGGGTTCATATCAGTGCAAGTGATCGCTTTGACGGGGCCCGGTTTTTAATCGATGGTGCCAGCTTTATCTCTACAATAACACCTCCAACACTGGATATGATGACAGACAATCTGGAGCCAAAGCACCCTGTGTCTGACCTATTTGGCCTGCATCATTATCTGGCAAGTGGCAGTGATGGCCATATATCCGATCAGCATCCAGAGCGCCTGTTTGACCTTCAGGCTGGCCCGAAAGAGGCGATCTATATTCTGGATAAGGCCAGCCCGGCATTTGGGCAGAATCAGACAGGCTGGACGCTTCGCTATGGACAGCAGGAACAGAGCCAATCTCTGTCAGCCTTATGGCGGCAAGAAGGAGCACATCACCAGTTTTGGCTAGGGCAGGGGGCAGGCGATCAAAAAACCGGTTGGTTTGACAGCAACGGCGATGGGGCTTTTGCATTGAATGGCGCCCAATCTTTATGGCAGTTCGCAGGATTTCAACAAGCTGTCGGCAGGTTTCAGTTTCAGGCAGAAGGGCTGTTTGGCAAAAGCTGGTTGAAATCTGGCTCTGGCCTGTTGCGTTCTGGCGAGGTGGATGTGCAGAGCTGGTTGCTGCAAATGCATACCGAAATTGGCCAGAATCACCGCCTTAGCTTCTCTCATGGTCAGCCGCTGAATGCTACGCGCGGGATGGTTGAGCTATATGCAGGCAATGGCGAGGAGACACGCAAGCTGCAGTCTAAAAAATCATAAAAAAGAGCATCAATCACGGATTGGCTGGGACTATCAGCCTCTAGAAGGGATAGATATGTCTGCCTATTATCTGGAGATTCAAAATCCTGCGTCCGGTCTTGCTGAGTCAGAATATCGGTTCGGGGCACAGCTTCGCCTTTCCTTTTAACCGGTCAACAGATTATCCTTTAAGACGCAAATTTATTCTTAGGTTTAATCGAAAATTAAGATGTCATCTATAGACTGCTATGGATGCGCTTCCACCGCTATACATATTCGGTTGCTGTTTTGGCATTAGCGCTGTTTTTAAGCGTGATGTGGGTGTTTTCAGTATCTGCACAAACGGATAATGCGCGTCCTTCGGCCTATTCGCCGCGGGGAATTATGGCGCTGGATGTTGCGATTCGCACCGCTCTTGGGGAAGGTGATAAACAAGCCGCATGGGATCTGGCTCGCCAGCATCTGGATTTTCAGTATATGCCAGCTAATCTGCTGTTGCGAATTGCCAAACTGGCTGCAAACATGCAATCACCTGAACGTGCCCAGGCTATTGTCCAGCGTGCCTTGCAAAGCTATCCAGAACATAGCGGATTGCATCATTACGGGCTGATATTGGCCAGCTATTTGCGCGATTGTAATTTTGTTCAGGACCATCAGGCAAATTATCAGCGCCCGCATCAAATTGCCTGGCGAGATGATTTTTTGCGGTTAAAGAATTTTTGCACACAACAGCAAAACCCGGTCCGGAAACAATTTAGCTTGAATGCCTATCGTGGCAGCTTGCCTTATCATGGTGGGCGCGGCGATGTTATTCGTGCCGAGCCTCGTTCCTTTGTAGATAATTTTTGCGATGTCTTTACGGGTATCTGCCCCGCGTCACGGGAATTCAGCGTATCCGAGACGCCGCCAGACAGGCATATTCTTAAAACCAGCTTTGGGGTTCACAAAATACAGCTAAGGCGGGCTAATCTTACCAAAGAAATGCGCCTGAACTGGCAGCATTATCAGGCTGCCAAGCTAGGGGTGTTTGCAGATGATGTCGAGGTGGGCCTGAAGATTAGATGGCTGGCGAAGACAGCAAAGCATCATATTTTAAATCTTCGTGTCGGCAGCTATGCTAGCCAGCCGCCAGCCGACCAAACCCCCTATCATACTAATCGTATAATGACAGATTTTGGACAGATCTATCAGCTGGATAATGCTGGCTGGACAACCGGGATACACAAACTACGTCCCGACTTTTGGGGCTGGCAAGCGGGTATCGCTCAGCATTTGCGCCCTGAAGGCAGCCTGTCTGTCTTGTCTATCAGTGAATTTCAAAAATGGCAGTTTGATGACACCATTCTGAATATGTCTTTCGGGCGGGAACAGCTGGATTATCCGGCAGCTGTATTGGCCGGGGATGCGCGCTCACAGTTCTGGCTGGTAGAGGTTGATCATTCCTTTCCCGCTGGATTTGCTGGTGGTTATTTGTCCCGACTCACCCTTGGTCATGGGGTCACCAATATTGGCTATGCACGCGCCCTGCCATGGCTTCGGCGCCCACATCACATAAAGCGCAGCCGCTCAAGCTTGCGTGCTACCTTTGCCGAGACGGTGTTTTCTCTGGTGCCTACCCTCACGATTGAACAGATTACCAGCCGGTCTCGCAACCTGGCCGATAATTATGATGAAACAGAGTTTTCTTTCTCTATTTCCAGATCTTACTAAAAAACTCAACTATCATTGCCAAAATTTATTATTTACACAACTTGTAATATCTTTTTAAAGATGATTAATTGAGTAAAATATTACTCATTAGATGTAGAAATGATGCTGTGTACCTTGAAAATATAGCCAATTCTTACTTTTTATGAGGGAGTAAAAAGATGAAAATCTTACTCGGATATGAGAACTCTTTATGCCGTGATTTTATTGACGATCACCTCACCCATCTAAATGCAGATATCAGCTTGATTGTGGCGAGTACCTTGCGTGAATCTATGCAAATAGCTGCTGAAACCCCGCAAATCTCGGTTATTGCACTGGATACAGAAATGCCAGATATGAACGGAGTGGTGGGTCTTCGGCAAATGATTGCCCAATGTTCGGGGCAAATTCCTGTGGCCCTTATTGGCTCGATACGCCGCAGTAGCGAAATTCGGGATTTCCTAACAGCAGGTGCTGCTGGATATTTAACCTATTCGCTGAGTGCGCAAGCCCTGCTAGCTGGCTTGCAAATGATTAATGTAGGCGAGATTTATGTACCAGCAGATGTGCTGGCTCAGGATGAAAAAGTTACCCGAACTGGCCGACATTGGCTGACCGGAAGAGAGCGGGATGTGTTGAACGGATTGCTATCTGGACAATCCAATAAAGAGATAGCGCGCACCCACGGCCTTAGCGAGGTGACCATTAAGCATCATCTGAAAAGTTTACGCTCCAAGCTGGGCGCCCGTAATCGTACCCATGCGGTATGCCGGGCGATTGAGCTGGGCATAGCTGAGGAAACAATCCCGGCGGCTTCGTAATCCAGAGCCTTTCGGCCTCTTTAAAAGGCGATAGAAACAAAAAGAGGGGATATCTCCCCTCTTTTCATGGCTCCTATCTCCGCAGGGCTAGCCAGCACGATTTTGGCGGTTTTCGATCAGGTCCTCAACCACAGATGGGTCTGCCAGTGTCGAGGTATCGCCTAATTCAGCGTAATCATCAGCGGCGATTTTACGCAAAATTCGGCGCATAATTTTACCCGAACGTGTTTTTGGCAAGCCAGGGGCCCATTGCAGTAAATCCGGGCTGGCAATAGGGCCAATTTCAGTGCGTACCCACTGCCGCAATTCCTGGTGCAAGGCGTCATCTGCACGCTCGCCAAGATTCAGCGTGACATAGGCATAAATTCCCTGACCTTTAATATCATGCGGATAGCCAACAATTGCTGCTTCAGCGACCTTTGGATGGGCGACCAGTGCAGATTCGATTTCAGCTGTACCCATCCGGTGTCCAGAAACATTCAGCACATCATCTACACGCCCGGTAATCCAGTAATAGCCATCTTCATCGCGGCGCGCGCCATCGCCAGAAAAATAACGACCTTCAAAGGTAGAAAAATAGGTATCAATGAAACGCTGATGATCGCCATAGACACTTCGCATTTGCCCTGGCCATGACCGGTTAATACACAGATTACCCTCACCAGCTCCTTCGATAATATTATTCTCGCCATCTACCAATACAGGCTCAACCCCAAAGAAAGGCAAGGTAGCGGAACCTGGCTTAGTAGTGGTGGCACCGGGCAGAGGTGTGATAAGAATACCGCCTGTTTCGGTCTGCCACCAGGTATCAACGATAGGGCATCTTTGCTCGCCTACCACATCATGATACCACATCCATGCTTCCGGATTAATCGGCTCGCCAACAGAACCTAGCAGGCGCAAAGAGCTTTTATCCCATTTCTTGACCGGTTCATCGCCTTCGCGCATCAGCGCCCTGATAGCGGTTGGTGCGGTGTAAAAAATCGATACTTTATGCTTTTCTACGACTTGCCAGAAACGCCCAGAATCAGGATAGGTTGGGACCCCCTCAAACATCAAGGTGGTCGCTCCATTAGCTAGCGGTCCATATAAAATATAGCTATGCCCGGTAACCCAGCCAACATCCGCGGTACACCAGTAAATATCGCCATCCTGATAATCAAATACATAATGATGGGTCATAGAGGCGTAAACCATATAGCCGCCTGTGGTATGCAATACCCCCTTTGGTTTGCCGGTAGACCCGGACGTATATAAAATAAACATCGGGTCTTCTGCATGTAATTCTTCTGGTGGGCAGTCTGGTGAGGCCGCAGAAACCGCCTCATGGTACCAAATATCGCGTCCCTCCTGCCAGGATATTTCCGCACCGGTGCGCTGGATAACAAAACAGGTGGTGCAGTCAGGACAGCTTTGCAAGGCTTTATCCGTATTGGCCTTTAGCGGGATTGTGCGTCCACCGCGCACCCCTTCATCGGCGGTGATGACGCAATTTGACTGGCAATCCTGAATACGCCCAGCTAGCGCGTCTGGCGAAAAGCCGCCAAATACAACAGAATGAATAGCGCCAATGCGGGTACAGGCCAGCATCGCAACAGCCGCTTCTGGAACCATCGGCATATAAATCGTGACGCGGTCACCTTTTTTGATGCCTCTGGCTTTCAGGGCATTGGCAAACCGGCATACTTCCTCATGCAATTCTTTATAGGTGATATGTTTGGCATCATCCGGCTCGTCCCCCTCCCAGATGATGGCGGTCTGATCGCCTCTGGTCTCCAGATGCCGGTCCAGACAATTTGCCGACGCATTGAGCGTGCCATCTGCATACCATTTGATATGTACATCTGGCTTGTCGTAACTCACATCAGAAATCTGGCTGTAGGGTTTAATCCAATCAATTCGCTTGCCATGCTCGGCCCAAAAACGGTCATTATCTGTCAGGGATTGGGTATAAGCGGCCTCATAGCCTGCTTTATCTATATTTGCCTGTGCGGCCATTTCACTAGCTGGTGCAAATTGCTTATATTCACTCATACTCTAAAACTCCCCTTAAGAATTCTTCAATTTCTTATCATTTTTTCATTTATGCCCGGCCAATAAGACCGCAATCAGACAAGACCACATCCAAGCTTGATGCGCCTCTTTTGTACCTATGTTTTTCGCAAATGAAAAGATCCGGCTATATTGGCTAGCTGTTACCATAGAGGCGTGTTGTGTTGATATTCTGTTTCCAGGTCTTCTGCCGCCTCCGGGCTTTCTATTGCCAGAACAAAGCTGATAATATCCAGACGAAAGCCAGCACGGGCCAATTTCGCCATTTGTTTCTGGCGGCGATCAGGGGCGATATCCTGCTCTTTGCTATAGCACCCTAGCCGTTTTTTGCGAATATGAATAAGGGCGGCCAGCTTTTCTGCATCAGAATTATCCTCACGATGTGCCTTCAGGCTGGCTGCGGCGCTATCTCGGTCAATACCTGCCTGGCGCAATTTATCTAGAATTTGGCGTTCTGATCGGCCAGCATTGCGGCCTGCCCGAATACGGGTCTGGATAAAATTCTGATCATCAATATAGCCAAATTTTTGGCACTCCGTGATAACCGCCTCAATCGCCGCTGTAATATCGTCACTAGCTGCCCCTTCCAATTTGCGCGTAGCAAA
>JBMHCK010000121.1:0-5451 GCA_049889955.1 Puniceispirillaceae bacterium (SeqCode)
TGCCCCGATAACAGCTCAAAACGGCGCAGGAACAGGCGCGCGGCCTTTAGCGGCGGCAGAGCGGTAAGAGACAGGTCAGCCGGGGTGCCGCGCGGGCGCGAAAACAGCCGCATGGCCTCTGCTTCTTCAAAACCAGCCAGCTGCGTTGCCTCTAGATAGGCAGCCATGCGATCTGCACGCTTAATCGATTTTGTGATAGCGTCTGGCAGGCGGGCTGGCAGGCCAAAACGCAGATGCACCGCCTCCATCAGGCTTGCCTCAATTTCCTTATAGTTTTTGCCCAGATTGGATTTAAAGGGGGTAATCATATCGCCAATGACATATTCAGGGGCATCATGCAGCAAACAGGCCAGCCGCCATTTTTGTGGCAAGCGCGGGGCATTGCGCGAGAGGATATCTTCAACCAGAACAGAATGTTGAGCAACTGAAAAGCCAAATGCCCCCTTTGTCTGGCCATTCCAGCGGGCCACCCGTGCCAGCCCATGCGCGATATCATCAATTTCAATATCCAGCGGGCTAGGCATCAGAATATCCAGGCGGCGCCCCGATAACATGCGTTGCCAGGCCCGGGCAGGCACTTTTGAACGCGGACTACTTACTTTGTCAGACATTGGCGCAACCTGTTGTTAAACAATCTTTTTAGCATCAAAAAATGAAGATTTAGGTAGGGCTAAAAAAATCATTCTTCTAGAAATTTATGTGTTTCACTTTTAAAAAACCTAGCTTTTTTAAGATGCGGATACAAGCCTGCACAAAGCGTGATCCCGGCATTGTTTTTGCTTATCAAAACCAGATAAAACCGTTATCTTGCCAAACAGTCAAAAGACGGGGCCATCACGCCAGCCATTATGGGCTGAATGCTGGTGATACGGGGTGATAGGCAAATCTGCCATATAATGGGAAATGCAATTCGATGGATTTTTTTGAGACCAGAGAAAAATACCGCCGCCGCGAGATAAGTACCTATTCGCGCTGGATAGCCCGGCTGTTTTTTCTGGGACTTGCGCTGTGGCTGGGGTGGCAGTGGGGATCACTGGAACAACGCCAGGTTCAGGCTGATCGCGATTTGGTGCTATATGAACGGGCCCAGCGTATTGAGTTGTTAAACCGGGATGTAGAGCGCTTGCAGCATGATTTGCGCGAACTAAAAGCCGAGAAAGAAGCCCTCGGCCTTACCGGCTCTTTCAATGATTCCAAACTGACCAGATTAATCAAAGGCCAGATTGCAAGAGGCACCACAATTGAGCAAATTCACCAGCATCTGCAAGCGCTAGGCGCGCCTGTGAATTGCCGCTCTATCGGCAGTGAAACCGTGGCGGTGGCAACTGAACTCTATAGCGGGGTTGAATCAAATATCACCTTTTTTGATGGCGGGCTGGGCTTGCATGTCGAAGGGGAGCCAGTTGCACAAGGATCAAAGAACAATCCATGGTTTGATACCGCAAAACCGCTAGCGGTGCGCTTTATCTATCTAGGCTCGCAAAAGGTGGTAAAAGGGGTGTTGCCGCTAAAAACAGTAATCCCGGCTGAAGATTGGTTGCTAGCTGTAGAAATTCAACCAGCAGATTTGCGCGGATATGTACAAGTAAATATCGAAAACTGTACCATTAGATAGGCTGGCAGATTAACTGACAGTTTAACTGGCAGAATAGCTGGCCACCTGTTACGGCGTCATCTCATAAAGCTCTGCAACATCTGTATAATCCTTATAGCCCAGACGAGCGACAGGCTGATAGCGGGTTACATCTACCCGGCCATCTTCAATCATTTCATCTTCGATATGAATGCCGACAATATGGCCAAGTATCATGACAGAATGCGATCCTCTGCCATTATCTGGTAGCGCGATATGGTCATAATAGGTGCATTCTAGATGGGCAGGCGCGCCTGCAACCAATGGGACGGCAATTTTTTGTGCGTCTTTTTTAGCCAGGCCAGCATGGGCAAATTCATCAATATCCGCACTAACAGCCTGGCTGGAAGTAACCATCTGTTCGGCCTGTTCCTTGCCAACAATATTCACTGCAAATTCTTTGGTCTCTAAGATATTTGCCAGGCTATCCTTATGCCCGTTTTTATTCTCATCCCTTGCATCCGGTGCCGAAATAAACATCACCATAGGCGGCAATTCGGCAATCGCGTTAAAAAAGCTATAGGGGGATAAATTCGCGGTGCCAGTAGCAGAAAGAGTGGATATCCAGCCTATCGGGCGCGGCGATATCAGCGCCTTTAATGGCGAGTATCTTAGCCCATATTCCTTATGGGTGCCGGGAAGAAAAAACATTCTATCTGTTATCCTCTATCTTTGGGGCCTTTATCTTTGGGGCCTTTTTATCTATTCAGCATTCGCGCCTGCCTGATCTGGCAAAACGCCTGAAACGTAAAACTTTTATCAGGCCTGCGAAGAAATGAAAAGATAATCGTCTTTATCTGTATTTTTGACTATCAGGCACTTCTAGGTAAAAGGGTGAATGAGATGCCGAAAGTTTTGATATTTGGGGCCACTGGCGGGATAGGTCGTCAAATTGCACAAGATTTAGCACAAAAAGGGGTTTCGCTGCACCTTGTTGGGCGTGCGCAAAGTGATGTAGCGGCACTGGCGGGCCAGCTGGGGGCCAGCTTCTCGCACGCGCAGGCCGAAGATACAAACAGCCTGGCAGAAGCGGTAAAACAGGCCGATGATGGCAGCGGCATTGCCGGGCTAGTCTGGGCCATTGGTTCTATTTTGTTAAAGCCTCTTGCCGCGCTAAGCGAAGCAGATTTTATCGAAACCTACCGCTTGAATGTCAGCGCGCCAGCAATGGCGATTAAGGCGGCCCAGAAGCCTCTGAAGACGGCAAATGGCGCGGTGGTGTTATTTAGCTCGGTAGCGGCAACTAGCGGCTTTACCAGCCATGCAGCGATTGCGGCAGCAAAAGCAGGTGTGGAGGGGCTTGGACGCTCTCTGGCGGCTGAATTTGCCCCAGATATTCGGGTGAATGTTATTGCCCCCTCGCTAAGTGATACC
Organism: Puniceispirillaceae bacterium (SeqCode); assembly: GCA_049889955.1. Classification (GTDB taxonomy): domain Bacteria; phylum Pseudomonadota; class Alphaproteobacteria; order Puniceispirillales; family Puniceispirillaceae; genus JADHLI01. The sequence goes on from JBMHCK010000121.1 coordinate 3,008, forward strand.
AAGATGGCAGCACCCCTGCTAGCTAGCCCGGCGATGGCCAAGGGCATTGCCCAAACGCACCCGCTAGGCCGGCTTGGTATGCCTGAAGATATCTCTCAGCTTGCCTGTTTGTTACTGGACAAGGCGGCTGGCGGCTGGATAACTGGCGGCGTATTTCCAATTGATGGTGGGCGCGGCAATCTGGCTTCGGCCGGGCGTGCGCGATAAGATGGCAAACTGATGAGCCGTAAAGAACATGTGCTAATCACCGGGGCCAGCTCTGGCATTGGGGCTAGCCTTGCTCTGCTTATGGCGAAGCAGGGCTATAGGGTGAGTGCATGTGCACGCCGTATAGCTAAATTAAAGGCGCTGCAGGCAGAACATTCTGCCATTACCCCCATAGAAATGGATGTAAGCGACCAGAACAGCGTTGCCGCCGGTTTGGATGCGGCGGTATCTGAAAATGGCCAGATAGATATTGCGGTTCTGAATGCCGGTATTTACCAGCCTGTGGATGCCAGTGTCTTTGAATTATCTGTCTATCAGCAACATATGGCGGTAAATTACACAGGTATTTTACATTGTCTGGACAGGCTGATACCGGCGATGACAGCGCGGCGGGCAGGGCATATCGCCTTTATGGCATCGGTAGCGGGCTATCGCGGGTTGCCACGTTCTGCTGCTTATGGCCCTACCAAGGCAGCGGTTCAGAATTTAGCTGAATCCATGTTTTTTGACCTGGCGCCAAAAGGGATTAAAATTCAGCTGATCAATCCTGGCTTTGTGGAAACCGAGGCTACTGCGGTAAATGATTTTATTATGCCAGATTTAATTTCCAGCGAAAGAGCCGCAAAATTGCTGTTTGACGGGCTACAGTCAGATAGGTTCGAAATTGCCTTTCCAAAGCGGTTTGTGCGAAAAATGAAATGGTTGCGGATGCTACCTGCAAACAGTTATCTAAAGCTTATCGCAAAATTTACCGGCCATTCATCAAACAGATAAATTATCTGGATTAAAACAGGCAAAACAATGGACATTCATGCACAGACCCAACGCTATGCAGACCTATTTACCGCGCTGGCACCCGATAATCTGGATGATTTGAAAGCGGCTTTGAGTGAGGATGTGGTATTTATTGATCCGTTTAATACCCTGCATGGAAAAACAGATTTCATCGCTATTTTTGAGCATATGTTTGCGGTAATGACCGCGCCTAAATTCACCATTCTGGATGTCGCTACCTCGCCACAGGCAGGCTATATCAAATGGGAAATGACAGGCAGTTTAACCTCGCGCCCGGCATTTTCGTTGCATCTGGTCGGGATGAGCGAGCTGGTCTTTGATAGCGATGGGCAATTAATTTTGCATCATGATCATTGGGATAGCGCGCATCAGCTGTTGCGTCATATTCCGGTTGCCGGATTTTTTATACAAAAACTGTTAAGGCTGTTCGCCCTGCCAAAAGAATAGGCTCAAAAGCGGGGTGGCGGCCTGTCTTGCCTGACCGATAATCAGTCTAGCTAGCCTTGGTAAAGGTAATAAATAGCTCCCCTAAAAGAAGCCCGAATTTCGTAACCTTTGCGCGGTTCAGGATGGTTGTATCCGTCTGACGCACCATAATATCATTAAATCTGACCTTTACGCGCCGACCAAACATTTTCAAATAGAAATCATAGCGCAATTTAAAGGCTGGCCCGTCAACCCGGCCAAATGCCTGGCCATCTACATCATCTGTATCGGCACTATAGGTGCCATCTGCGTTTTTGGTGATGGTCCATACCCGCTGTTCGGTTTCGCCATCATCATAGATAAAGGCTTCGTGTAATTGGGTTTGATTGTCATTAGTACGGCAGTTGATTTCGGCAGCGAAACGGCGCTGGACGCTGCCAAACCTATCGACAAACATCCCCTGGGCCACGAACTTTCCGCTAAAGAAGCGAACAGGGTCGAAAGCTTCGCCATTCAGACGAAAATCAGCAGGTAAACCATCAGGGGTCATAAATAAAACGCTCAACTAGCTTGTAATAATAACCCTTCTACGTAGCTATTATTGGCCTAGATCAGGGCGTTTCAGCAGGTGAAAATCTTTTTTATTTATGCGAGATCAGCATTTGTTTTACATCGATCATGCCAGCGCGAAACCCGCCTTCACAATAGCATAAATATAACTCCCACATTCGCTTAAAGCGTTGATCAAACTTGTTCATTTGACGCAATTCTGGCCATGCGGACAGGAACTTCTCTCGCCATAATGCCAGGGTCCGGGCATAATCAAGGCCAAATCCATCATGGCGATCCAGCTTCACCCCAGCCTGCGCTAGCGGATTTTCCAATCCTTCCATGGATGGTAACATGCCGCCGGGGAAGATATATTTCTGGATGAAATCAGGCTGGGATTTATATTCATGAAAGGCTGCATCATCAATGGTGATCACCTGCAGCGCTGCCTTGCCGCCTGATTTAAG
>JBMHCK010000122.1:0-17669 GCA_049889955.1 Puniceispirillaceae bacterium (SeqCode)
GGTATATGCAGCTCCCAGCCCAGCTCGCCAACAAATGAAACGCGCATCGCTACACAATTCACCCCCTCAATCTGGATAATTTGATGGGTCAGCCATGGAAAATTATCACTGCTGAAATCTGTATCGCTGAGTGTGGATAGCAAGTCGCGTGACTTTGGCCCGGTCACCAGTAAGGTCGTGTAATCGCGGGTCTCGTCTTTTAATTCTACCTCTGGATAGTCTGCCACGGCAGATGCCAGCAAATCGCGATCATGCCAATAGGCGCCGGCCCCAAAGATAAGCCAGAATCTGTCTTCAGCAAAACGTGCCACAGACATTTCAGAGACAATCTTGCCCTTCTCAGATGCAAAATAGCCAAGCGATATCCGCCCAATTGCAGGTGGCTTGTTGGTCATCAGCTTTTCAAGGCAGGCCGCAGCCCCTTTACCCGACAGGGAAAAGCGTGAAAATCCGGGTAAATCCAGAACGCCTACATGGCGCATTACATGCTGACACTCGCTGGCAACAATGTCGAAAAAGGGTTGCCGGTCATAGCTGTCGACTTGTTTATGCGTGTAGCCTGTAGGCGCGAAAAATTCTGCACGCTCCCACCCGCCATAAACGCCCATTTCAGCGCCTTCTGCCAGATGAGTGTCAAAAAGCGGGCCTTTTTTGACGCCGCGGCCAGCTGGCCATTGAATATTTGGATAGTGAATAGCATATTCATGGCCATAGACTTCCAGCGCTTTTTCCGTGCAATAGGCAGGGTTTGCGTGGTCAGTAAAACGGCGCGGATCAACGGCCCAGCTATCTGTTTCTGTCTCACCCTCGGTAATCCATTCACTGATCAGCTTGCCAGCCCCGCCAGCCTGAACGATGCCAAAGGTAAAGGTACAAGCCTCAAAAGCGTTGGGAACGCCTGGCATCGGCCCGATTAGGGGCAATCCATCCGGGGCATAGGGAATAGGGCCATTTACCACACGGGTAATCCCGCCACTGGCCAAAATAGGCACCCGCGCACACGCATCTTCAATATACCATTCCAGCCGTTCCAAATCATCTGGATAGAGCTGGAAAGAGAAATCATCCGGCATGGGATCGTTGCTATCTACCCAATGGGCACGCCCGTTACGCTCATAAGGGCCGAGGAGAAGCCCGTCTTTTTCCTGACGCAAATAATAAGAGCTATCGGGATCACGCAAAAGCGGCAGTTTTTTATCCAGCGCGGCAAGCTCATCAATGCCCTCTGTTATCAGATATTGGTGGGCAAGCGAGATGCACGGCACATCCCGGCCAAACATTGCGCCCATTTCCGCCGCGCGGTATCCGGCAGCGTTCACTACATATTCTGCCTCAATAAGTCCTTTTTCGGTCTGAATTTGCCAAAGGCCATTTTTCCGACTTACCCCGGTTACCGGGCAAAAGCGGACAATTTTAACGCCGGCCTGACGGGCGCCCTTGGCAAAGGCTTGTGTCAGCTGGGCAGGGTCAATATCTCCATCATATTCATCCCAAAGCCCGCCTTCCAAATCATGTGTCTCAAGGAACGGATAAACATCTTGCATATCCTTGTTGCTCATCATCTCCATATCAAAGCCCATTTGCTTTGCCATAGACCGAACATGGGCAAACTCTTCCATACGCTGGCGACTATGGGCCAGCCGAACAGAACCCGTCACATGGTAATTCATAGGATAATCAGTAAGCGCCCCTAATTTCCGATACAGCTCGGTTGAATAATGCTGCATTTTCATAACGGTCCAGGAACCTACGAAATTTGGACAATTGCCAGCCGCATGCCAGGTAGAGCCTGAGGTAAGCTCATTCTTTTCCAACAATACCGTATCGCTCCAGCCTAATTGGCCGAGATGCCAGGCAATGGAACAGCCAACAGAACCGCCACCGATTATGACCACGCGTGCCTGAGAGGGCAGCTGGCCGGATTCTTGGCTAGAGTCTTGCGTGTTGTCTTGTGTTTGTGCGTGCTGATCCATATGCCTTTGCCTCTACTTTTGAAACCCTGAATATCGGGCTGCTCTGCTTCATCAGATGTGGTTAGTCACTTGTGATATGAAGCTTAAGTCAAACAGCGCCATAGGGAAATAAAATAACGCTTTATTCTTTGCCAGTTGTTGGAAAAAAGCGCATCTTATTAGCCGAATTACGCCTCGATAGCTGGCAAGCTTGAATAATAGGAAAAAGGAAGAGAGATATGATATCTGATTTGCCCCTTCGCAGCCTTGGATTAATTGGCGGGATGAGCTGGCAAAGCACACAAACTTATTATGCTCTCATTAATCAGGGGGTGCATAAGCTGCGCGGCGGCAACCATTCTGCGCCGTTGTGGCTGTATTCTTTTGATTTTGCTGAAATTGAGGCGCTACAGGCAGAGGGGCAGTGGGAGCAGGCTGGCCAAAGGATGGCGGATATCGCGCGCCGTCTGGAGGATGCTGGCGCACACGCCTTGGTAATTTGTACCAATACTATGCATAAGTTAAGTGATTATGTGACCGATTCTACCGAAATTCCCTTGCTGCATATTGTTGACGCAACAGCAGAAGCGATAATGGCGTCTGATGCACGAAAACCGTTGCTCTTGGCAACAAAATATACAATGACACAGGATTTTTATCGTGGTCCGTTGGCCGAAAAGCTGGCGATGGATGATCGCGGGCTACATATTCCTCCGCCAGCGGCCCGCGAGACAGTGCATAACATTATTTACAACGAATTATGCCAAGGAATTATGCAGCCGCATTCCCGGCAAGCCTATCTTGATATTATAGATGATGCGGTTGCAGAGGCCGGATGTGACAGCGTCATTCTGGGCTGTACAGAAATCGGGCTGCTGATCGGGCAAAAAGATACAGATGTCAGACTTTTTGATACCACCGCCCTGCATTGTGATATGGCGATAGAGTTTATCTGCGGCAAGCGCTGAGAGCAGGCCATCTGCCTCTATCTTGCCAAACCTTATGAAAATGGCTAAATCTGGGTCTCTGATCTAATCATTTTATCCACTTTTTGAAATGAAAGTCTATTATGAACAAGTTAAATATAGCCATTGCCGGGCTTGGCGTGGTTGGCAGCGAAACTGCCCGTCTTTTGTGTAATGATAAAGAGGCGTTGGCGAAACAGGCAGGGGCTGAGCTAAATCTTGTCGCCGTTAGCGCCAGGTCAGAAAAAGACCGTGGCTTTGCAATGGATGGGATTTCTTTTGTGGCAGATGCTGCACAGCTGGCGGATATCGATGATGTTGATATAGTTATCGAACTTATTGGCGGGTCCGATGGGGTAGCCCTTGATTTGTGCCGTTCTGCGCTTAATCGCGGTAAACATGTGGTTACGGCTAATAAAGCGATGATAGCCCATCACGGGCATGAGCTGGCAATATGTGCTGAACAGCATAACGCCCAATTATCCTTTGAGGCGGCAGTAGCGGGCGGCATTCCAGCGATTAAATTACTTCGTGAAGGACTGGCGGCAAATAAGATTGAGCAGGTTACCGGTATTCTAAATGGTACCTGTAATTATATCTTGTCAGAAATGACCCAGACAGGGCGCTCTTTTGCTGATGTATTGGCCGAAGCTCAGGCAAAAGGCTATGCCGAAGCCGAGCCAAGCTTTGATGTGGACGGAATTGATGCTGCTCACAAGTTGGCGATTTTGGCTGCGATTGCCTATGGCCAGAAAGTACGATTTGATCAGGTGGAAATTGCCGGTATCCGCAATATTTCCGATACAGATATCACCTTTGCCGCTGATTTGGGCTATGTGATTAAATTGTTGGGGAACGCTGCCCGCGATGCCGTGCCAACAGTTCAGCCCTGTCTGGTTGCACAGGATACACAATTGGCAAAAATTGATGGTGCGTTAAACGCTGTCGCCTATAGTGGCAGTCCGGTGCATTCTATTGTTTGTACTGGACCCGGGGCAGGGGATGGACCAACCGCCTCAGCTGTATTGGCTGATGTTATTGATATCGCCAGAGGGCACCGCGCCTTTCCTTTTGGCAAACCTACCAGCAGGCTGATAGATAAGGATGTTCAACAGCCGGTTCAAGAGGGGCAATATTATCTACGGATGACGGTTGAAGACCAGATTGGCGTGTTAAATGCAGTGACCGCTATTTTGCGAGATCATGATATTTCGGTTGAATCGATGCTGCAAAAAGGGCCGTCCGATAAGGCGGTAGTGCATCTGGTGCTGACAACCCATATTACCCAGCAGCAGGCAGTAAATGCGGCCTGTGCTAGCCTGGCTGCCGAGAAATTTATTGCTGGTGATATCCTGGCCTTGCCAATCATGGCCAGAGAGTAAGAGGGCAAATTGCTGTTTTGTTTTCAGAGCAAGAGGCATGAAAATGCGGCAAAATAGCATCTGAATATAAAGGTTGGCTCGGACAGGCAAAATGACAGAACAGGAACATGAAAATCAGATTGTTGCGACCTCTCTGTCCGGGGCGGTCTGGCATCAGCATGTTCCACTTCACACATCTGCAGAAACAGATAGACGGGCCGAGGGGATGGCGACGGCAACCGGTATGCCGCCTACTCTTGCCTGGTATCTCAGCGCTAACGGCATTGATGGCGAGCAGTTGGATAGTTTTATTAATCCGCGCCTTCGTGACAGCTTGCCAGACCCGCATATTATGCGCGATGCCGAAACCGCCATAAACTTAATATGTAACGCGATAGAATTAAAACAACCCATTGGTATATTTGGAGATTATGACGTAGATGGCGCCTGTGCGGCAGGCCTGTTTCGGGCGATTTTATCCAGATTTGGATGCCCGGTTTATTGTCATATCCCTGATCGTTTTTCCGAAGGTTATGGGCCTAATATTACCGCTCTTGAGGGGCTGAAAGCACAAGGTGCAGAGCTTATTCTGACTGTTGATTGCGGTATTACAGCCCATCAGCCGCTAGAGGCAGCAGCGCGTGCCGGGATGCGGGTAGTCGTTATTGACCATCATAAAGCTGGCCCTACCTTGCCACAGGCAGAAGCGGTGGTTAATCCGAACCGGCTAGATGATGATAGCGGGCTAGGGCATTTGTGCGCCGCGGGGGTATGCTTTTTGATTCTGGCCGGGGTAATGCGGCAATGCCGAAACCGTGGCCTGGTGCCGCCAGATGGCAAAATGCCGGATTTGCTAGCGGTTTTAGACATGGTCGCGCTGGCAACTATTTGTGACATTGTGCCGTTAAAGGGGGTTAATCGTACCTTTGTAAAGCAGGGGTTAAAAGTGCTGGCACAACGCCAAAATCCCGGCCTTCGCGCGCTGATGGATATTGCCCGTCTGGATCAGCCCCCGACAACGCATACGCTGGGGTTTTTGCTAGGCCCGCGCATTAATGCTGGCGGGCGTTTGGGACGTTCTGATCTTGGGGTTCAATTGCTGGCCTGCACCGAGGATGGCGTTGCCGATAGTCTGGCTGTGCAGTTGGACGAGCTGAATATGCAGCGCCGTATTACCGAAAAACAGGTTCAGCACCAGGCAGAGGAGATGGCGCTGGAAAAATTGGCGGCCCGCCCGGATCTGTCTGTTTTGGTGCTTGCCTCTACTGGCTGGCATGAAGGGGTTATCGGTATTGTAGCTGGCCGTATCAAGGACAAATTTAACCGGCCATCCATCATTATCAGCCTGGATGAGCAGGGGGGCGGCAAGGGATCTGGTCGCAGTGTTCGGGGCTTTTCGCTAGGCGATGCGATTATGGCAGCGCGCCAGCAGGGGATACTGGTTTCGGGGGGCGGGCATGATATGGCCGCGGGTCTTGGCTTGATGGCTGACAATCTCTCAGCGTTCGAAGCGTTTTTATTACAGCGTGCAGGCGATGTTTTTGCCGGACCGCCGGTTAAATCATTTCAGGCATGCCAAAGCGTTTCGGTAGCGGGGCTCGATTTTTCCTTTACACAATGGCTAGAAAAAATTGGGCCGTTTGGTTCAGGTTTTGCCGAGCCGCGTTTTTATATCACCCATTGCCGGCTGACCCGTCATCACTGGATGGGGGCTGAAAAACAGCATCTATCGGTCAGTTTGGATGATGGCACGGCCCCGCCATTGAGAGCGGTTGCCTTTAATCTGGCTGGCACACCCCTTGGCCAGGCCTTGCAGAATAATCCCGATCCGGGACCGGTAATGGTTTTAGGTACCTTGCGCCCGGATAGCTTTCGAGGCGGCAAGAATATTCAGTTTATGATCGAGGATATCGCCCTTAATCACTAAAGGCAGGGTTAAAAATCGGCAGGAAATAAGCACGTTTTTGCTGTTGTTGATATTTTTTTAATAAACGCTGATATGCACACTTGATTTCATCTGTCTTTTTGAGTAGAAACTCACGAAACTGCTTGCGTCCCGTTCGTCTAGTGGTTTAGGACACCGCCCTTTCACGGCGGCAACACGGGTTCGAATCCCGTACGGGATGCCATTTTATGAAAATCCAACAAGCTTTATGGCAAAAGCCTTGGTCGGTCAGCCTGGAACAGGTTTGGCGAGATGGCGCGATATGTAATGTACCAATTTGTCGGTCGATTTGGCTCTCTTCACATTCGAGGATGATGTTGATTTGGTTTTTCCCCATTCCCTTGAATTATGAAGATTGAGCAAAGTTTAAATAATGACAACTGATGTAGTGAATTTCGAAGCTCTTGGCATTTCCGAAACATTAATGGCCCGTCTGGCCGAGCAGGGAATAGATAAACCCACCCCGATTCAGCAGCAAGCGATACCAGTTCTGTTATCTGGACAGGATTTAATGGGGCTAGCCCAAACAGGTACAGGTAAAACAGCAGCGTATCTGTTGCCACTAATCCAAAAGCTTAGCGAAGGCGAGAAAGGCAAAGGCCCGCGCCGCCCAAAAGTTTTGGTACTGGCCCCTACCAGAGAGCTGGCACATCAAATTTCGATAAGCTTGCGTGATTTTAGCCGTGGTATAACGCTGCGTTATGTAACGATTTGTGGCGGCGAGCGCTATAACAACCAGATATCTGCCTTGAAAAAAGGTGTTGATTTTATTGTTGCCACCCCGGGCCGCTTTGAAGATTTGCAAGAAAGAGGGGTGGTTGATTTATCTGAAATTGAGCATGTTATTCTAGACGAAGCTGATCAGATGATCGATTTGGGCTTTTATCAGCCGATTAAGCGTATTTGTGCCAGCACGCCGCAACCCTGTCAGACGATATTCTTTTCTGCGACTATGCCAGCCGAAATGAAGGCCTTGTCAGATGAATTTCTGCATGATCACGTCACGATTAAAATCGAAAGCAAGAATATCACTGCGGATACGGTCAGCCAGCGGGCAATCATGGTCTCCGACGCGCTGAAAAGAGAAACCTTAAGCACGCTACTGGAAGATGTAGAGGGCGATCAGGTGCTGATATTTGTGGGTACCAAGCGCCGGGCGGATGCGCTGGGGCAATTTTTATCTGCTCAGGATATCCAGACAGATGTATTGCATGGCGATATGCGCCAGAATATTCGTAGCAAAGTTCTGCGCAAATTTAAATCTGGACAGCTGCAAGTGCTGGTCGCAACAGATGTAGCCGCCAGAGGGATTGATGTCGTTGGGCTGAATTGGGTGATCAATTATGATCTGCCGCAAATGCCAGAAATTTATGTACACCGGATTGGCCGAACAGGCCGTGCCCAGCAAACAGGACGGGCTATTTCGCTATGCGCGCCAACCCAGCGCGGGCTGTTAATGGCCATTAGCCGGCATGTAAATGGCGTTATTGATATTGTAAACTCGCAAGGCGAAGCTATCGAAATTGAAAGCTTTCAAGCGCCAAACCGGCAACGTCGCAAAGGCGGGCGCCCGTTTGGTGGTGCGCGTTCTGGTCCCCAAAAAGGTGGTCGCCGCCGTTATGGTGAAAGCGATAGCGGGCCGCGTCGCCGCAGAAATGATGACAAGCCGCGCCCGGACCGCTCTGAACGCGGCGAAAGCTGGCATCCAGCGGATACTGCAGATCGCGCAGACAGCCGCCCAGCCAAGCCAAAAGGTAGCGGTAAATTCAAATCTGATAAATTTAAGAAAAATAAATTCAAAAGCGACAAGCCGAGAGGCGATAGAGCCAGAAACGATCGATTTGAAGGGGAAGCCCCAAAAGAGGGTAAATTTCAGGATAAATTCAGAGGCGAAAGCTCCCGTGATGATCGGCCTCGCAGACAGAATTTCAAAAAAGATCAACCAAAAGGATTCGATAAAAAGCGCTCCGCTAAGGGAGAACGCTCAAGGGGGGATCGCCCAAGGGAGGATCGTCCAAGGGAAGGTCGCTGGGGCGGGGCAGGTGATTTTGACAGAAGTTCACGCGGTGAGCGCGCGCGCAAGGACGGGTTTTATGAAGAGCGTCCACGCCCAGATCGGCCGCGTTCCGACCGGCCAAATAGAGATAAAGCCCGCCGCGGTAATGGCCCGTCTGATGATCGTTTTGCCAATGATGGCAAGCCAAGAGGCAAGGGGAAACCGTTTCGCGGTAATAGCCGTCCGGGTGGCGGACGCAACGAACGGCCTGCTCATAAAAAAGCAGCTAAAGATAGCACCCAACGCCCAGCAGATGGTGGCAAGCTGCGCCTGAAGCGCCCAAAAAAGGCTAAACGCGCTTAACAGATCGCCTGATACCAGTGTATCTGCCAAGTTTAAAAGGCTTGACCAAGAGAGCCTTTTTAAACCAATACTCAGGGTTACAATTTATAGTGTTGCCCCACTACTGGATAGGATAGCCCCGTTAAGAGTTTATCGCCAGACCCTGGTATCAAAAACAACTCATTATCCTGTCTAGCGGCTTTTTCTGGGTAGAGGCCTGGGGGATAGTGGCATTTTCTGCCGGATAGCCAACCGGCAGAATCATAACAGGTTTTTCATGGGCGGGGCGCTGGCACATCTGGTTTAAAAACCGCATCGGGTTGGGGGTGTGAACCAAACTGGCCAAACCTGCCTGATGCAGGGCAGTAATCAATATGCCTGTGGCGATACCTACACTTTCTGGCACATAATAATGCTTGTAGCGTTGATTATCCGGGGTTAGCCCATAACGCTGGGCAAATACCACAATCAGCCATGGCGCGTCTGTTAAATGCGGTTTATGGGCGGTTGTCCCCAGCGGCTCCAGGGCCTGTATCCATTCATCCCCGCCGCCCCCCGCATAAAAGGCTTTTTCTTCTGCTTCTGCCGCTGTACGAATACGTAATTTCATTTCCTGATCCTGAATAGCAACAAAATGCCACGGCTGTTGATTAGCCCCAGAAGGTGCTCTTCCAGCAGTTTCTATCGCATTTTCTATGATAATACGGGCAACTGGCCGTTCCGCATAATGACGAACAGAATGGCGGCTTTTCATTACTTCCAGAAATTGTTTGCTAGCCGCTTGTGAGGCGTTATCCTCTATCTCTTTACAGTCTGGCAGGGGAATAGGGGTGTAAGGTGATGGTTCCATTGCAATATGCCCCGTCTGATAGTGAAGCTGCGTCTTTGATAAGGCGTGGCTTTTCTGGCTTTGAGAACCAAAGGACGCCTTTATCCTAAGGCGAGACTAACTAATCAGCGATTTACAGGCTAGAAGTAATGATACTAAAGTTTCCTGGATTGGATTTTTGAATATTTGGAAATGTGAATAAAATTGCAGAAAGTAAACGTTTATGAGTGACTCTATTCCAGCTGCGGTTATGACCGCTCTTGCACCACATGGCCGGCTTCGTGCCGCTATCAATATGAGCAATTTTCTGCTGGTGTCTGGCAGGGATGAGAACGGCGCCCCTGATGGCATATCGCCAGATCTTGCCAAGGCGATTGCAGCCCGTCTTGGTGTGCCATGCGAGCTGATACCGTATGAAGGGCCTGGCCAGCTCGGCGATGATGTGAATGCAGATATTTGGGATATCGGCAATATCGCTATAGAGCCGGCGCGCGCACAAACCATAGATTTCACCCAAAGCTATGTTCATATTGATGCAAATTTTCTGGTTCGGAAATCTGCGCATTTTCACAGCAATGAGGATATAAATCAGGAAAATGTAAAGATTATTTTATATAATCGCAGTGCTTATGATCTTTGGCTAACCGATAATTTTACTGCGCCAACCTATATCCGTGTGGCATCGATAAAGGAGTCACATGCAGAGTTTCACGCTGGCAGAGCCGATGTTCTGGCCAGCCTGAAGCCAAAGCTGGTCGAAGAAATAGAAGCATCTGATGATTATCGTATTATTGACCAGCCCTTTACCGCTATTCGCCAGGCTGTTGGTATTGCCAAGAATCAGCCAGAGGCAGTTGCCTTTATTAATAAAACTATTTCCGAACTGCTGGAAAGTGGGGAAATTGCGGCCAGATTGCGCACCCATAAGGTAGATAAAAAGCTAAGCCTGCCAAAATAGGATTCGGCGCAGCTATAGGCGTCTTTAAAGGATATTTCTTTGAAAATGACATGGAACCGACATCATTTAGCTGAAAAAACAAACAAATCCAGCTGAATGATAAAGGAACATTAATAAATGTTGAAAGTTGGATATAAAGCTGTAACGTTTTTCAAGGAGTACATGTTTTTAATCTTGGGCATGACCTACAATCAACCTGGCGTTTGAATAAGCGCCGGAAGCATAATGGGAGACGAGTAAATGAAGAAAATTTTAAAGCATGCTTATGCTGGTCTAGCTAGTGCCGCTTTATTGGCGTCCGCTACCGCAGCACAGGCTGCAGACAGCGTAAATGTTGCGTTCTTTCTAGAATGGGCAACCCCTAACCAGATCGCAAAGGTTGACAAAGCCTATGACGCGGCAATGGGTGTTGATGTAAATTGGACAGATTTCTCAACCGGTGTGGCAATGACAGAAGCGATGCTGGCTGGTGATATTGATATTGCCTATTCCCAGGGTCTAGCACCGTTTGTAACCGCTATTCAGCAAGGCGCGCCTTTAAAGATGGTAGCAATCGCCGTTGTTTATGAGGCAAATGACTGTTTTGTACGCTCTGATCTGGGGATCACCTCAGCAAACGCAACAGAGCTGGAAGGCAAGACCGTTGCGGTACCCCTAAACACCATGGCTGACTTTTCTTTCAGAAAGCAAATGGCGGCACTGAATGTCGATACCAGCACTATGACAATTGTTGATCAGGCTCCACCTGACGGTGCAGCTTCGCTGACAGATGGTTCTGTAGATATGGCCTGTATCTTTGGTGGGGCTTCTGCCAAAATCGCTGGTGAAGCTGGTGCGCCTATCATGTCAACACAGGAAAAGAGTGATGCAGGTATCGGCTCATTCGACGTGATTTCAGTAACAGAGAAATTTGCTTCTGAGAATCCTGACCTGCTACGGACCTTCCTGGAAGTAACAGATGAAGCTAATACTGCCTGGACAGGTTCAGACGCGCAAATTTCAAAAGTAGCTGCAGATGCAGGTATGGATTTTGCCACAACAAAAAATCAGATGTCTGGCTTTACCTTCCCATCTATTGATGAGCAGAAGAGCAATTATTTCGGGAACACCGGTGTTGCAGCTGCAGCTGCTGAATCTTTGGGTGCGGTGTTTGTGAAAACCAATATTGCAAACTATAAAGGTTCTGTATCGGCCACTATTGATAGCTCATTCCTAGAATAAGGAAAGTCTTCTATCATCCTGTTTTTGCAGGGTAAAAAATGAATTGAACAAGACCCTTTCTATAAGGGTCTTGTTTTCCATCCGGCACAAATTCAGAGCATAAAATGGCTGATCTTTCCTGTAAAAATCTTTCAATGACCTTTACCAACCCGGCCAATGGGGCAGAGGTGAATGCGTTGCAAGATATCAACTTCACCCTGAAAAAGGGCGAGTTATTGTCTGTCCTAGGCCCGTCTGGCTGTGGCAAGACAACCTTGCTGAATATGATTGCCGGGTTTTTAAATCCAACCGCGGGTCAGCTATCGCTTGGGGATAAGGCGATTGAGGGGCCAGGGGTTGAACGCGGTATGGTGTTTCAACAGGGCGCTTTATTTGAATGGCTGCCGGTGTCGAAAAATGTTGATTTTGGTCTGCGGATGAAAAATCTGGATGCGGATGCTAGCGAAAAATTGGTCGAAAAATGGCTGGATATTGTTGGCCTGACGGGGTTTGGGGATACACCAACCTATCAGCTATCTGGCGGTATGCAGCAACGCGTCGCGCTGGCCAGATGCTTGGTAAATGACCCTGAGCTGATCCTGATGGATGAGCCGCTAGGCGCCCTGGATGCGCTGACACGTGAGAAAATGCAGTCTCTAATTCTGGAATTATGGAAAGAGACTGGAAAAACCATTATTATTATCACCCATTCGGTAGAAGAGGCGCTGTTGCTTGGCGAGCGGTTATTTGTAATGGCACCGCGCCCGGGCCGAATTCATAAAGAATATAATTTGCCCTTTGCAGAGCGCGGCCTGAAAACCTCGCTACGCGATATCAAACAACAAGCAGATTTTGGCAATGTCAGGGAAGAAATTCTGACCATGATTTGGGATATGGAAGAGGAGATCATGGGCAATGTCTGAGTTTCTATCTACCCATCGCGCTGATATTGCGGCAATTTTTATTCTTATTCTTGCTGGCTTGTTTGTATGGTCTATTTTCTACGGGCTGCGCCGGACGCGTAGCCTGGACAGTGAACAGGTATTTGGGGATCCAGAACGCACGCTTGGCGGCTGGTTCTGGGCGGTATGTGGGGTTTCCAGCCTATTACTGGTTTGGTTTTATTTCTCGTGGGGGACGGCGCGCGCGTTTTTCCCGAATGCCGCCAACGAGATGTGTCAGGTTGCCAAAATTGACGAAGCGCTATCTCCTATCAGCTCTAAGTTGCCGCTAGGGGATCGCTATTATAAATCAACCGAAATTTTGGTTCGTAATGGCCAGCAATTAACCGCTCTCGAAGCGCAAATGCCAGCTGGCGTCTATAGCGCGGCCGAAGAAAAAACCCTGTTTTCCATTCTGGACAGAAATAAACAATTGCTGGCTATTTTCTCGGATAGCGCGTTGCAAAGTGATGCAACGGTGCAGTCACTAGAGGATATTCATCAGCGTCTGGTTGGTCTGGCTGCAGATATTGATGCAGGTTATGAGGGGCTAACGCCTTCTGCTGAAGCGCTGAACCAGCCACGCTGGGGTGTATCAGATAGCGAGATACCCATGCTGCCAATAACACCGCGAGGGGTGTTGTTTGATAATAGTGCAGAACAGGCAAAGATTATCGCAGCTGACTTTCTGAAAGTTCGCAATCTTCCGGATAGCGCCCAGCGGATTATAACAGATGTAAAGGCGGAAATTAACAATTTGAAAGCTGCGGATAAGCGCTTTACCGGCAGTGAAGAAGATCTGGCCAGCCGCAAAGCTTATCTAAAGGCGGTAGAGCGTATTTTTAAACGGTTGGATAATGGTACTATCTTCCCATCTGCCTCGATGGCACAAATTAATCTGGATATTGCCCAAATACAGGAAAGTGTAAATGGCCAGACCAGCAGCCTGCGCCTGATTGATGCTCTGTTTTTGCCAGGCGAAGGGGTAGTGAAATCCCGTACATTATGTGTTGAGCAAGGCTCTAGCCGTTGGCTGCCGAAACCAACCGATGTTGTGGCAAAATTTGCCCGGCTTGCGAATCCTGATCTGGATAATGGCGGCGGCTATAAGGGCACGGTGCTATTTTGGTGGAAATGGCTGGAAATTGCGGATGTTGTTGCCTTTTTGATCCCCGATGGTCTGGTAGATATGCTGCCCGGCGATTACGGTATCCATAATGATGATGGTGTGTTTGTTAAGACCTATAAGGACAGGCTGTTGTCGGTTGCCCAGGGGGATGTGTATTTAGGTGCCATTCCTATGCTGGACGGGCATATCTGGGATTCCATGTTCCGGGTGATTGTAGCGATGGGATTTGGCGTTGCCCTTGGGGTGCCGCTGGGCATCTATATGGGGGTCTCCCGCTTTTTCAAATCCTTTTTTGACCCGCTTATAGAGCTGTATCGCCCGGTTCCGCCTTTGGCGTGGGCGCCGCTTATCCTGACCATATTCGGGATTCAGGATGATGGTAAGATATTCCTGCTCTTTATGGTGGCCTTTGCCATTATGGTAATCTCTGCGCGGACAGGGGCCTCTGGTACGCAATTATCAAAGATACGGGCCTCGCACTCGCTAGGGGCGACCAATAGACAGATTATCCGTTATGTGATTCTGCCAAACGCTTTGCCTGAAATCCTCACCGGTATTCGAATTGCCATTGGGGTATGTTGGGGTACATTGGTAGCCGCAGAAATGCTGGCAGGAACCACTGGTATCGGCTTTATCGAAAATGTGGCACGTACCGTATCAGACTATGAGCTGATATGGGTCACGATTTTGATTATGGGCTTGCTGGGGCTGTTGTTTGATTTGGCTATGCGTTTTGCGATATCGGTGCTGATCCCATGGCGCGGCAAAGGCTAGTCTGGCATTACCCTGTCTATTTATTTGCCCTGAAAACTATCTGGCAAAATATAGGGCAAAATCTCAGGCAGAATATCTGTAAAAAAGGATATAAAACGCTTGACCCAACTGCTTGGCGCAAACATGGTTAAAGAGTGAAATAACCAGTTTGGCTTCTCTTTGACAGGAGGATAGGGTGATGGATGATCACGCACCAACCCCGGCAAGTAGCGGTCGCCGTTCTGGTGGCCGCAGCGCCCGTCACAAAACCCGTAATGCGCCGCTAGCCAAAGAGATTCAGCCTGTTCAACCTGGTCTAATCGGGGGGCACTATCGCCCTTTATCCGCGCATGATGTGCTCCGCATCGAGGCGACAGTCTATCAGCTATTAGCCGAGATTGGCCTGTCACAAGCCCCGCAAAGTGGCATTGATTACATGACCCGTGCCGGTGCCGAGCTGGGTTCAGATGGACGACTGCGTTTTTCGCGCGCGCTGGTTGAAGATACGCTGGCAAAAGCGGCACGAGAGCTAACCTTGCATGCCAGAGACCCGCAATATGACCTGCATCTATCAGGGGCACGGGTGCATTTTGGTACTGCGGGGGCAGCGGTGCATCTGGTGAATATAGATGGACATAGCTATCGTGAATCGCGCTTGCACGATATTTATGATGCGGCCCGAATTGTCCAGCAGATGGATAATATCCATTTCTTCCAACGGCCAATGGTTGCCCGCGATATTGATGATCCCTGCGATTTGGATGTGAATACCCTTTATGCCTGCTTGAAGGGGACAAACAAACATATAGGGACCAGCTTTACCGAAGCTGAATTTGTCGCCCCATCGATGGAATTATTGCATGATATCGCTGGCGGCGAGGCGGCCTGGCGGGCCCGTCCTTTTGTGTCAAATTCGAATTGCTTTGTTGTGCCGCCCATGCGGTTTGCCACAGAATCCTGTCTGGTGATGGAAGAGGTGGTACATGCTGGCATGCCTGTATTGCTGTTATCTGCTGGCCAGGCGGGGGCAACAGCACCTGCCTCTATCGCCGGGGCAGTAGCACAGGCGCTAGCTGAAGTGCTGGCGGGTCTGGTTTATGTTAATGCAATGTCGCCCGGGCATCCAGCGATTGTGGGGACCTGGCCTTTTGTTTCTGACTTGCGAACTGGGGCGATGTCTGGCGGGTCGGGCGAGCAAGGCTTGCTTACTGCGGCCTGTGCGCAAATGATACAGCATTTTAACCTGCCAGGCGGCGCTGCCTCTGGTATGGCAGACGCAAAGATGCCAGATGCCCAATCCGGCTATGAGAAAGGCTCTACTGCGGTAATGGCGGGTCTTGCAGGTTTGAATATGGTCTATGAAGCTGCCGGCATGCATGCCTCATTGCTGGGCTTTTGCCTTGAAAGCCTGGTGATAGATAATGATATGCTGGGGCAATGTTTGCGTTGTGTGCGCGGGGTACAGGTTAGCGACGATGCGCTGGATTTATCGGTGTTTAGGGATGTGTGTATAGATGGGCCGGGGCATTATCTGGGGCATCCACAGACCCTTGCGCTGATGCAATCTGAATATATTTATCCAGCTGTTGCCGATCGTTCCAGCCCGAAAGAGTGGGAGGAGCTGGGCAAGCCAATTTTGGTCCAGCAAGCCGCCAAAAAGGTGGAAACCATCCTGCGTAATGATGCAGAAGGGCGGTTTACCCCGGAACTGGATGACCGCCTTCGTAGCCGCCATAATATTTTGTTATCCAGCTAGCGGGCTAGGGCTTGGCAGTTTTGTGTAAATCAGGTATCACAGCCTCAGCATATAGATAATTTTTCGGGGGATAAAATCATGGATCCAACAGTAGGTTTGTTTTTGGTTATTGGCTTTCCAACTTTGCTAGCCATTGGCATCTGGGCATTCGGGAAATTCTCGCAAGAGCCTGAATAGGCTATCCTATCAAAAATCTGCATTAGAAAGCCGCTATCGATATATGCTAGCGGCTTTTTGTTTGACTAAATCAGGGCTAGAGCGGGCCAAATTTATCTGCGGTTGAAAAGGCCAGCAATACGCATTTATGCCTGTTTTTAATCGCCCGAACCGGGGTGAGGGGGGTGTAGATTTCGTGGCTTATGCCAATCGGCTGGCCCCCTTCAGCCTCCCCCTTTAGCCAGCTTGCTAGATCATCATGTAGCAAAGGCAGTTCCGATAATGGGCGCTTTGCCGTCATCTGCAACCATAGGCCCGCACCAGCCTCGCAAAGCGCGCAGCCCTTGGCCTCTACCGCGCTGGCGACAATAATATCATTCTGTATTTCAATGATGGCGGTCACCCTGTCGCCGCAAACAGGGTTGTTAACCACTGATTTGTGGGTCGGGGCCTCTAGGGCGGGTAGATCGCGTGCCGAGCTGGCAAGGGTTAAGAGCTGTTTTTGATAGAGGCTTTCCAAAAGGCGCACTCCTGCTGGCTACAGCAAACCAATGGGTATAAGAATTAATGCCTATTCCAGGAATAATAACATATAGATAGCGCCACATGCCAACGCATAGGTCAGCACAATTGCCCAATGCAGGCTGTGATATTCATTTTCCTCTGGAACACCAGCAGGTAATTTTTTATCCGATGCCATTTTTTCCCCCATTAGGATCAGATTGGATTTCTTATCAAAAGATATACTAAAAAGCGGTGCGGCTGGCAAGCGAACTGCCAGCCGCTTATTTGTTTTACTGGATCTTTTTCACGCCGATAATTTTCGCCACCGCGATCGACAGGAACACCGCGCCAAACGAGAAGAGTGCGCCCATCTTGGCCGCATCCTGCACCTCGCCTGGGGCAAAGGCCACTGCCGAGATAAACAGCGATACCGTAAAGCCAATCGCCGCAACAAAGCCAATAATCAGCAGGTCGATAACCCGCATACCCTCTGGCAGGCCAAGCCGCAATATAACCGCAGCAACCGCACCAAACAGTAAGACACCAATCGGCTTGCCAACAATCAGCCCGGCCAATACCAGCCATGTCGCATCCCCGATAGCCGAGAAGACAACGCCCGCATTTGCAAAGCCGAATAATAGCAAGATAACCTCGACAGGCATCTTCAGGCTATGTTCTGTATCGTTCAATAAATCATGCTGATGTACCTCTCCAGCCCCAAAGATTCCAAAATCATGATCAGCATGTGGCAAGGTCACAACAACTGGCAACAGGCCAAGGGCAGGGTGAATGCCTGCCTCTTGAAAACCATACCAGCTTGCCATGCCGGCAATCGCATACGGCCATACCCCAAAGCGGGAACGCACCATAGAGCTGACCGGA
>JBMHCK010000123.1:0-6076 GCA_049889955.1 Puniceispirillaceae bacterium (SeqCode)
AGAGGCGTCTGGCACAATCGTTCAGGACCCTGGCCTGTTCTTCCGCCTTACAACTGTTGTAACGCTGGTTGGCGGTACGCTGTTCCTGATGTGGCTGGGTGAGCAAATTACCAGCCGCGGTGTAGGTAACGGTATTTCCCTGATTATCTTCAGCGGCATTATTGCCGAGGTGCCATCCGCATTGGTTGGCACGCTAGAGCTTGGCCGTACAGGTGCGCTTTCCGCATTTTTGATTGTTGCTGTCTTTTTTATGGCAATTGCTGTTATCGCCTTTATCGTCTTTATCGAACGCTCTTTGCGCAAAATTATCATTCAATATCCAAAGCGCCAGCATGGGGCCAAGGTGTTTGGCGGGGAAGCACAGCATCTGCCGCTAAAGCTAAATGTACCTGGTGTTATTCCGCCTATCTTTGCGTCATCCTTATTGCTGATGCCGGTATCGATCATCAACCTGTCTGGCGGCCAGGATGGCGGTGCTGAATGGTTGGTAACCTTGAACGCTTTGCTAGGGCGGGGTCAGCCTCTTTATCTGGCGATTTACATTGGCCTGATTGTGTTCTTTGCCTTTTTCTATACAGCGATTGTGTTTAACCCAGAAGATACAGCCGATAATTTGCGCCGTAATGGCGGCTATGTTCCTGGTATTCGCCCGGGCAAGCCAACCGCAGATTATCTGGATTACGTGCTAACACGCCTGACTGTTCTGGGTGCAGCTTATCTGTCTGCTGTTTGTATTCTGCCTGAAATCTTGATCAGCTCTTATGCTATCCCGTTTTATTTTGGCGGTACTTCTTTGCTGATTGTGGTGACAGTAACATTGGATACGGTATCGCAGATACAGTCTCATATGCTGGCGCATCAATATGAAGGGCTTATCAAGAAGTCCAAATTGCGGGGGCGGAACAGATGAATATCATTTTATTCGGCCCTCCAGGCGCAGGTAAAGGCACACAGGCAGAACTTCTGGTTCGCTCACGCGGGATGGTACAGCTTTCGACTGGAGATATGCTTCGGGCCGCGATTGCCGCTGGTACCGAGTTGGGCCTGAAAGCAAAAAGCATCATGGATGCTGGCGAGCTGGTATCAGATGATATTATGATCGGAATGATCGCCGAGCGTATGGAAGATGATGAGTGCAAAAACGGGGTCATCCTAGATGGATTTCCGCGTACCGTCGCACAGGCAGAAGCATTGGATGTGATGTTCGCGGACAAGGGTATCACCCTTGATAACGTAATTGAAATCAAAGTGGATGAAGCTGCATTGTTTGCGCGCATCGAAAAGCGGGCAGCAGAAACGGGCGGGGCCAGAAGCGATGATAATGCTGAAGTGCTAGAAGCGCGGCTAAAGGTATATCATGACAATACCGCCCCTGTTCTGCCCTATTATCAGGGCAAGGGCCAGTTGGTATCCATTGATGGTATGCAGTCGGTTGAAGAGGTAAGTAATCAGATTGAGGCTTGCTTGAATAGCGTCGCTTGACCTTGGCAAGCAAAATCTTATAATGCGGAACCTTTTATAAGGCGCCGTTTAACGTAGGTAAATTGAATGTGAAAGGCAGTATAGGCTGCTAACATTGTAAAGGAGAGGCCAGTGGCACGAATTGCTGGTGTAAATATACCAACCAAAAAGCGGGTCGAAATTGCCCTAACTTATATTCATGGTATCGGTTCAACAAGCGCAAGCTCTATCTGCACAAAAGCAGGTATTGCGTCTGAACGCCGTATCAATGAGTTGACCGAGGACGAGCTGGACAAGCTGCGCGATATTATCGATGCAGATTATCTGGTGGAAGGGGATTTGCGCCGTAAGACCTCTATGGATATCAAGCGCTATCTGGATTTGGGCTGTTTGCGCGGTCTGCGTCATCGTCGTAATCTGCCGGTTCGTGGTCAGCGTACACATACGAATGCACGTACACGCAAGGGCCCGGCAAAAGCGATTGCTGGTAAGAAAAAATAACAACGCATAAGAGCAGGACAAATGGCAAAGCAACCTACACAAGCACGAGTGCGCCGCCGCGAGCGTAAAAATATTACCAATGGTATCGCGCATGTAAATTCTACATTCAACAATACCATGATCACCATTTCCGATGTTCAGGGCAATACAATCGCCTGGTCATCAGCAGGGACAATGGGGTTCAAAGGGTCGCGTAAATCAACGCCTTTCGCAGCACAGATGGCTGCAGAAGATGCAGGCAAGAAAGCTGCTGAACATGGCGTTAAATCAGTTGACGTTGAAGTGCAGGGTCCGGGTTCTGGCCGTGAGTCAGCTCTTCGTGCGCTACAGGCAATTGGATTTACCGTTACATCAATCCGTGATGTGACCCCAATTCCGCATAATGGCTGCCGCCCAAGAAAGCGCCGCCGGGTCTAATCGCTTTACATTATCAGCGTTAGAACCAAACAGGTAGGTAGGGCAAGTGCCCGCTACCGCACATGAATGACAAAAAGGAACTTTGTCGATGATTGAACGAAATTGGCAAGAATTACAGAAGCCTGAAAAGATCGCGGTTACTTCATCAGAGTATAACGAGCGTCAGGCGGTTGTCTCACTTGGTCCACTTGAGCGTGGTTTCGGGACTACGCTGGGGAATGCGCTTCGCCGCGTTCTTCTGTCCTCGCTTCAAGGGGCGGCTGTTAAGGCAATCCAGATTCAAGGGGTTGTGCATGAGTTTTCTTCTGTTGCAGGTGTTCGCGAAGATGTAACCGATTTGGTTCTGAACGTGAAAGGCGTGTCTGTGGCAATGTCTGTTGAGGGCGAGAAGAAATTGCGCCTCCAGGCTGAAGGCCCGGCTGTTGTAACCGCTGGCATGATTTCAGAAGCCGCTGGCGTTGAGATTATGAACCCTGACCATGTGCTGTGCCATTTGGATAAGGGCGGTTCATTGTCTATGGAACTGACTGTTGATTCAGGCAAAGGCTATGTACCAGCCTCGCAAAATCGTTCAGAAGATGCGCCTATTGGCCTTATCCCAGTGGATGCTATCTACAGCCCTATTCGCCAGGTAGCGTACAAGGTTGAAAACGAGCGTGTTGGCCAGATTACAGATTATGATAAATTGCTGCTGACCATTGAAACAGACGGGTCTATCTCTCCTGAAGATGCGGTGGCCTACGCAGCGCGTATCCTACAGGATCAATTACAGCCATTCATCAATTTCGATGAGCCAACAATTGAAGTTCCTGAGCAGGGTGTCGACCCATTCCCGTTCAACAGAAATCTGCTGCGTAAGGTAGATGAGCTTGAGCTGTCTGTTCGGTCTGCAAACTGCCTGAAGAACGACAATATTGTCTATATTGGCGATTTGGTGCAGAAAACAGAATCAGAAATGTTGCGTACCCCGAATTTCGGGCGTAAATCTTTGAACGAGATTAAAGAAGTTCTGAAGATTATGAACCTGGAACTGGGTATGGATATCGAAAGCTGGCCACCAGAGAATATCGAAGATCTGGTTAAGCGCCTGGATGAGCCTTTTTAATAGATAAACCTTAACCATAACGGATTAAGAACCGCCTTTGCGGGGTAAATGGAGACTAACATGCGGCATCGTACGGCTGGCAGAAAACTGAACAGAACGTCACAGCACAGAAATATGCTGTTTCGCAATATGGCACAGGCGCTTATCAAGCATGAGCAAATTGTCACAACCCTGCCAAAAGCAAAAGAGCTTCGTCCAGTAGTGGAAAAGCTGATTACCCTTGGCAAGCGCGGCGATCTGCATGCGCGTCGTCTGGCCTATGCCCAGTTGCGGGATAACGCGATGACAACCAAGCTGTTTGATGTGCTGGGTACCCGCTATGCAGAGCGTAAGGGCGGCTATACACGGATTATGAAAGCAGGCTTTCGTTATGGTGATGCCGCACCAATGGCTGTGATTGAGCTGGTTGACCGCGATGAAGACGCACGTGGCCAGGATTCAGGTCCAGTTGTTGTAAGAGACAGCGAAGAAGGCGAAGCCGTAGCTGCAACCGCCTAACCCAGTTTCAGGTACAAAATGTTTTTTAAAAAGGGCAGGCTTCGGCAGGCCCTTTTTATTTGTCCGTAATTGCATTAAGTAGCCAGCTGTTCAAATCTCTTTAATGACACTTGGTTGCCATGGCAAAAACAGGCATGATGGCATAATGACAACAGCTTCTCTTTTTACCACCTCTCCGCTAGCTGAAGCGATGCGCCCGTCGCGCTTGCAGGATGTGGTTGGGCAAGAACATATTACCCGGCAATTAGCCCCGCGCCTCGGCGCGTCAGGCTCGCTCATCCTTTGGGGACCACCTGGCACCGGTAAAACAACCATTGCCCGTATCATTGGTGAGGAAGCTGGCCAGACTTTTCGTCCTATCTCTGCTGTATTTGACGGGGTTGCAGAATTACGGCGTATCTTTGCTGAGGCCCGGCCAGCCTTTGAAGCTGGTCTGACAACCTTGTTATTTGTAGATGAAATCCACCGCTTTAATAAAGCGCAGCAAGATGCCTTGCTGCCAGCGATTGAAGAAGGGATGATAAGACTGATAGGGGCAACCACAGAAAACCCGTCCTTTTCCCTAAATTCTGCCTTGCTGTCACGGGTACAGATACTGGTGCTTAATGCGCTTGATGACCAGGCACTGACACAGCTGATCGTGCGCGCACAGGCCCATTTGGGCCGTTCCTTGCCCCTGGATGAGAGCGCGCGCCTTGCATTGGTGCAAATGGCAGATGGGGATGGCCGCTATCTGATTAATCTGATGGAAACGCTGGCGGAATTAAGTGATGCAGATACACCGCCAATGGATGCGGCCAGTTTAAGCCAGCTTTTATCCAAGCGGGCGCTGAATTATGACCGGGCAGGGGATGAGCATTACAATCTGATTTCTGCCTTGCATAAATCCTTGCGTGCCTCGGATTGTGATGCCGGCTTATATTGGTTGGCCCGAATGATGCTGGCTGGCGAGGACCCGCATTTCATTTTGCGCAGGCTGACCCGTTTTGCCTCAGAAGATATTGGTCTGGCTGCACCCGAAGCGGTAGGAAAAGCTATCTCTGCCTGGCAATCCTATGAACGGCTTGGCAGCCCTGAAGGGGATTTGGCCATTGCCGAGCTGGTGATTTTTCTGGCAACAGCCCCAAAATCGAACGCCGCCTATACGGCCTGGAAACAGGCGCAGAGAACTGCCAGAGATGCTGGCCATTTGATGCCTCCAAAACATATTTTAAATGCGCCAACCCAATTGATGAAGGATCTGGATTATGGCAAGGGTTATGCCTATGACCATGATACTGAAGAGGGGTTTTCGGGGCAGAACTGTTTTCCGGATGCTCTGGCGCGAACCGCGTTTTATCAGCCGGTTGAACGCGGGTTTGAGCGCGAGATAAAAAAGCGGCTGGCCTATTGGGAACGATTGCGGGTAGGGCGGAAACCGCCTGGTGATAGTGCTGGATGATGATGCGGAATTTTGACTGTTTTGTGGGTATTGACTGGTCTGGTGCGCGCGGCCCCTATCAGGCAGGGTTAGCGGTGTTTATTGCCGAGGCTGGCCGCAAAGCACCAATGCGGGTATCCCCGCCAGACACAACACGCTGGAGCCGCCGCGCCATTGCAGACTGGCTCTCAGGGCTAACCTCTAGCCGCCGTGTGCTGGCCGGTATTGATTTTGCCTTTGCCTATCCTGTCCATGATATGGATGGCAACGCCTGTGGCTATTTTCCAGAATCGCCAAATAGTCCGAAAAATGCGTCTGATCTGTGGCAATTAATAGAAGACATAAATAGCGATCAGCCGCATCTTTATGGTGGGGCGATTTGGGATCATCCTGAATTTGGGGCCTATTATAACGCCCCCTCTGGAAGGCGAGGGGCAAAGTTTTCATCGCGCCGCCGCCAGACAGAACAGGTGGCACGGGCGGTTAAATCCCCCAGCCCGACCTTTAACTGTGTGGGTCCGGCAGGGGTGGGAACCGGATCGCTAGCTGGTATGCGGCTGTTACATCATTTTTATGATAGTGCCGAGATTTGGCCCTTTGCCAATCACCCGGCAGGCAGTAAAAACCTGACGCTGGTAGAGATTTTTCCAAGCTATTATTTCGCCCTTGCCGGT
>JBMHCK010000124.1:0-2969 GCA_049889955.1 Puniceispirillaceae bacterium (SeqCode)
TTTTTTGCCCCTGCACCAATGCCAGCAATTTGCTGCCTGCTGGCCTCTTGTCCGGCTTTTAAATCTTCTGCTATCGCTGCCAGTCGCCCAGCTGTATCAGAGCCGGCATTACCCCCGCCCCCTTTTTTATCTGCAGAAGGCTGTATCATCGCCGCAACCAGAGCTGCGGTTTCTTCAGCTGCCCGCTCATCTGGCATATCCTCTTGCGCGCCCATTCCAAAATCAGGGCCAAAATCAGGGCCCATTCCCAGCTGGCCTGCCTCTGTCTGTGCGCCAGCTTCTGTATTCAGCATCATAAAAATACCCGCAAACAGGCCGCCATCACCAGATGCCTCGCCTGCCCCGCTGCCAAGTTTTGCCGGGGCCAAATCCCCTGAAATAGCAGCTGCAGATGGTGCTGTAGAAATTATTTTTGACATAAAGGCGCTTCACACTTCCTTGCGGTTTTGGGGCGCGCCTGAAAGCAAAAATAGCTAAAGACGCATTACTCCACCGCGATAAGATGCAAAAGTGATGCCAATTATCTGTCTGGGAATATCAAGGAGAGCGGAAATAGCCGCTAGTGCGGGCGGGCGCGCCGACCGCGTTCTGACAGGGCTGCATCTTGTGCATCCTGCCTGTCTTTACGAGCTTGTTTATACAAGGCTTCTGCTTTTTCTGTTTTGCGCGACCGGCGCCGTTCTGCATGGGCTAGATTCTTGCGCATTTCGTCTATTTCAATCGCCAGATGTTTGCATCTATTCTGCACCATCTCCAGCTGGTCGCGAACCTTTGTGCTAAACCAGGACGCAGATTGCAGGGCCATCCCGGATTTTGCATTCACCTCTTTCAGATTTTCTTCTATCAGATTGGTAAGCTGGGTCTCGATTTGCCGGTTTTTATCCAGCTCGTCGGTCAGCAGTAACAAAGACTGTCGCTGTTTATTGCTTTCCAACTTGTCTTTCAGGGCTAGCTTTTCATAGATGCTGGCACGTTTGCTGCTTTGTTCAGGAGACATTATGCCATCCCTTCAAACAGCCCTTGCAGGGCCTTTACAGATTCCTCAAAACTGGCTTTCTGGTCATAATTTTGACGGATATGGTCAATCAGGCTCGGCCATAATTGCACCGCCAAATCCAGATCCGGATCCTGACCCGCTACATACCCGCCCATCAGGATCAAATCCCGGTTTTCCAAATAAAGCGAGATGAGCTTGCGAAATACGATAGCGGCGTCTGTCTGATGCGGGCTAGCGATTTCATTCATCACGCGGCTGACCGAGGCAGGCACATCAACCGCGGGATAAATCCCTAGCTGGGTTTGCTGGCGCGATAACAAGATATGCCCATCCAAAATCGCCCGCGCTGTATCCACAACCGGGTCATTCGTATCATCGCCATCGGCCAACACGGTATAAAAGGAGGTGATAGACCCCTGCCCTTCCAATCCGGTTCCTGAACGCTCAATCAAGGAAGGTATTAGCGAGACAACAGATGGCGGATATCCTTTGGAAGTAGGTTGTTCGCCAAGAGCCAGACCGATCTCGCGCCGCGCATGGGCAACCCGTGTCAGGGAATCCATAATCAGCAGTACATTCTTGCCCTTATCACGGAAATATTCCGCAATGGCCGTGGCCCGGTTCGCCGCACGTATCCGCAGCAAGGGTGATCTGTCTGCTGGCTCGGCTACGACAACGGTGCGCTCTCTGGTCTCGGCACTGAAGACATTTTTAACAAAATCGCCTACCTCGCGGCCACGCTCGCCTATCAGACCCACGACCACAACATCGGCTTCAGTAAAACGGGTCATCATGCTTAGCAGCACCGATTTACCAACCCCGGAGCCAGCAATAATTCCTAACCGCTGACCCTGACCAACGGTCAAAAGTGAATTTATTACCCTCACACCCACATCAAGGCGGGTATCAATAGGCTTGCGAGCAAGAGGATTGATTTTTACCCCATCAATTGGCCAGTTATCTGTCAATTTTGGTATCGCTTGACCGTCGAGACTTCGACCAAGGCTGTCAATCACTCGACCAAGAAGACCTTTGCCAACTGGAATCATGTAGCCGTCATCATATACAGCCACCTTGGCCCCAACACTTATACGAGCCCCCGTTTCATGAACACACAAAAGGTTATTTTTATTCTGAAAACCGATTACTTCAGCTAATATTTGGGCATCTTCTATAGTTTCAATTAGACATAAGGTGCCTATAGTTGCGGGAAATCCATCACATTCAATTAAATGGCCATCAAACCTACTTACCCGACCAGAAAAATTTACCCGAGCTGGCTCAGCAGCTTTCTTGGCTGCGCTGACTAGGCTTTGAGTCAGTGTATTCATTTTTCATCACTTTCAACTGGTTCAAAACCTTCCAATACAGGTATTTCATCTTCACTTTCAACTGGTTCAAAGCCCTCCAGTACAGGTATTTCATCTTCACTTTCAACTGGTTCAAAGCCCTCCAATACAGGTATTTCATCTTCGCTTTCAACTGGTTCAAAGCCCTCTAATACAGGTATTTCGTCCTCTCCCTCAACTTCCTTACTAGGCTCTGGTATGAAAGCAGGCCGTTGCGCAACCGTAGCATTTTGCAGAGCGGAAACAGAATCTGTGGCGTCCACTTCATCTGGAATAGACATTGACGAATTTTCTCCATTTTGTTCTTCAGACTGTATAGGTTCATTTTCCTCCAGAATTTTTTCTGTGCTTAATGCTGACTGGCCATCGTCAATATCGTTATATAATTTATCTGCAGAAATACCCGAGTAACCTTCTGAATTTTGTTCATCAGTCCTTACCTTTTCATCTTTTTCCATACTCTTTTCTAAGTTGGCACCAAAATCATCATCAATGAGATGTTCACCTTGGGATTTGTGAAGTGACCCAAGTATTCCCGCTCTTTTCTCTGCATCAGGCTGGACTTTGTCAGAAATTTCTACACCCCCTAATTTCAGGTGCATATCCCCATTCACTAAATTTTC
>JBMHCK010000125.1:0-4706 GCA_049889955.1 Puniceispirillaceae bacterium (SeqCode)
AGGGTTTTTTCATCACCTTGCGGATAAAATGATTATCGGAATTGCGTGTCTCTGATTGATTAACCTGCGTCATAATATCTCTCCGTACCATCTATACGGAGAGCCAGACAGCCCAGATCAAACAGAAGACCGGCAAGAGCACAGCATTTCAAATGGTGGAATGATCAAAAAAACGCGCCTGTGACAAGGCGCGTTATTTTTGGCAGTCATGTTTTCTAGACCGTGTTTTCTAGGCCGCGTCCATCAAATCTTCCAGGCGATCCGCTGCGGTATCCTGATCGATATCTTCAATTGCAGCAAATTCACGCGCCAGCCGCTCCAGTGCGGCCTGATACATTTGACGCTCTGAATAGGACTGCTCGGTATTGGGATCGCGTTTTCTTAAATCACGGACAACCTCGGCGATATTAACTGGATCACCTGATTTGATTTTCGCTTCATATTCCTGTGCACGGCGCGACCACATTGCGCGCTTTACCCGCGCTTTTGATTTCAGCGTGGTAATAGCATCATCCATATGCTTGCGTGATGACAGGGTACGCAAGCCCAGCGTCATAGCCTTTTCCAGAGGGACCCGTAAGGTCATTCTGTCCTGTTCAAAGCGAATCACGAGAAGCGTAACATCAGTACCAGCGATTTGCTGATTTTCCGTGCCGTTGATTTTGCCAACACCATGGGTAGGATAGACGACGAAATCGCCGTCCTGATAGGTAAAGGTTTGTTTTTTTGCCATATTTTCTCCACAAGGCCGTGGGTTCACCCCACTGACTTGTTCCGATTTTTCACCGCATTTCAGTATCTGTCTATGAATAACAGTTGTGCGAATTTCGAAGCGCCGCAAAGCCCATCTCCAGCTTTGATGATACCATAAAAGCCGAAAAACATCAAATTGCCGGATAGATGCGGGGGTTAATTCCCTTCACCAGGGGCTTCGGTGAAATAGGTTTTGAACTTGTCTGTTTTATCCTGCATGGCATCTGCATTGGCAAGCGGATCCCGTCGCTGGGTTATATTTGGCCATGTTTCAGACAGGCGCTGGTTTAGCTCAAGCCAGGCTTCCGCACCAGGCTCGGAATCTGGCAAGATAGCCTCGGGCGGACATTCTGGCTCGCAGACCCCGCAATCAATACATTCATCGGGATGTATCACCAGCATGTTTTCACCTTCATAAAAACAATCAACCGGACAGACTTCTACACAGTCCGTATATTTACACATGATACATTTGTCATTTACGATATAGGTCATCTTAATGCTCGAAAACTAAAAACGCGATTGTGCCAATCCCTTACTGTAATTCACCTTATCAGACAAGCCCAAGATTTGATTTTGCTGTCTTTGCCGCCAGACCGGAATCAACATCTGACACAAATAACAACCCTGCCAGGCGTCGCATCAGCTGCGCTTCGATATGATCCAGCGTGCCATCGGCCAATACCACCATCCAGACCATTTCCATCACGCCCAGACGTTCTTCATAATCAGAATTTTCGCGCAGACGGCGCAACAGGCTATGTAGCTCGACACGCGCTTCGCTTTTATCAACCGCATCTGCCATGATTTGCCTGGCGTCTTCCTCAGTCAATTCAAATTGCCGAATAATCGCCCCCAGGATTAAGCCTTCTTCCTCGTCGCTTAAATGACCATCTGCCTTTGCAGCTTCAACCATTAGCGCGGTAACCAGACCTGCCAGCTCGTCTGTTTTGTTGGTTTCCGGCGTTGCTTTGCCTTCCTGTTTCAGCCATTCAGCTACAGTTTTAAACATTACATATATCCTATTTGCTTTTTTATGGTTTTGCCTATGGGAATTTGCTTACGTGATCTTGCCCATTTGAACTTTAGGAGGGTAGAGAATTTAACCCTTCATCCCTAACCAAGCGTATCTTTCAGTTTTGTTGTTATGCGCCTGTCTTTTTTAGTTGGCCGGCCTGCCCCTGGATTGCGGCGTTCAAACTCAGCGGTGACAGCTGCTTTTTCTTTGCTTTTATTCACCTCTGGCGGGGCCAGATCAGTATAAAGGGTGGCCGCTTCTGTGGCCGGGCCACGGCGCGTACCAAGCGCCTCTATCTGTATCACTCTAATCTGGCTGGCTTGCGGAAAGGTTAAGGTCTGGCCGATATGGATCTGGCGATGCGGCTTGCCCATCACCTCGCCATTCAGGCGAAGCTTGTTTGATGCAACCATCTTTGTTGCCGCACTTCTGGTTTTAAAAAACCGCGCATACCATAGCCATTTATCAATACGCAGGCCACCATCAGCCGGAGAAGAGGTCATCACATGCTGCCTTATCGCTTCCGCTAACCTTTTTTCAGCGCGGCCAATACCGCAAAAGGTGAATTAGGGTCCGGGGCGCGTTCATTATTTTGCCGGCTTTGTCCAGCCCGCCGCGCGGGTACAGCTCCCTTGCCTGTAGAGGCAGCGCGTCTTGGCCCTTTAGCCCCGCCTTTATGGCTACGCGCTTTATCCGGGCGCGGCGATTTCATGCTTTTGCGCTTTTGCCGCTCGAAAATGGCAATGGCTGGTTTTTCCGGATCTTCCGATGCACGTTCTGAGACTTGCTTACATCCCAGATCAGACAGGATGCGCCCCATCTCCTCGCGCCCGACACCAGCCAGCGATAACATATCATCGCTAATCTCAAACTGCCCTTCTCTGGCTGCCGCCCGAACCAGCGCGGCAACACGCTCAATCATATCCACCCGCATGATACGGGTACCAAGGCGGCAATAGCCTGCCGCCAGCCAATAGCCATCTTCCGGCATCTCGCCATCACCCTCGCCCAGGCTAAAGGACACGCGCCCCTCTGGCGGGGCCCCGCAAACAGGAAAATTTTGGTGATACAAGCTATAGAGCATTATTCGAAAGGCAATAGGTGCAGGCTTTAACATCGCTGGCAGAAAAAGATTTTCAATACCCATACGGATGCCAGCACGCGCCAAAAGCGGCTTGTCTGTCTCGCTCAACTCTTTAATCTGGTCCGCCAGCAATCGGCGCGGCACCGTCCCCAGCCCTTCATATAGCTGATATAACAGGCCCTTTGCAGCACCGGATAGGGCTGTTGCTGGTTTTATCGAGCCAATATCTTGTGTGGTATCTTGCGCAATATCTTGCGCGGCATTTTGTGAAGTCAGCTCGGGGCTATCTATTTTTGCGGGCTTATCCTGGTCGGCTGTGGCCTCAGGGGCAAACAGCTTTTCCGGCTTGGTCAGCAATACGAGCGGCTGCAATACTTCAGCGACATGGTCGGTAATAAACTGGTTTAACCTGTCCTGAATGCGGGCTTTTTGATCATGCGAGAGCAGGTCACTATCGCCAACCTCGACACGCGGTGCATACAGGCTATCTGATTTAACCAGCCTGGCAATAATCGCCTCGCGCCAGAAAATCTGCCCGCGCCCATCCAGCTTGAAAGCCGGGTCAGCAGAAATCGTAAGCGCCCCTACCCGGCGTTCAATTTCGTCTGGCAACCCTTTACGGGCGGCGGCCAGAATAACCGCCTTTTCTTCACTTTCTGCGAGTGAGGGAACAAAGCTGAACCCATGCAGGCTGCCGACTTCCTCACCTTCTACAAGGACGCTGCCGTCCAACCTTACTGATGCCAACAATGTTGCCGATTCCTTTAATCTTCGTGACAAATGTGCGGCCCGCCTATCGACAAATCTTTGGGTTAGGCGGGTATGTAATTCATCTGATAGCCTATCTTCTATCGCTCTGGCAAGTTCTGGCCAGCCTTCTGTGCTATCTGTCCAGCCGGTTTTATGGGTAATATAGGTCCAGGTGCGGATATGGGCGATACGCGTCATCAGCGTATCAATATCCCCATCCAGCCTGTCCAGATGCTGTAACTGGCTAGCCACCCAGTCTTTTTTCAACTGTCCATCGCGTGCCAATTCGATAAAGATGCGGGTTAGCATCACCACATGGCTGTCTGTCATGGATTGCCGAAAATCCGGTATTTGCACCACATCCCATAACAGCCGCAGCCGTCCGGGATTGTCTGCCAGCGCGCGCACCACTTCCAAATCCGCTAGCGCCGCCAGCGTTAAATGGTCATCTCCATCTGCCTTTTTCATCATTACCGGATGCGGCGGGGCAGCTTCCAGCGAGTTTAGCAGCCCGTCCAGAGTCTTGAAATTCAAGGCGCGGTTACGCCAATACAGGCCGCGCACCGGGGCAAAGCGATGCCCTTCTACCGCATCTATCAGCTCTTGCTCAAAGGCGCGGCAGCCTTCGGTGGTGCCAAATGTCCCATCGGTGGTATGGCGACCGGCCCGTCCGGCGATCTGGGCAATCTCAGCCGGCGTCAAATGGCGCACAGACCGCCCGTCAAATTTAATATCATCTGCCAGCGCCACATGGCCGATATCCATATTCAGCCCCATGCCGATAGCATCGGTGGCGATCATAAAATCCACATCGCCATTTTGAAACAGCTCTACCTGGGCGTTACGAGTACGCGGCGACAGCGCACCCATCACCACCGCCGTGCCGCCCCGTTGCCGGCGTACCAATTCTGCCAGCCGGTAAACCTCGGCAGCTGAAAACGCCACTAGAGCCGAGCGACGCGGCAAGCGGCTAGCCTTTTTATGACCAGCATAGGACAGGCGCGAAAGCCGCTCGCGATAGATAAATTCGGCATCCGGGAAAAGCTGTTGCAAAATAGGGCGCATCGTATCCGCCCCCAGAAACAGGGTTTCATGACGCCC
>JBMHCK010000126.1:0-3315 GCA_049889955.1 Puniceispirillaceae bacterium (SeqCode)
TATTGCGGAGGGGTGGCCGAGTGGCTGAAGGCGGCGGTTTGCTAAATCGTTGAAGGAGGAAACTCCTTCCGGGGGTTCGAATCCCTTCCCCTCCGCCATTTCTTTTCAGATGTTTGAAGCTATGCCTCAATTTTGCTTGGGGGAACGGCTAGATAGCCAACGCGCAGACCTGAGGAAAGGAATTTACTTACACTTGCGATTAATACAGTTTGATCAGCGAGCCTGGAAAAAAAAGACCGATTGCATGGCTCGCATAAGATACCCTGTGTTTCATCTTCAAT
Organism: Puniceispirillaceae bacterium (SeqCode); assembly: GCA_049889955.1. Lineage (GTDB taxonomy): Bacteria > Pseudomonadota > Alphaproteobacteria > Puniceispirillales > Puniceispirillaceae > JADHLI01. The sequence goes on from JBMHCK010000126.1 coordinate 282, forward strand.
TATGAAAATGTTTTGATGCTTGCAAAACTCGGCGATTATATCTCTTCGCCATTCTGGGATTTCGATACTTGTCGGGTTTTGCAGGTTGGGCATTACAAATAAAGCTGAAAACCGATATTTTTCATATTTATGCTGTAAATCTTTTGGGCATAAGCCATGATCATCCATGTTAATCGGAACAAGACGTATATGCATCCTTCTCGCTAATGCCAGAATGCCAGGATAACTATATTCGTCAATAGCAATAGATTGATGCAGTTTTATCATAGCACCTAGAGTGATGTGGAACCCGTGCTGGGCGCCATTGGTGCAAAAAAATATTGTCTGCGGAAATAGGCTCTCCCAGTTTATTGAGCCAGTTGGCACCTGCATGACGATGCTCTAACAGACCTTGCTCGCCTTTGTAATTTAGCAACGAGAATAAGGTATTTTCCGCAATAGAAGATAAATCAGCTAGGCCTTTCCACTTCGAATTATCTATCGGTAAAAAAGATTGGTTTCGGGATAAATCAATTAATGAATGAGTGGTTTCTGTATCGTTTTCACTAAAATTGTTCTCTGAGTTGACTATGTTTTTAATGGGCGCATTTCGAAATTGATGATAGTTTTTTACGTTTGAATCCAGAACATAACTGCCATCTCCCACGCGAACATCAATTAATGAATAACGTTCTAACTCACTGTAAGCTCGCTGTACTGTTACAGGGGATAGACCTAGCTCCCAGCCTAAAACTCTATTTGGCGGGAGCTTTATCCCTCTTTTAATCTTATTTGATTTAATTTGATTTGCAATGACGGCTGCCAATTCATGATAAATCGGTCTTTTTTCTGCGTCCATATCCGCAATGATAGCCTTTATAAGGTTAACTTGTTGTGGGTACATGAATGCTCCGATTAGTCTTTTAAATGACTAGTCAAGATTTGTGTTAAAAAAGATAGGCAGGCCGCGTATCTAAATCGCCTGCTAAAGTTAAGGTTTCGTAAATAAAAACGTTTCTAACTATAGCCGAAGGTGGGGAGCGTAAATATGTCATAGGTCTGGCCTTGCGCGTCTGCTGTTCTTAACTGCCAGCCAGATTATCGCCATTAACCTTTTGTGCCAAACTTGGCTCTATCCGTGTCAGTTGGCCTGTAATGCCTCGGCGGTTATCGTCAGCCCGCATGTTTTGGCGAATGTCAGCAGGTTTGACAGCGTGTCATCGGCAAGTTTCACGCCTTGTGCCTCGGCTGATTTGCGGTGTAAATATTCCAATTCACCCGGATAGTAAATTTTGGCTACGCCTTCGGCCTTTTGGCTGTTTTTCCAGCTTTGGATAGTATCGCCAAGGTCGCGTTTAAAGGCCTTAACATCTCGCAATTTGGCGATATCAATAGCAAACAAAAAGTGACAGGCCCCGCTTGTTTTATCGGCAATATACGGCCCATTAACCGCCGCGCCATGCGCCCCGCCAGATAACATGCCAGACAAAATATCCATCATGGCGGACAGGCCAAACCCCTTATGCCCGGCCATCGGCAGCAAGGTGCCCAAAATGGCAGTGGCCGGGTCTGTTGTCGGTGTGCCATCTGCAGCTATTGCCCAGCTATCGGGAATGGGCTTTTGCTGGTCTTTCGCCAGATAGATTTTACCGCGCGCCACGGTGGTATGGGCGATATCCAGAATAAAGGGCGCTGCCAGAATGGTTGGGGCCGCCCAGCTTTGCGGATTATTTCCAATAATTTTCTCGGCCCCGCCAAAGGCCGCCATAGATGGGCTGGCATTGGTTGCCAGAAACCCTATCATATTCTGTTCTGCCAACAGCTTTGTGAAATACATGGCGGTACCGAAATGCCCCGAACGGCGGATGCTGGCACAGCCTATGCCAAATTGCCGGGCGCGCTCTGCAACCAGCTGCACTGCCTCAAAGGTGATTTTCTGGCCAATCCCATCCTGACCATCCAAGGCCAAAAGAGGCCCTGTATCGGTTATAACTTCCAGCTTTGCATCGGCGCGCATCGCCCCGGTCCTCAGCCGTTCACCATACCAGCTGGTTCGCAATACGCCATGCGAGGAATGTCCCCATAAATCCGCACAAACCAGCGTATCGGCTAATAAATCTGCATCTGTGCTACCTATGCCGAGCGTGATATAGATATCCCGCAACAGATGGCGCAGTTTTATGGATTCCAGTTTGGCTGTCATTACACTATCTCCAGCTCTTCCAGCAACGCCGCATAGGCCGCCCCATGCATATCTGTATCCTCTGGCGTGCCTTGAATATGCGGGCGCGGCAGGCTGAATTTAATAACCTGTAAATCGGCGATATCAAACCGCTTTATCTGTGCTTCATCTGTCTGGAATAAGACCGCTATGGCGGCGGTTGCCAGCCGGTCGCGGACATAGGTAAAATTATCCTCATCAAAACAGAAAATATCTAGTGTAAGCCAGAATGGTCCAGCATTTTTGGACCTGATTTTGCGGACCTTTTGGCGTAGTGCTGTCATCGGTCTAACTCTCTGTAATATCCAGCTGAAAGACAGAGAGGGGGTCATCTATCGCCATAATATGATGCAGGCAAAATTCATAGCTGGCGCCCCTGTCCATCTCTGGCGGTGAAAAGGGAAAGGCAAAGGTGGGCATTGGCTCATGCGGCGTCAGCGGCAGATGCAATAAGTCAGGGTTCAGCAATTTCGCCGCCTCATTCGCCTGCTGCTGTGTGGGGCTGGTAAATATAGCCATTACCCCGACTTCACCTGTGTTAACGGCCAGATTTTCAAGGGCGCCCAGGGTCGCGTTGCGTCCTATAACACGTAGCTCCAATTTCGTATCATTCAGCCCGTTCCGGGCCGCTTTTTTCTGGAACGATGCAGAAAGGGCGGCTACCCAGTCCTCTATATGTTCGCGGTAATGGGCATCCCGCACCAAAACAAAGGATACGGTCTGATACCCGGCCCGTCTGGCGGCTTCCAATTTCACAGTATAGGGAGTGGTGTCATGCCAGATGCTGCCCTCTACACGCACCGATACTTCATCAAGGGCGGTGTAATGGGCCTC
>JBMHCK010000127.1:0-4041 GCA_049889955.1 Puniceispirillaceae bacterium (SeqCode)
GGGATATGATGATGTTATCTCGCCTGCCAGCGATACCCCCCTGTTATCAGGCGATGTGATGATGCTGGATACCGGACTGGTCTATGATGGGTATTTTTGTGACTATGACCGAAATTATGTTGTTGGCAAACCGGCCCCTGAACTCGTCTCCGCATGGGATAAATTGCTGACCGCGACAAAAGCCGGGCAAGAGGCTGCACGCCCGGGCAATACAGCAGCCGATATTTATCATACAATGGACAAGGTGCTAACCGGCGGCAAGGGCGGCGGCGCGGCGGGCCGATTAGGGCATGGGCTGGGGATGCAGCTAACCGAATGGCCCTCTTTTATTCCAGATGACAGGACCGAGCTATGCGCGGGTATGGTGATTACCCTGGAGCCGGGCCTGACCATGCCAGATGGGTCTGTTCTGGTACATGAAGATGATTTTGTAGTCACCGCTAAGGGGTTGCGCCAGCTCTCCCCGCCTGCCCCGCAACAGCTATGGACGGTGTAGGATGGCCAATTTCGCCTATAAGCTTGGCCCGCCCATAGGCCACAAGGCACGTTTGGGGCTGATTGTGTTGCAATCAGATGAGACGCTGGAATATGATCTGCGCCGCCTGCTGCCAGAACAGGGAGTAGCCCTTTACACCAGCCGCGTACCAAGTGGGGCAGAGGTGAGCACCGATAGCCTGGCTAAAATGGGCAGCAGCCTGACCCATAGTGCGCAGCTGCTGCCGCCGGAGATAGTCTTTGATGCGGTTGGCTATGGATGCACATCTGGTACCGCGGTTCTTGGCGCGGAAAAAATCGCTAGCCTGATAGGGGCCGGATGCCGCACATCCCAGGTAACCGAACCACTCACCGCACTTATCGCGGCCTGCACTAAATTCAGGATACAGCGCCTGGCCCTGCTATCCCCCTATGTAGAGGAGGTTTCAGCACGCCTGCGATATCGATTGGCAGATGCTGGCATTGAAACCTCGCAATTTGGCAGCTTTAACGAAGCCAACGAGACCAAAGTCGCGCATATTTCCGCCGAATCCCTTATTGATGCCGCAACACAGCTGTTTCAGCGCGGCGGGTGCGAGGCTATTTTCCTGTCCTGTACAAATCTGCAAACGCTGGATGTAATCGCCGAAATAGAGGCGCGGTGCGGCTGTCCAGTTTGGTCCTCCAACCTTGTTTTGGGCTGGCATATGATGCAACAGGCCCATCTTGAACCGCGATCTGCACATCTGGCCTCGCTGCTGCAAAAATAATCGGCCGCTCTTTTGGTCTAACCGGTCTTTATCGGCCTTTAAAAAGGCATGAAAGGCTTGCATACTTATCTAAATTAGGGCAACAAGATCGCAGCATTTTGTGGGAGAATATTGATGGCAACAATCGTAAATAGCTGGAACGAATGGGACCCTTTGAAACATGTAATTGTTGGCAGAGCCGATGATTGTCATATCCCGCCAGAAGAGCCAGCTCTTGAAGCAAAAGTGCCAGAAGATAGCGATATGCGCGGCCAATGGGGCCGCCGCCCGCAAGAGACGATTGAGCGCGCAAATGAGCTGCTGGATAATTTCGCGGCCATGCTAGAGGCGCGCGGGATCACCGTAGACCGGCCAACACCGCTGGATTTTTCTCAAAGCGTTACCACCCCTGATTTTCATACCGAAAGCCAGTTTGGCTGTATGCCGCCGCGCGATGTGCTGTTGACCGTAGGCAGTGAAATCCTCGAGGCAACCATGTCCTATCGGTGCCGCTGGTTTGAATATCTGTGTTATCGGCCCCTGATGCAGCGCTATTGGGAAGAGGATCCGAATTTCCGTCATGAAGCCGCCCCAAAGCCGCGGCTGACCGATGCAGATTACCATGATGATTATTTATCGGAAAAAATCGGTGTTCAAAAGCGTCTGGAATGGACAGCACAAAAACATTTTGTCACTACCGAGGAAGAGCCGCTTTTTGATGCTGCTGATGTGTTGCGCTTTGGCAAGGATTTGGTGGTTCAGCATGGTTTTACAACCAATTTGAAAGGGATTGAATGGATACGCCGCCATTTTCCAGATCACCGGGTACATGCGGTGAATTTTCCAGGCGACCCCTACCCTATTCACATTGACGCCACCTTTACCCCGTTGCGCCCCGGGCTGATTTTAAATAACCCGCAACGCCGCCTGCCAGATGAACAGCGAAAAATGTTCCATGACAATGGATGGGAAATTGTAGATGCCGCGCAGCCTGCGCATAACACCCCGCCAGCCTTGTGCTATTCTTCTGTCTGGCTGAGTATGAATGTGCTGGTTCTGGACCCGAAAACCGTATGTGTGGAAAAGTCCGAGGTGTATCAGGCAGAGCAGATGGATAAGCTGGGCATGAATGTGATAGAGGTAGAGTTGCGGGATGCCTATGCCTTTGGCGGCGGGCTGCATTGCTGTACAGCAGATGTCTATCGTGAAGGCACGCTAGAGGATTATTTCCCCAAGCTGCCTGCATAAGGCGTGCAAAACTGGTGTAAAGGAGGTAAAATCACTGCGACGCCTGAAACATTACCGGCATCAGCGATTTTTCGTATCTTTGGGCATAGTCAATTACCTTGCGATTGAACGGATTTCCTTAGCAAGTTTTTCAAACTCTTTGATTAGGTCTCGCAGTCGTTTTCCCCGGTTGTTTTTGTCACTACGCAGCCATTTTCCGGGGTCTCCGGGTCTGTCCATTTTCAGCACCCTTTTCATTTGTGCTTCTGCCTTGTGACTGTCATGGGCAGAAAAATTGCGAAGTGCCGTCATTTTTTCAATTGCCGCTTTATGTCCTTTGAGAGCAAAAATAAATGGGTTCCCATCAAGCAGAAAACGTTTGCATTCCTTAATAAGCCCATCATAGTTACGAAAATTAAAATACTCGCCGCCCATCACAACAAATCGACTGGCATCCTTGTTTAGCAGTGCCACCAGACAATCCAGCATCAAGACTTCAAAGGCACGATATATACGAATTATACCCTGTTGATAGCACCAGTGTTTATGCATGTCTGTTATCGTGCGACAATTCTCAATCGTCTTGATAAAATCCTGAACTTTCTCAATTTCCCTATTAAATTTATCTACTTTTTTACCAAGACTTGAAACTGCTCCCCTTCTCGGCATTTTCGGCTCCATTACTATTTTCGATAGCAAATGTCAGGACAGAAGCCTTGCTAAATAAGCGCCAGAAATTGCGGCAAGAGCAATAGCAGGCAGATTCATGTTTATCATGTGATAACAGCACCAATAATAAAATCGCCATTGCCATTTTTTTAATCGACGTGCTACAAAAAAATCGACCTCCAGGAATATTCGTTATCCAGATTATCCAACGCGCCTCGCACGTCATTAAAATCTCTGTCACGTTCTACCGGCAAATATTGAAATATCTCACCCAGGTTTTTTGGTCGAAACTCGTTTTCATATTCCTCATAGCCAGGAACAATATTTCCCCTAATCTTTTTTTGATACTCCCCTATACTTATTACCCCACAATCAAATAGAGATTCCCAATGTTCGATGCCTTCTGCAGTGGAAAATCTACTAGGATCAACACCTGTCTGAACAGTCTTATTCTTCTTACTCATAGTTTTTCATCATCCATATAGTGGTTTTCCCAATTCTAATGGTGATAACACTTTTTAGGGCCTCAAACTCCAAAACAAACAGAATTATATCCAAGCTGTTTCAAAGTAAAAGCTTGTTCAAATTTCATCCTTAGCGTTTTGTTATCAATTAATTTGTTATGGCGTTTAATAATTTGAGTCCAGTGCCGACTTATGGTCGCAATGATGGCCTGCAATGAACGCGGTGAGCGTCACAGCGCAAAAGGATCATTAGATGGATCATTAGAAAAACAGCGTCTGTCTGTAATCAAGGCACAGCTTCAAACATCTAAAAAGAAATGGCGGAGGGACGGGGATTCGAACCCCGGAGGGGCTTTCACCCCAACACGCTTTCCAGGCGTGCGCCTTAAACCGCTCGGCCATCCCTCCGTTATGGGTGTCTGCCAGCTGAAATCAAAATCGTGCCAGCAACTAAACTG
>JBMHCK010000128.1:0-2847 GCA_049889955.1 Puniceispirillaceae bacterium (SeqCode)
TGTGCCAAAACACAGCTCGCCCTTTTCTGCACGTTGGCGCGCGCCCTCGACATTATCCAGTATCCAGGCAATTTTAGTTGCACTAAAATAGGGATCAAGCAGCAAACCAGATTTATGCCGCACACTATCCAGACAGCCATCTCCTTGTAGCGTTTTGCACTGTTTTGCTGTTCGCCTGTCCTGCCATACGATAGCATTATAGATAAGCTCACCTGATCGCCTGTCCCAGACCAAAGTTGTTTCGCGCTGATTAGTAATGCCGATGGCGGTGATTTTGCAACCCAGAGCCTCAGCTTTTGATACCATTTCGCGGCCAACTTGCATAACCGTTTTCCAGATGTCGCTAGGGCGATGTTCTACGTGTCCATCCGCAGGGAAAATCTGTTCAAACTCCTGCTGGCTTGCGGCCAGAACCTTAGCTTCTAATGAAAATAATATCGCTCGCGTGCTTGTCGTGCCCTGATCAATTGCCAGAATCGCTTGTGTATCTTTTGTCATAACCCTACCCGAAACATGAATGACTTTTAAAATTCTAGATACAATCAAATATATACCGATTAAGCAAGCGACCTGTCGAAAAATCCATCGAAGTTAAACAAGAGAGAAAAAGGGTTGGGAATTGATCAATTTTTTCATTAAAAACAGATAATCTTGCCTTTTACCGCAAAAATTACGCATATAGCGAACAGGGATGCAGGTGGTGGAATATGGCTAAAAGCAAAGCTGTATTAATGTATAATAGCTTTATGTGAAACCTAACCTATGCGTTAAATTAAATGTTTGAAATATGAAAAAAAATGATTTTGACATTCTAGTAATCGGTGGTGGTATCAACGGCTGCGGTATCGCAAAAGAGCTATCTGCCAGAGGATATAAGGTCTGTCTGGCGGAAAAGCAGGATTTGGCCTCTGGTACGTCCTCCTGGTCAACAAAACTTATTCATGGCGGCTTGCGATATCTTGAACAATACGAATTTAGATTGGTTCGCGAATCTCTAAAAGAACGTGAGGTGCTGATGCAGATGGCGCCCCATTTAATCCGCCCGTTACGGTTTGTGTTACCGCATTTAGCTGGTATGCGCCCAAAATGGCTACTAAGGCTAGGCCTGTTTCTCTATGATAATCTAGGCGGGGTTCATTTGGGCAGGCAAAGAAGGTTACAGAAATCTGCTTTTGTTGATTTGAAAAATTCTGCCGCAGGCAAGCCCCTAAAATCGTCATTTTCCGCCGGCTTTGAATATTCTGACTGTTTTGTTGATGATAGTCGGCTGACAATTTTAACGGCGTTGGCCGCTGCCGAGCAGGGCGCAGAAATTCGTCGTGATTGTGAAATCCAGCGACTGGACAGACAGGCAAATGGCTGGCTGGCGCATAGCTCAAACGGTCCAATTGCCGCAAAAATCGTTATCAATGCTGGTGGCCCATGGGTTGATCAGGTTATTGCGCGACAGGTTGGTTCAAAAAATAAAGCGCGCATCCGGCTTGTGCGAGGATCGCATGTGATAACCAAAAGGCTTTATGAACATGATAAAGCCTATATTTTTCAGAATTCTGATGGCCGAATATTATTTGCCCTTCCTTATCTGGAAGATTTTACGCTTATAGGTACAACAGATATTGACCATAACAACGCCCCGGATAGTCCGCAGATAAGTGAAGAAGAAATAGAATATATCTGCTCGGAGCTTGGCCGATACCTTTCGCGTCCCATTGGCAAGGCTGATATTGTGGCCAGTTTTTCTGGCGTTCGTCCACTGGTAAATGATGGCCGGGATGAGGCGCAATCTGTTACCCGCGATTATGTGCTAGAATGGCAAGCAGATACCCCGCAAAGCTGGCTGAATATTTTTGGTGGCAAGCTAACAACCTACAGGAAATTGTCTATCAAAGTAGCTGATATGGTTGCATCAGTCTTACCGATAGCGCAGGCGGTATCTAACCCTGTTAAGCCCTTGCCGGGCGGGGCCATTCCCGAGGCTGACTTTGGCCAGTTTGTAACCCGGATATACAATGAATTTCCGCAGCATCCAAAAAAGATGCTGACCCGTATGGCAGCAGCCTATGGCACCCGGATTTATGAGATTCTAGGTTCGCATGAAATGCCAGCCGATCTTGGCCAGAATTTTGGCTTTGATCTGTATTCTGCGGAAATTGACTATCTGGTTGATCAGGAATGGGCGCGTACAGCAGATGATATCCTAGTGCGTCGTACCAAGCTTGGTTTATATTTTGATAAGACGATGACAGAGCAGCTGAAAAGCTATCTTGAATAGTTGATTTTCTGTGTGGATAAGTTAGCCTCAACCTATTGCGAGTAATAACAAAGAACACAAATTATTATGACTGATTTACAGCTAACCGATATTCAAAAATCCTTTAGTAAACAAAAGGTCATCCATGATATAAATTTATCTATCGATAGTGGTGAATTCATTGTCTTTGTGGGGCCGTCTGGATGTGGTAAATCTACTTTGTTGCGGATGATAGCGGGGCTAGAAGATATCAGCGAAGGGGTGCTGAAAATTGGCAGGGATATCGTCAATGATGTGGTGCCAGCAGAGCGTGGCGTAGCGATGGTGTTTCAGTCCTATGCGCTCTATCCGCATATGACTGTTTTTGAAAATATGGCTTTTGGCTTGAAACAGGCAGGTACCCCAAAGCTAGAGATAGACAGGCTGGTTCGTGAAGCTGCAAAAACCTTGCAGATAATAGATTATCTAGATCGGTTGCCTAAACATTTGTCTGGGGGGCAACGCCAACGGGTGGCAATTGGACGGGCGATTGTCCGTGACCCAAAGGTATTTTTGTTTGATGAGCCGCTATCCAATCTTGATGCGGCATTGCGGGT
>JBMHCK010000129.1:0-9187 GCA_049889955.1 Puniceispirillaceae bacterium (SeqCode)
GAACCAGCTGGTCGGCAAATATAACACATGGTCATAGATAGCACGGCGAATATCCGCCATTACCCGTTCCGCAACCTGATTAACCAATAAAATACGTAAATACGAACCAACCCCGACAAATAACGCCAGCGATAGCGCGACAATGACTGCCCTGTCCAGCATCACCGGATCGCCGCTACCCAGCCCTTTATCTACCAACCATGCCAACCCGCGCCCAAGCGAGAGCAAAATAAAGGAAACACTGACCAGAATCACCGCCGCTATCGCTATTCGGCCACGATAGGGTCGGATAAATGGCCAAAAGGCAGACAGCTCTGATAACTTAGCAGGCGGCGCCGATGCACCGGTATCTCTGCCGGTATCTCTGCTTGTATCTTTGCTTGTATCTTTGCTGGGTTTTTGCATATGTTAAGCTTGATTTCTGGCGATTAATTCGTCGCCTCTTTTTAACGCAATCCACCAAGGTGTAAAGCACCGCAGCACAAGGATGGCCTAAAACAAATAAAAACTTGCATAAAGCCAGCTTTAAGGGTATAGACTGGCGTTCGTAATTGATACCATTTTACACGCCGCAACCCAAAAAGGGTATAGGATGGCGGGAAGTTTTCAAGACAGGACAGCATAGGCTGTCAGGAGTAGCAGCATGAAAAAAGATATCCATCCAGATTACCATGAAATCACCCTTGTGATGACCGATGGCTCTGAGCGCAAAACACGCTCTACATGGGGCAAGGAAGGCGATGTGCTGCGCTTGAACGTAGATACGCTGAACCACCCGGCCTGGACAGGTCAGCAGCGCGTTCTGGCATCAGAAGGTCAGGTAGCCCGCTTTAACAAGCGTTTCGGCGGTCTGGGCACAAAGTAAGACAGCTACATATAAGCGTGCTGGCCAGGGGCGTTTCCTTGCCACACACAGATTAAGGCAGGCGAGTTAGCTTGCCTTTTTTATTGTCCAATTTTCAGATCTGCATTTTTTAAGGAGGGGGGGCTTACTCCCCTCTTGAAAAAAATCCATACCCTTCCCACGTAAGATAGGTGAGAGGGTAGTCTGGCTGGTAAAAACAGCAGATGGCTTCGGCATCTTAACACCTGTTTTACCCCCTTCCACCCTACACACATAGCTGGTGTTCCTTGCCTAAAACTGGAAGGGACACATCAACACACTCTTGCTTTGAGACAAAGGAGAAAGTGCATGACACAATTTGATCTAACCCCCTTTTACCGCAGTGCTATCGGACTGGATCGCATGGCTAATCTGTTTGACAGCCTGGCCGAGAGCAGCCAGTCACAACAGCCAAATTGGCCACCCTATAATATCGAAAAAGAGGGCGAGACTAATTACCGCATCACTATGGCGGTGGCTGGCTTTGCAGAAGCCGAGCTGGATATCACCCTGCATGAGCAGATGCTGATTATCGCCGGTCAAACCGCAGACGCCCCAGAGGCGGAGGGCCGTGAATATCTGTATCGCGGCATTGCCAGCCGCCAGTTTGAGAGGCGCTTTCAGTTGGCAGATTTTATTCAAATCACCTCTGCTGAACTAAAAGACGGGTTGCTGCATATTAATCTGGTGCGCGAAATTCCCGAAGCGATGAAACCGCGCAAGATTGAGATTAACCAGGCTGACAATCTGGTCGATTTGAAAAAGAAAAAGCGGGCTTAAAAGCAGACCTGCTTCCACAAACACACCTAAAGACAGGCCCCAGCTGTTCGTTTCAGCTGGGGCTTGTTTAAAAAGGCGTCACCTGCACAAGGCAATACGCTAGCCGATTTAGACCTATTCGTTTGATTTCAGCGCGGCCTGGGCGGCGGCCAGGCGGGCGATAGGCACACGGAAGGGCGAGCAGGATACATAATCCAGCCCCACCGTTTCACAGAAATCAATGGATTTTGGATCGCCCCCATGCTCACCGCAGATACCAAGCTTGATATCCGGGCGGGTTTCACGCCCTTTATCTGCGCCTATTTTTACCAGCTGGCCAACCCCTTCTATATCAATAGATACGAACGGGTCTGTATGATAAATTCCCTGCTCTTCATAGGCATGCATGAAGTTAGATGCATCATCGCGGCTGATGCCCAGCGCGGTTTGGGTAAGATCATTGGTTCCAAAAGAGAAGAACTCGGCTGTCTGGCCCAACTGATCAGCACAAAGCGCGGCACGTGGCAATTCCACCATTGTGCCGACCAGATATTCTATCTTCTGGCCGCTTTCGCTAAACACCTCAGCAGCAACATCATCAATAATCTGTCGGCAAATTTCGATCTCTTTAGCGGTTCCGGCCAGCGGGACCATAATTTCCGGAATAGGGGCGGGACCAGATGAGGCAACCTCTACCGCAGCTTCGAAAATAGCCCGCGCCTGCATCGCGCAGATTTCAGGATAGGTAATCGCCAACCGGCACCCGCGATGCCCCAGCATCGGATTGGATTCTTTCAGGCGCAAAGCGCGTTGCCGGGCCAAATCCACCGATACCCCAATAGCATTGGCTACCTCTGCCAGCTCTGTATCGCTATGTGGCAGGAATTCATGCAAAGGCGGGTCCAGCAAACGAATGGTTACGGGCAAGCCAGCCATGATAGTGAAAAGCTCGGCAAAATCCTGTTTTTGCATTGGCAACAGCGTATCCAGCGCTTGCTTGCGCCCTGCTTCTTCTACGGCCATGATCATCTGGCGCATCGGCACAATACGATCTTCGTCAAAGAACATATGTTCGGTGCGGCATAGCCCGATACCCTCGGCCCCAAAATCACGAGCGGTGCGCGCATCTGCAGGGGTTTCAGCATTAGCCCGAACCCGCATCCGGCGCACACTATCCGCCCAGCCCATGACGGTTTCAAAACTGCCAGAAAGCTGTGGCTGGACTTTGGCAATCTCGCCGGCATAAATTTCGCCGACACTGCCATCAATCGTGATCATATCGCCATCTTTTAGCTGGGTTGTGCCAATATGAACAATGCCAGATTGCATATCAATACGTACATCGCCTGCCCCGGAAACACAGGCCCGGCCCATGCCGCGTGCAACCACCGCCGCATGGCTGGTCATCCCGCCTCTGGCCGTCAGGATACCGGCTGCGGCATGCATACCATGGATATCTTCCGGGCTGGTTTCCACCCGCACCAATATCACCTGCTCGCCATTTGCAGCACGCGATTCAGCCTGGTCTGCGGTCAGGGCGATTTTTCCAGATGCCGCCCCAGGAGAGGCTGGCAGACCGCGTGCCAGGCACAGCCGTTCAGCGTCCGGATCAAGGGTGGGGTGAAGCAGCTGATCCAGAGAGGCGGGATCAATGCGCCCTATCGCCTGTTCTTTTGTTATCAGCCCCTCTGCTGCCATATCCACCGCGATAGTCAGAGCCGCTTCGGCGGTCCGCTTGCCGCTTCTAGTTTGCAGCATATACAGCTTGTTCCGCTCTACAGTGAATTCTAGATCCTGCATATCGCCATAATGTTTTTCAAGGCGAAGACGAACCGCATCCAGCTGGGCAAATACATCCGGCATTTCTTCTTGCAGAGATTTTCCTTCCACCCCACCTTCCAGGCGTGCCTCGGTGGTCAGGGGTAGCGGCGTGCGAATTCCGGCAACCACATCCTCACCCTGGGCATTAATCAGATACTCGCCATAAAACAGATTTTCGCCGGTTGAGGGATTTCGCGTAAAGGCAACGCCAGTCGCGCAATCATCCCCCATATTGCCAAACACCATCGCCTGGATATTGACCGCAGTACCCCAGGCAGCCGGAATATCATTTAGCTTGCGATAGGTAATCGCCCGGTTATTCATCCAGCTGGCAAAGACCGCCCCAACCGCGCCCCAAAGCTGGGTCATCGGATCTTGCGGGAACGGCTCTCCTGCTTCTTCCAAGACCAGCTGTTTATAGCTCTCCACCAGCCTTTGTAGGGCATCAGCATTTAAATCAGTGTCCTGAAACGCCCCTTCGGCCATTTTCAGATCATCCAGCGCATCTTCAAACAGGCCATGATCGACATCCATCACTACATCGCCATACATCTGGATAAAGCGGCGATAGCTGTCATAGACAAAGCGCCCATCGCCAGTAGCCGCCGCCATACCTGCGGCGGTTTCATCATTCAGACCCAGATTAAGAACGGTATCCATCATGCCAGGCATGGATGCCCGCGCCCCGGAACGCACCGATACCAAAAGCGGGTTTTCGGCATGACCAAACAGGCGACCAGTTTCCGCCTCTACCGCCTTTAAGGCTGTCTCAACCTGTCCACGTAGCGCTTCTGGATAGCTGTTTCCATGATCATAATAATAGGTACATACTTCGGTGGTGATGGTAAATCCGGGGGGTACAGGCAACCCGATTGAGGACATCTCTGCCAGATTAGCCCCTTTACCACCTAGCAGGTTACGCAGGCTTGCATCGCCGTCACAATTATCAGCACCAAATGAATAAACCCATTTTGACATGGTGTTATCTCGCTCCTCGTTAATTTGCCTACCTTATGTTGTGAAAATTACCAGCTTGATTTATGCCCCCTCCAGCTGGTTAAAATCTGCAATTTCACGCATCGCAACGCGCGTTTTGGCTAACAGGGCCAATCGGTTTTGGCGGATAGCCTCATCGTCACTATTCACCACTACATTGTCAAAGAAATGGTTGATAGGCTGGGCAAGGCCAGCTAGCGCATGCATCGCGTCCTCAATACCTTTCAGGCTGGTTACCGATAATTCTGGCAATTCTGTTACCGCTTCATATAGCGCGCGTTCTGCCTCTGTCGATAGAAGCGTGGAATCTAATGTAGCCGAAATAGGCGCTTTCTTTTCCTCTGCCTCTAGCAGTGAGGCGACCCGGCGCCATCCAGCGCGCAGGCCCTGTCCATCAGGTGTTTGTAAAAACCCGTCAAGCGCCGTGGTTAGCCGGCATAATAAGCGGATATCCCCGCAACTGCCAGCAGGAACAGTTGCCAGCACAGAATTGATCACATCATAGGCATAACCCCGGTCGCGCAAGCTGACGCGCAGCCGCTCCAGAATAAAGCTGCCAAGTTCACTATCGCGCTGATCAAAGCCATGTTGGCGAGCGCCTTCGGACAGCATATCATCCAGGCTAAGGCTGATATCGCCCTCATCAATCATCCGCAGCACACCAAGAGCCGCCCGGCGCAAAGCAAATGGATCGCGTGATCCGGTTGGCTTTTGATTAATGCCAAAAAATCCGGTTAAAGTATCGATTTTGTCCGCTAGAGAGACCGCTAGCCCCACAGGTGTTTGTGGCAAGCTATCTGCCGGGCCTTGCGGGCGATAATGCTCGGCAATGGCGCTTGCTACTGCCTCACTCTCACCGCTATGTGTGGCATAATAGCCGCCCATGATACCCTGTAATTCCGGAAACTCACCAACCATATCCGAAACTAAATCAGCCTTAGCCAACTGCGCGGCACTTCTGGCCTGCTGGCTATCGGCCCCGCTAATGTGGCTAGCCACTATAGGGGCGAGTGCGGCCATACGCGTAGCTTTATCCCCAACACTGCCCAGCCCTTCATAAAAGGTGATTTTTTCCAGTCCGGACGCCATCTCAGATAATGGTTTAGATCTATCCTGATCCCAGAAAAAACGGGCATCTGAAAGCCTGGCCCGCAGCACCCGCTCATTGCCATTGGCGATCAGCTGATCGGTCTTTGCATCGGACTTGCGGTTGGCGACAGTCATAAAATAGGGGGCTAGTTTCTCGGCCTCGCCAGTAGCACTCAGCGCAAAGAATTTTTGATGCACCCGCATGGAGGTCACCAGAATTTCAGCAGGCAATGCCATGAAATCTGCATCTATCTGTCCGAGTATAACATTTGGCCATTCCACCAGACCGGCGGTTTCTGCCAATAACCCATCATCGCGAACCGGCTTCAGCCCTTTTTCGGCGGCACAGGCAGCAAGCTGGTCTTTAATCTCGGATGTACGCGCGATATGGTCAACCAGCACATAGCCAGCTTTCATATCCCGCACATAGCTATCAAAATCAGACAGGCTAATCATATCTGGTGCATGAAAGGGATGGGTTTGGGCATGCTGACCAAAATCCATCATCATATCCCCGCCAAGGTCAAGCTGGCCCTTGATAGCCACGCCATCAACCAGCAGATTTACCCGTCGCAATGGCCGAACCCAGCTCATCCGGCTGGTGGCCCATCTCTGGCTTTTTGGCCAGGGGAATTCTGCTAGCACATTCTGCATCAGCTCTGGCAAGCAATCACGCAACACCGCCCCTGTTTTGGTGGTTCTGGCGAATAGAAAGCTGCCTTTTTCAGTGGCTTCTTCTACGAGCTGTTCCCGCGCCAGTCCCACCGACTGACAAAAGCCGTCAATAGCTTTGTCCGGGGCATCACTGCGGGGGCCGCGGCGTTCGACCACCATATCATCCAATCTGTCTGCAAGGCCGGTTATCTCTACCGCCATATGGCGCGGGCTTATCGCACAGCGTCCGCCATCCGGGGAAAACCCAAGCGCGCAAAGCTGGTCTGTTAGCCCTTTTTGCAAATCTGCAATCGCTTTTTTCTGCAGCCGTGCCGGAATTTCCTCACAACCGATTTCAACAAATAAAACGGCCATCTTCTATACTTTCTCCGGCTGGGACTTCTCAGGCGGGCTTACCCATGTCTCACAACACCCTTTTGCAAGGGTGCGAACCCGGCCGATATAGGCCTGTCTTTCGGATACAGAAATCACCCCTCTGGCGTCCAGCAAGTTAAATAAATGGCTGGCCTTCATACATTGATCATAGGCGGGCAAAGCAAGCCCAGCTTGCAAAAGCTTTGTGCATTCTGCCTCGCAATCCTTAAAATGCTGAAACAGGTTTTGTGTATCAGCTTTCTCAAAATTCCAGGTAGAAAATTCTACCTCGGCGCGGTGAAAAATATCACCATAATTTTTGCCGCCCTGTTCTGCTGGTACGCCGTCCCAGTCCAGATCATAGACATTATCCACGCCCTGAATAAACATCGCCAGGCGTTCCAGCCCATAGGTCAGCTCCAGCGGTACAGGGTTACATTCCAACCCGCCTACCTGTTGAAAGTAGGTGAATTGCGAGATTTCCATCCCATCACACCATACCTCCCAGCCAAGCCCCCAGGCACCCAGCGTCGGACTTTCCCAATCATCTTCCACAAACCGAATATCATGAGCATGCACATCCAGACCAATAGCCTCTAGCGAGCCCAGATACAGCTCTTGGCTGTTGGCTGGCGAGGGTTTCATAATGGTCTGGAACTGATAATAATGCTGCAACCGATTAGGATTTTCGCCATACCGGCCATCTGTTGGACGGCGCGATGGCTGAACATAGGCAGCCTTCCACACCACATCCGGGCCAAGGGCGCGCAAGGTTGTTGCTGGATGAAAGGTGCCTGCCCCCACTTCCATATCATAGGGTTGCAGGATAACGCATCCCTGCTCTGCCCAGTAACGTTGCAGATTGAGGATGATGGATTGGAAATCTGTGCGCATGGAAAATCAGTGCCAAACAATGATGATGCGCTGGCCAGCACCCGAAAATACCGCTGGTGTCACATCGCAAAAAGATGACGGCAGACTAGCTAGACAGCGACAAAAAATCAACTGCGAACAGGACAGTTTTCTTGCGCGCACCCGCTAGCCGATACAAATTGTTGGCAGCGTGAACATTCCTGCACCTCTACCGCTTGGTCTGCTGGCGGTGAGGTATTTTTGTCATTTGGTGAATTTTCGCTATCTTTTGCCAGTGTTTGCCGTCGTTCCAGAAATCTAAACAGCATCCAGACAATCCATAAAATGGCTAGCAGAGCAAAAATTTTTGTGGGCGAAAACATCGATTAACTACCTATCCCTACAGACCGAAACGTTGCCACAGACTGCGCGATTCCAGCCTGTCCAGCACCTGATCGGTTGCTGATTCTGCCATGCCGGCACCAAAGGGCAGCAAGCCGCGCTTTGGGGCAACGGTAATCAGCTTCACTTCCTTGCCAAAACGCGCTTCAAGAACATTATGCAACAGCCCAATCTGATCTATCAGCCCCAATTTTTGTGCCTGTCTGCCAGTCCAGAAGCGGCCAGAAAACAAATCCTCTTCATCGCCATTCAGGCGGGTACCACGGCGATGGCGAACATAATCAATAAATTGTTCATGGATATCGGATTGCAGGCCTTTAAGATAGGCCACATCTTCGGCATTTTCGGGGCGAAAGGGATCCAGCATGGATTTTGATTTACCGCTAGTATAGACCCGGCGTTCAATCCCCAGCTTTTCCAGCACATCCGGAAACCCAAAGCCCGCTGAGATCACCCCAATAGAGCCAATAACAGATGCATTACTGGCGTAGATTTCATCTGCACTTGCGGCCAGCCAATAGCCGCCAGAAGCCGCGACATCCTCGCAAAAACCCAGTACCGGCACTTCATGTTTGTCGGCAAGCTGGCGAATACGTGCCGCGATCAGCTCGGACTGCACAGGCGAGCCACCAGGCGAGTTAACAATAATCGCCACTGCCTTTATTCCTGAAATCGTAAATGCTTTTTTCAGCACCGGGGCAACGCTATCCAGGGTAAGGCCACGACGAAGCGCGCCGCCCTGCCCGCCAA
This sequence comes from Puniceispirillaceae bacterium (SeqCode), assembly GCA_049889955.1. Lineage (GTDB taxonomy): Bacteria > Pseudomonadota > Alphaproteobacteria > Puniceispirillales > Puniceispirillaceae > JADHLI01. The sequence goes on from JBMHCK010000129.1 coordinate 8,582, forward strand.
TAACCCCGGCCAGGCGTACAACCGCAACACGCGGATGCGGTTTTTTCCAAAATAACAATTTTCTAAAAATAGACATATTCTATATCTCGTGATGGGGGGCGCATTTGTGAAGGGGCAGAACAGAAAAATTGTTCATATCCTACGCATAAATACCCAAAAATCCAGCTTATAAATGCCCGAACTTATAAATGTTGCGCCGCGGGATGCGTCAGCACCAGACCTTCGCCTTTCATGATTTTTTGTGCTTTCGGCGTCAACGCCCCGGATGGCCGATGCAAGACTAATCCAGGCAACAGCGCCATAGACCCTTTCACCCCCTTTCGGGCGGTGATAATCATCCGCACCGCCGGACTGGTCGCATAGGACCATAAGGGATAGAGCAAAATCTCGCCAGCCCCGCCAGACTGCCCAGCCCCGCCAGAGTGTAAAGCCGCCATCACTTCATCTGTGCGATCTGCGCGAATAATAAAGGTCAGCCGCCCCTTATCGCGCAACGCCCATAATCCTGACCGCACCCAATCAGACAGGCTGCTCTCGCCATCCCCATTATGGGCCAGAGAGCGACGGCGTGAGCGCGGATTTTTATCGCTGGCATGATGAAAAGGC
>JBMHCK010000130.1:0-16757 GCA_049889955.1 Puniceispirillaceae bacterium (SeqCode)
TGCATCGCCCGCTGCATATCCAGACGCAGAGCGCCTACCTGCTGCTTGCCCTTGGCATGGCGCATTCTGTCCAGACGCTCGATCGCCTTATCTGTTGATTCCTGGCTTGGCGGGGCCAATGTTGCCCCCGGTGTCAATACATCTGACGCCCGCATTGCCGCTGCCCGGCCGAACACCACAATATCCAGCAGCGAGTTGGTGCCCAGACGGTTTGCCCCATGCACAGATACACAAGCTGCTTCACCAATAGCCATCAGGCCATGCGCCACCCGATTTGGATCATCTTTTGTCGGTGACAGCACCTCACCATGATAATTTGTCGGAATGCCGCCCATATTATAATGCACAGTTGGCAATACAGGGATTGGCTCGCGGGTGACATCCACGCCGCAGAAAATCTTTGCTGTTTCGGTAATACCAGGCAGGCGTTCATGCAGGGTATCGGCATCAATATGTTCCAGATGCAACAGGATATGGTCCTTGTTCGGGCCAACCCCGCGCCCTTCATTAATTTCCATTGTCATTGCCCGGCTCACCACGTCACGGCTGGCCAAATCCTTGGCAGTCGGCGCATAACGTTCCATGAAGCGCTCGCCCTCGGAATTGGTTAGATAGCCACCTTCGCCGCGCGCACCTTCGGTAATCAGAACACCTGCACCATAAACGCCGGTTGGATGAAACTGAACAAATTCCATATCCTGAAGCGGCAAGCCCGCACGAAGGGCCATCGCATTACCATCACCTGTACAGGTATGGGCAGATGTGCACGAGAAATATACCCGGCCATATCCACCTGTCGCCAGCACAGTACGCTGACCAAGGAAGCGGTGCAATGAGCCATCTTCCATCGATAGCGCCAAAATACCCTGACAAGCGCCATTATCATCCATGATCAGATCGATAGCGTAATATTCAACGAAAAATTCTGCCTTATGACGCAAACATTGCTGATAAAGCGTGTGCAAGATGGCATGGCCTGTCCGGTCCGCAGCAGCACAGGCACGGCGCGCCATGTTCTTGCCGTAATCCAGCGTGTGACCACCAAAAGGACGCTGATAAATATTGCCTTCTTCGGTACGCGAAAATGGCACACCATAATGTTCCAATTCAATAACAGACGGGATAGCGTTGCGGCACATATATTCAATCGCATCTTGGTCGCCCAGCCAGTCTGACCCCTTGACGGTGTCATACATATGGAACTTCCAGTTATCCCCTTCGCCCATATTATTCAGTGCAGCACCAATGCCCCCTTGTGCCGCAACAGTGTGCGAGCGCGTTGGAAATACTTTGGTGATACAGGCCGTGCGCAACCCAGATGTTGCCATACCCAGCGTAGCGCGCAGACCAGCTCCGCCCGCTCCAACAACAATCACATCATAATGGTGATCTGTAATTTCATACGCACCCATCTTAAACCCTCTCCACATCAGCTTTTCAGCTTGCTGGTTAACTCTTGCTCGCCCAGCTTGCGCCTAGGCATTGTTTTGCGTTTTGCCTATCCCTAAATAATTAAGCTGATTTCTGGCAGATACCAGTACCAGAACAGCAGTTTTTTACAATGCGATTTTCAGCACGCTAAGCAAGCTGATAGCGCCAAGAACCACAAGCGCCATTCTTATCACAATAATTAGCGCAAGCCGCACCCCTTCATGGGCAACATAATCTTCTAAAACGACCTGCAGGCCCAAACTGCTATGCCAAAATCCAACCCCGATAAATAACAGCACCAAAGCGGCATTTATCGGATGGGAGAGTATAGCCATAGCGCCATTAAAATCTGCCCCGGCAAGCAATACTACAAGCGCGCACATCCACATCACCAGCCCTATCATGGCAAGTGCGGTCAAACGCTGATGCCACCAATGTGCCAATCCTGATTTTGCAGCGCCCAGCCCACGTGCCTGGGCTAGTGGTGTTTTCATGCTATTAGATTTTAACATTTTAATGCATCCCCTTACGCCAGGCTAAACACAAGGCTCCACAGCCCTGCAGTTAATAAGGTTGCCAGAGCTAAAACTGCCTGACCTGATTTATATATCGCCGGAATAGTCAACCCGATAACCGCATCCCAGAACAAATGCCGGACCCCATTACAGGCATGATAAAATAGCGCCACACTATATCCAAAAAGCACCAATAACCCCAAGGGATGTCCGATAACCATCTTGGCAAGGGCAAAACTTTCCGGCCCGCTAGCCAATGCGACCAAATAAAGCGTTAGCAGTACCGTTCCGGTAGATAGGATAATGCCTGTCATTCGATGTGTAATAGACATAATCGCTGGCAATGGCAGACGATAAACTTGCAAATGCGGTGATAAAGGACGCTGACGTGTCATATAAACTACACCTTAAATATATGGTTAAGCCGAAAAAGCGTGTAACAGACCACGTTCCCCCGCAATCTGTACCAACTATACCCAAAGCCCTCGCTGTGATCAATTTATCTGCCAAAGATTTTCAACCCAGTGGAACAAAAAGCTGTACATCTGCGTCTGCATCAGTGTAACAGGCGGTATGATGACAGAAAATCCACCTCATACAAATAGGGCGTCTTTCCAGCCACAAGTTCTGACGATCCAGTCTGCGGTGATGATAGGGGCGGTTGGCAATGATGCGGCTATGCCTGTTTACACCCATTTCAGGCAGAAAGCCGCACGGCTGGATACGGTCAGGCTAGCAGCGCATCCTGGCTTTCAGGCCGGATGGGCCGATATCACCCCGGCATCTACCCTTGCCGCTCTGCTGCGTGATTTTGCCAATCTGCAAGAAACTGCCCAGCCAGAGGCTATTCAGACAGGCTATTTTGGCGCGGCAGATCAAATCGCCCCGGTGGCTGAATTTATTGCTGATAGCCAAAAGAAAGCGAATATTTTTTATCTGCTAGACCCGGTTCTGGGCGATGCCGGCAAGCTATATGTTGCGCAGAGCATAGCAGATGCCATACAAGAAAAGCTTCTTCCCCTTGCCGATATCATTACGCCAAATGCTTTTGAGCTTGGCTTGCTTGCGGGCAAGAAAGTGACCAGCCTTGCAGAAGCCGAGACCGCCGCACAGCATATGCTGGCTAAAAAATCTGGCCGATTAAAAGCTGTTTTTGCAACCGGCATTCATGCAGGAACTGGAAAGATCGCAGATTTGCTGATCACCGGTACGCAAGCAACCTCCTTTGTGCATAATCGCAAACTTCGCGGCGTATCTGGCAGCGGAGATGTGCTTAGCGCGCTGGTGATCAGCGCCTATTTAAAAGATGCTAATCTCGGGGAAGCCTGCCGCTGGGCAAGCGCCCTTGCCGCTGAGATGATTGCCAGGACCGCCTCGCCTCTTGGCCTTGCGGTCACAGATTTGCTATGGCAGACCGCCGAAGCGTCTGTAGCAACGCCGCCGCAATCCTGAATGACCGCTAGCTAGTGGTACTGCCAAGCTTGATAACAGGCGCGCTAGCTAGAATGATTTGGATATTTTTTTAGCGCCCACTAAGGCCCCGTTCGACCACTAATTCAGCGATTTGAACAGAATTCAGCGCCGCCCCTTTACGCAGATTATCGGACACACACCAGAAAGCCAGACCGTTATCTATGCTTGGATCGCGCCGGATTCGGCTGATATAAACCGCGTCTTCGCCTGCGCATTCAATCGGAGTGACATAGCCTTCATCGGCGCGGTGATCAATCACCACAACCCCGTTCGCATCGCGCAAAATCTGGCGCGCTTCACCCTCAGCAACAGGTGTTGCCGTTTCAATAAATACCGCTTCGCTATGACCGATAAATACAGGGATGCGCACACAGGTTGCGACCAATTCAATGGCTGGGTCCAAAATCTTTTTTGTCTCCGCAGTCATCTTCCATTCTTCTTTGGTCGCGCCATCTTCCATAAAGACATCAATATGCGGGATAGCGTTAAAGGCGATTTGCTTGGTGAATTTTTCAGGCCGCACTTCGTCATTAACAAAGATACCTTTGGTCTGATTAAATAGCTCATCCATTGCTGGACGGCCAGCACCAGACACCGCCTGATAGGTAGATACCACCACCCGCTTTACCTGAAACTTGTCATGCAGCGGCTTTAGCGCGACCACCAGCTGGGCTGTTGAACAGTTTGGGTTGGCGATAATATTACGGCCACCTTTTGCCAGCAGCATCCCCTCAACCGCATCCGCATTTACCTCTGGGACAATCAGCGGGACATCGTCATCCATGCGGAATGCCGAAGAATTATCAATCACAATACAACCAGCTGCAGCGGCGATTGGTCCGAATTTCTTGGAGATATCCCCGCCAGCAGAAAACAGCGCGATATCTGCCTGTGCAAAATCAAAGCTGTCTAGGGCTTCGATCTTTAACGGGGTATCATCGCCGTAAGAAACTTCCTTGCCAGAGGAATTTGTAGAGGCTAGCGCATGAACCTTGTCTGCAGGGAATTTGCGCTCTGCCAAAGTTTGTAGCATTTCACGCCCAACTGCACCTGTCGCACCAACAACAGCAACACGATATCCCATAGTGAATTTCCTTTATCTTTTTTGACCAGTTTATCTGGCCAGCCTGTCCATCGCATCAATAACCGCTGCGGTCATTCCGTCTGTTCCTACCTGCTCGCAACCAGGGGCCATAATATCCCCTGTCCGCTTGCCAGACGCCAGCGTATCAGCGACCGCCGCTTCTACCAAATCTGCTTCTTCGCCCTGACCAAAGGAATAGCGCAGCATCATCGCAAAGCTCAGGAATTGAGCCAGCGGATTGGCTAAATTCTGGCCAGCAATATCGGGGGCAGAACCATGTACCGGCTCATACATCGCTTTTGGCAGGCCGGTATCGGGATCAGGCGCCCCAAGCGAGGCAGAAGGCAACATACCAAGCGATCCGGTCAGCATGGCTGCACAATCCGATAGTAAATCCCCGAACAGATTATCGGTGACAATTACATCAAACTGGCGCGGGTTACGCACCAGCTGCATCGCACAATTATCAGCATACATATGCGACAGGCTAACATCCTGGCCTTCAGCCTTATGCAAATCGCTCATCACTTCGCGCCATAGCACGCCAGACATCATTACGTTGGATTTTTCGACAGATGTAACCTGCCCATCCCGCTTGCGGGCCAGATCAAAGGCAACCCGGCCAATACGTTCAATCTCAAAGGTAGAATAGGCGTTCGTGTCATAGCCTTTTTTCTGACCATCTGGCAGCGTATCAATGCCGCGCGGTTCCGCAAAATAAGAGCCGCCGCACAATTCGCGCAAAATCATGATATTCAAGCCAGAAACAATTTCCGGCTTTAATGTAGAAGCTTCAGCCAGCGCATCAAATACGATAGCGGGCCGTAAATTAGCAAACAGATCCATTTCCTTGCGGAGTGCCAGCAAGCCACGCTCGGGCTTCAGGCTGAAATCCAGATCATCATATTGTGGGCCGCCCACCGCGCCAAACAAAACCGCATCTGAAGCAATAGCATCTGCCAGCGTTTCATCACGCAATGGCACCCCATAGGCATCATATGCCGCCCCGCCAACATGATCCTGTGCCACATCAAAAGACAAAGATTTATGTTTTGCCAGCCATTCCATGACGGTCATGTTGGCAGCCATAACTTCAACGCCAATACCATCGCCTGGCAATACCATTACTTTACGGTTGGAGGCCATCTTCTCTGTCTCCCTAACTTCTCTATTCTACATCAAATTTTAACTGGTGCCCTTGGCAATGGATCAGGCTTGAACGTGCCTATAGCCAGGGGCGATTGCTGTCCCGGTTTGATTCAAACGCATCAATCTCGGCATTTTTTTCAAGCGTAAGACCGATATCATCCAGCCCATCCAGCAAACATTGCTTGCGGAACGGTTCTATATCAAACGAGATAGACGCCCCGTTTGGACGGGAAATCGTCTGGTTAACCAAATCAATGCTGAGATGCGGGTTTTCCGAATCATTCGCATCTGCCATCAGCGCATCGCGCTCTTCTGGTGTTACCTTGATCGGCAAAATACCGTTCTTGAAACAGTTATTGAAGAAAATATCGGCAAAGCTGGTAGAGATTACACAGCGAATACCATAATCCAGTAACGCCCATGGCGCATGCTCACGGCTAGACCCACAACCAAAATTATCGCCAGCGACAATAATTTTTGCGTCCTTGTAAGCAGAATTATTCAACACAAAATCCGGACGATCATTGCCCGCATCATCATAGCGCATTTCATGGAACAGATTTACCCCAAGACCTGACCGCTTGATGGTTTTCAAAAACTGCTTTGGAATAATCATATCGGTGTCGATATTCAAAATATCCATTGGTGCGGCAATGCCGGACAGCTTATCAAATTTTTGCATAGTCTTGCTCCCTTATCTGGCTTTTGCCTTACAGCGAACGCACATCGCTCAGATGGCCACTAATCGCTGCTGCTACCGCCATTTGCGGGCTAACAAGATGCGTGCGCCCACCGCGCCCCTGCCGGCCTTCAAAATTCCGGTTAGAGGTTGAGGCACATCGCTCACCAGGTGATAATTTATCTGCGTTCATCGCCAGACACATTGAACAGCCTGGCTCTCTCCATTCAAAACCGGAGGCGATAAAGACCTTATCCAGACCTTCTTCTTCGGCTTGCTGTTTTACCAGACCAGAGCCTGGCACGACCATCGCCCGTACCCCGTCTTTCACCTGCTTGCCTCCGGCAATAGAGGCCGCTGCCCGCAAATCTTCGATACGGCTATTGGTGCAAGACCCGATAAAGACCGTATCGATTTTAATATCGGTTAGCTTCATGCCAGCTTCCAAGCCCATATATTCGATGGCGCGCTCAACCTTTGCCCGCTTGGCCACATCACCGACCTTTTTTGGATCCGGCACGGCTGCGGTAATTGGCAGCGCATCTTCCGGGCTGGTACCCCAGGTAACGGTTGGCACAATATCCGCTGCTTTCAGGGTGACTTCTGTATCATATTTTGCACCCGGATCAGATGGCAGGCTCTGCCACCAGCTAACGGCTTGATCCCATAGCGCCCCTGACGGTGCCATTGGCCGGTCTTTTAGATAGGCAAATGTTTTTTCATCTGGCGCAATCATGCCAGCACGCGCCCCGGCTTCAATAGCCATATTACATACCGTCATTCTGCCCTCGATAGACAGCTCGGTAATCGCTCCGCCAGCAAATTCAATAACATGACCAGTACCGCCAGCGGTGCCGATTTTTCCAATAATCGCAAGGATAATATCTTTTGCAGTTACATGCTCCGGGGCAGACCCTTCAACTGTAATCCGCATATTCTTTGCAGGCTTTTGAATCAGGGTTTGGCTGGCTAGCACATGCTCTACCTCAGAGGTGCCAATGCCAAAAGCCAGCGCCCCAAACGCGCCATGTGTAGCGGTATGAGAATCACCACATACAATGGTCATACCTGGCTGGGTAAAACCCTGCTCCGGGCCAATAACATGCACGATACCCTGACGAATATCATTCATGCCAAAATAGGGAACACCAAATTCGGCAGCGTTTGCTTCCAGTGCTTCTACCTGAATACGGCTTTCAGAATCTTCGATTCCCAGAGAGCGATCGGTGGTTGGCACATTATGGTCAGCAACCGCCAGGGTGCGCTCTGGGCTACGAACAGAACGCCCAGCGTTACGCAGACCTTCAAAGGCTTGCGGGCTGGTCACTTCGTGAACCAGGTGACGGTCAATATAGATTAAACAGGTTCCGTCTTCCTGGCGATGCACAAGATGTGCATCCCAAATCTTATCAAACAATGTTTTCGGTCCTGACATTTCAGACCTCCCCTAAAATGACATCCCTGAATTGGCGTAAGTGCCAAAGCGATACAAAATTATGATAGATCTATCCCGTCTTACAAGGAAATAGGACAGATGGAAAAATTATGAGGGACTATTTTGCAGCTGTACGCGTGTTTTTCTCTGCAATACGCGCAGCCTTACCTGTACGACCCCGCAAATAATACAGCTTTGCACGACGAACAGCCCCGCGGCGAATAACGTCGATAGCCTGAATCTTTGGCGAATGTAGCGGGAATACCCGTTCAACACCTTCACCATAAGAAATCTTGCGTACCGTGAAAGATGAATTTACACCGCGATTGGAACGAGCAATACATACCCCTTCGAACGCCTGTACACGCTCGCGCGAACCTTCAACGACTTTTACGCTGATTTTAACGGTGTCGCCTGGACCGAATTCCGGGATAGAACGCTGCTCTGTAACAGCTTCCATTTGCGACTTTCCAATTTTATCCAGGATGTTCATTTTTCATCTCCATAAATCTGAGCGACACTAAAACAATAAAATGGCGCAAATGTCAATCTTTATCCTCAGTTTTGAGGTGTTTTTTAGCCATATAGGCCGCCATCAGATCCGGACGGCGCGTTGCGGTAATATCCAGGGCATTTTCCTGTCGCCATTTCGCAATATTCTGATGATGGCCAGAAAGCAAAATTTCAGGCGGTTGCAAGCCCTGCCAGTCTCGCGGCTGGGTGTAATGATGATGCTCTAGCAACCCGCTTTCAAAGCTGTCCTCCAAATGGCTGACTTCTTTGCCCATAATGCCAGGCAACAGCCTGACCACAGCATCCAGAATCACCATCGCGGCCTGCTCTCCGCCAGAAAGCACATAATCACCAATACTTACTTCCTGAAGCTGGTAATGGTCGATAACCCGCTGATCGAGCCCTTCATATCGCCCGCACACAATCATCACGCCATCTTTTTGACTAAGCGAGCGCGCCATTTCCTGATCCAGCAGCCTGCCTCGGGGGCTAGGATAGATTTTTGCCAGATTCTGGCCAGCGGGCTGTTGATTCCAGATATGATCGATAGCCCGGCCCATTACATCCGGGCGCATCACCATACCATGCCCACCGCCAAAGGGCGGGGCATCCACATTGGCATGTTTATCTGTTGCGAAATCGCGAATATTATAGCAATCCAGAGACCAGATTGCCTTGTTCAAGCCGCGTCCAGCTAGCGAATGCCCCAGCGGGCCTGGAAACATTTCTGGAAATAATGTCAGCAGATGCGCAGCAAAAGGGAGCTGGTCCTGAGAGGGCAATGGCGCGCTACACATCAGCTAGTCTCCTGTGTAATATCCTTGCCAGCGATATCTGGCCCCGCTTCAGGCTCTTCTGCATCCTGTGCATCAAGAATAATCTGTCCAGCGTCAACATCCACGTGCTTTAAAAAGGGCGGGTAATAGGGCAACATTTCGGTTTTATGGCTTCCGCTGAGCTGAATTTCAACAATCTCGCCCGCGCCAAAATCATGCAAGGCGATTACCTTGCCCCGCACCTGTCCGGCAGAATCACAAAGCTGCATGCCTAGCAAATCAGCCTGATAAATCTCTTCCTCGCCTAATTCCGGCAGTTTTTCACGAGCCAGATAAAGCGCAGATCCCCGCAGAGAGACGGCCTGATTCCGATCCGTGATTTCGGTAGCGGCACATATGGCCAGCCCCTTATTCATGCCCTTTAATTGCAGCGAGAGGGCCCTGCCATCTTCCAGGCAAAGCGGGCCATAAGCTGTTAAATCTTCTGCAGTTTCGCAAAATAATTTAACCTTGAACAAACCACGCACCCCGTGCGGGGCGGCGATGGTGCCCATGATGACCATTTTTTGTGTATCCTGTTTCATCAGGCATGCTCACCATGTGGCAACAAGGCAGACAAAATACTGTCGATGCCTGCCTTGTGCATTATACTCATTAAGCCTCAGCAGGCTTTTCTTCTTCCGCGGCAGCTTCTTCAGCCGAGGCTTCTTCAGCTGGAGCCTCTTCGCCCGCAGCTTCCTCGGCCGGGGCTTCTTCAGCAGGGGCCTGTACGGCGGCGGCTTCAGCTTCGGCAGCGGCAGCAGCTTCGGCCTCAGCAGCAGCGGCAGCTTCAGCGGCGGCAGCTTCGGCAGCGGCGGCTTCTTCAGCTTCGCGTTCAGCCCGCTTTTTACCTGGTGCAGATTTCTTTGGCTGATCACGTATCTCAACAGCGGGTGTCAAAGATAAGGTAGATAGCAGTTTTTGTACACGTTCAGTTGGCTTGGCACCCAGACCCATCCAGTATTTTGCCCGTTCGCCATCAACAACCAAACGCTGGTCGTTATCTTTTGCGACCATAGGGTTGTAATGACCGATACGCTCAACATAGCGGCCATCGCGTGGTGAGGCAGCTTCTGCAACAACGATACGATAAAATGGACGCTTTTTTGAACCGCCTCTTGATAGTCTGATTTTCAGGGCCATAAAACTTTTCCTTCCGTTTTCATCTGGCTAATTTGAATAATATTTTGGTTATTCTGGTTAAATTTTGATGTTATTTTTTCCGAGTCGGACCGCCTAAACCAGGCAGACCGCCTCCCTTACCAAAGGGATTAAAACCGCCCCCAGCACTAGGCATAGCAGATTTGCCCATCTGTTGCTGAAGCTGATTCAATTGTTCTGCAGAGGGCATGCCACCCCCCAACGGGTTGCCACCCATACCGCCGCCCATACCGCCGCCCAGCATCGCTTTCATCGCAGCGGCACCGGATTTGGTACCCATTTTTTTCATCATTCTGGCCATATCCTGATATTGTTTGACCAACTTGTTTACATCCTGAACGGAGGTGCCTGAACCTGCAGCGATCCGTTTCCGCCGAGAAGCATTTAACAGCCCCACCTGTACCCGTTCTTTTTTGGTCATTGACAGGATAATCGCTTCCTGACGTTTAACCATATTGTCATCCACGCCGGCAGCGGCGATTTGCTTTTGCAATTTACCAAGCCCGGGTAGCATACCCAGCAAGCCGCCCAGCCCGCCCATTTTTTGTAATTGGCGCAATTGGGTCAGAAAATCATTCATGTCGAATTTACCAGAAGCCATGCGCTCTGCCATACGCATCGCTTCTCCTTCTTCGATAGCTTCTGCGGCCTTTTCAACCAGCGCAACCACATCGCCCATATCCAGGATGCGGCCAGCCATTCTTTCCGGATCAAATGCCTCAAGCGCATCCAGTTTTTCGCCAACCCCGACCAGCTTTATCGGACAGCCGGTAGTCTGCGCCATCGATAGCGCCGCACCGCCTCTGGCATCGCCATCCAGACGCGTTAGAACAATCCCGCTTACCCCAACTGCTTTGTTAAATGCATCTGCTGTGGTAACCGCGTCCTGACCGGTCAAACTATCCGCAACCAACAGGATTTCATCCGGATTTGCAGCTGATTTGATATCTCGCAATTCCGCCATCATCGCTTCATCGACACTCAGACGGCCTGCGGTATCGAGGACCAGAACATCAAAACCTTGCAAGCGAGCGGCCTGCATTGCCCGCTTCGTCAGTTGCACAGGTGTTTCTGTATCTGATTCGGGCAGAATGCCTGCTGCTGCTTGCTCGGATAGGGCGCGAAGCTGCTCGCGGGCAGCCGGACGGGTAAGGTCAAGGCTGGCCAGCATCACTTTTTTCTTGTGTTTATTCTGCAAATGCAGAGCAAGCTTACCCGCGGTAGTGGTTTTACCAGAACCTTGCAAACCTGCCATCAGAATCACCGCAGGCGGGGTTACGTCCAATTTCAACGGGCTCGCTTCGCCGCCCAGCATTTCAATCAATCCATCATGGACAATCTTGATAACTTGCTGGTCAGGTCTTACCGATTTCAGCACTGTCGCGCCAACCGCCTTGTCCCGAATAGAAGCAATAAAGCTTTTCACCACAGGCAAGGCAACATCAGCCTCTAGCAAGGCAAGGCGAACTTCGCGTAGCGCCGCATCCACATCGCTTTCTGAAAGCGCACCGCGCTTACCAAGCGAGCTGAAAACCGATTGCAGCTTATCTTTTAGATTATCAAACATCTATTTCGCTGTTACCTGATGGCTATTATCTAATGTTGGTATCAAATATTGGTATCTAATTCTAATATCTGATACTGGCCGTGTTCATTTCTGTATTCCAGCCCTGTTGCCTGGCCTGTCTGGCTATGAAAACATAGCACAATCGCGCCTGTGCTCGAAAACTTCAAGGACAGACGGAACCCGTTAAGGTCAGGCATTACACAGATTTGCCAGAATTTCTGCTTTGGCTTTTACGCAAACATTACAGCCATGTCAAGAAAACAGGACTTTGCAGCCTAATGTGCCTATGCCATAGTCTTGGCTGATGTAATTTAACCGGCCAGGCATGAAACCCGGATTCGATCGCAAGCTTATGTCTATTTTTTTTATTGCCAGTAAACTCCTGACGATTTTTCTTACCCCCCTTTGGCAATTTGCCCTGCTGATAGCCGCTAGCTGGGTGGCAGGCTGGGCAAAATGGCGGCGGCTGTCACGCCTGCTTCTAGGCGCGGGGTTTGTATTATTTATCCTCTATAGCTGGCTGCCCTTTAGTCAGGCGTTGTTGCGGCCGCTGGAGAATTATGCCCAGATCCCTAGCCAAAATATGATAGCACAAGCAAAGGGCATTATCGTTCTGGGCGGATTTACAGGTGATGGTCAGATTTCAGCTGATAGGAATGCCCCGCAACTCGGCAGAGCAGCCGAGCGGTTTTTTACCGCGATAAGCTTGCATAAACACCATCCGGACAAGCCTATATGGTTTACCGGATTTTCAGGAAAATTACGGCCACAAGGCTGGTCAGAAGATAGGACAATCGAACGGCTGTTAACAGAATTACGCTTGCCTGTATCCAATTTTTATTTTGAAAGAAAAAGTCGTAACACGGCCCAAAACGCCCAATTCACCTATCAACAGGTAGTGCCAGCAGAAGATGAGAAATGGATATTGATAACCTCTGCCAGCCATATGATGCGCGCAGATCTAACTTTTAAAAAGGCGGGCTGGCCGCCCCTAATGTTGATGCCCGTTGATTACCAAACCCGCAAACAAGGCAGAAGCTTGCAATTCTCGCCAGCAAAAGGGTTTGATATGATGCAAACAGTCTTTCATGAATATGTAGGCTTACTATTTTACAAGCTGACCGGCCGCCTATAAAAAACAGCCCATAAGATAGTATTCTGGTAAGAACGCGATTACATATGATGGCTTATTCTGGCGTCTGCGGGTCCAATCCGACCAGCGCATAGGCAAAATCGCGGGCGGTAAAATCCTGGAGATCTTCTGCTGTTTCGCCGACCCCCACCATATGCACCGGCAGGCCGAATTCGCGTGCCAGGGCAACCACAATCCCGCCCTTTGCGCTGCCATCCAGCTTGGTGATTACCATACCTGTCAGGTCGGCTGTTTGCTGAAAGGCTTTCATTTGTGCGATCGCATTTTGACCAACCGTGCCATCTAGCACAATCAGGCTGTCATGCGGGGCATCTGGAATTTGTTTTTTTATTACCCGAATAATCTTGGCTAATTCTTCCATCAATTCAGCCCGGTTTTGCAGACGGCCAGCGGTATCGATAATCAGCAGATCTGCCTTATCTGCCAATGCCTCATCTATCGCCCGATAGGCCAATGCCGCCGCGTCACCGCCGCGCTCACCAGAAATGACATGGGTGTCGGTACGCATCCCCCAGCCCGTAAGCTGTTCAATAGCGGCTGCCCGAAAGGTATCTGCGGCCGCCATAACCACCTTTTTGCCTTGTGCCTGAAACCGTGCCGCCAGCTTGCCAGCAGTGGTGGTTTTACCAGACCCGTTTACACCAACCAGCAAAATTACATGTAATGGATTGCCTGCACTATCCGCATCTGCAATAGCTAGCGGTTTTTCAACTGGCTCCAAAATCTGTGTTAGATGCTGTGCCAGCGCGTGACGCAACGCCTCTGGGGTGACTTCGCCATCAAATTTATGCGCCCGCAACCCTTCTGCGATTTCGGCCGCAACCGACACCCCCAGATCAGCAAGGATAAGGGCTTCTTCTATCTCTTCAATAGAGGCCGCATCTATTTTGTCCTTGCCAAATAAGCGCGAGATACCGGACAGGCTTGAGGTCACTTTGTCAGAAGATTTTTTCAGACCAGCGGTAAGCTTTTTTAACCAACTCATAAACGCATTCCTCTAGGCTGAATGGGCAAGTAATGGGGCAACCTGCAGCTGGTCACCAGCAACCGATTGCAGAGATACAGGAATCATTTGGCCAGCCTGAAAATCTGTCTTGTGAGATGGTTTGCTGTTTTCATCCAGGCAAAGAACCGCCTTTTCAAAGCCGCTTAAATGGCCCTTGCCGCCAGCTTCGAGTAACAGCATATCATTGCCGCCAATACGGGCCTGCAAATGCTGATTTAGCTGCTGGGCGCCGAGCTGGCGCAAGCTGTTCACCCGTTGTTTGATCACAGATTTATCGATTTGTGGCATTTGTGCTGCCGGGGTGCCGGCACGTGGCGAGAAGCCAAAAATATGCAAATGCACCAGTTCTGCCTCTTTAATCAATTGGCAACTAGCTTGGTGGGCAGCCTCTGTTTCTGTTGGAAAGCCGGCAATGATATCTGCGCCAAACACCACGTCACTGCGGCGGCGGCGCGCTTCTTCACAAAAGCGGATAACATCGCGGGCCAGATGGCGACGCTTCATGCGTTTCAGGATCACATCATCCCCATGCTGTACCGATAAATGCAGATGCGGCATTAACCGTGCCTCTCCTGACAGCACTTCCATCAAGGCATGATCTGGTTCTGCCGGATCCAGAGAAGAAAGGCGCAGACGCGGTAAGTCAGGGACCGCACGCAAGATTTCCTGAACCAGCATACCAAGGCGCGGACGCCCCTCAATATCCTGGCCCCAGCTGGTGATATCCACACCGGAAAGCACAATTTCTCTGGTACCAGCGGCAACCATATTTTTCACCCCCGCTATCACCTCAGCTACCGAGGATGAGCGCGATGGCCCCCGCCCATAGGGAATAATACAAAAGGTACACCGATGATCACATCCCTGCTGTACTTGCAAAAACCCTCTGGTGTGATCATCAAAGCTGCCGGTAAGATGGCTGGCGACTTCCTTGACCTGCATAATATCGCTGACCTGTCTGGCGGGAAGCTGGCCTTGTGCCAAATTCTGCCAGCTCGCGGGCTGTAACTTGTCATCATTGCCAAGCAGGATATCGGTTTCTAGCATCGCCCCCCAACTTTCGGGGTCTATTTGTGCCGCGCATCCGGTGACCACAATTCTAGCCTCTGGTTTTTCCCGGCGTAATTTGCGGATAGCCTGACGGGCTTGCCTTTCGGCTTCTTTGGTAACCGCACAAGTATTGACGATCACCACATCATTCAAACCCGCCGTTTCAGCATGTCGGCGCATTACCTCTGATTCCCAGATATTCAGGCGGCACCCAAATGTATGTAATTCTGGCCGATTCTGTTTGCTCATATCAGACCGCCATTATCAGACGCCGCAAAAAAGGCAGCCGGAATGGTGCCGCTGGCTATGGTTGCAACAGCCCCGGTCATAATGATCTGGCCCCCTGCGGCACTGTCTGCATCCTGCCAGTCTATTTCCAGAATCCCGCCATCTAGCTGAACTTGCTGTTTATGTATTGTCAGGCCGCGCAATACACCAGCTGCCGCCGCCGCACATGCCCCAGAGCCACAGGCCATCGTTACGCCAACCCCGCGTTCCCATACCCGCATACGAATTTTATCGCGGGCGATAACACTGACAAATTCAATATTTGCCCGATCGGCGAATATCGGATGCTGTTCAGCGATAGGCCCCCATTTTTCAATATCAACAGCCTCTGCATCCTCAACAAAAAATACCGCATGCGGATTGCCCACAGATAAGGCCGTTGCAGGCCCGAAATCAGCCAGACCCAAATCAAGGCGCAACGTATCCATATTTTGGGTAAGCGGAATATCTTGCCAGCTGGTGTGAACAGGGCCCATTTGCACACTGATAGGCGCATCCTTATCCCGGCGCCAGGCAGGCAAATCCCCTGAAATTGTGCGGATAACCACCTTATCAATATTGCGCTCTGCCATCATCAGATCAGCAACACAGCGTGTGCCATTGCCGCACGCCCCGGCAACGCTGCCATCTGCATTGAACATGTCTAAAACCACATCCACCCCATCCACAGGCGGCATCAACACCATCAACTGATCACAACCTATCCCTAAATGCCGGTTGGCTAGTGCCTGCATCTGGACAGCATCGGGCATCGGGCTGCCATCGCGCCCGTCCAGAACAATGAAATCATTGCCTAGTCCATGCATTTTCAAAAAGGGTAGCGTTTCAGTCCTGCTCATAAATGCGTCTTTCCAGCCTGTCGGTATTGCGCCCAGTCTAGCGAATTTCCTATCGCAAATCTATGGTTTACAATGGCAAGTCCCCAGGATGCCATATCATAGTAATTTGGACTTTACGCTGCCAGCTCTATCACCAGCGGTACATGGTCAGATGGCTTTTCTGCACCTCTGGTTGGCGAATCAATACTGATAGAAGAGATTTTATCCCGGTTATCCGTGCTGACCCAAATATGGTCAAGGCGCCGCCCGCGATTGCTGGCTGCCCAATCTCGTGCGCGATAGGACCACCAACTATACAAGGTTTCTTCTGTGCCATAATGATGGCGCACCGCATCTATCCAGCCCCCATCATCAATTAATTTCAACAGCTTTTCCCGCTCTATATCCGTATGGCTGACCACTTTGCGAAGTTGGCGTGATGACCATACATCGGCTTCGAGAGGGGCAATATTCAAATCACCAACCAAAATAGAAGATGCAGGCGGATTATTGGTAAAATATGCGGTCATCTCGTCAATGAAATCCAGCTTGTGACCAAATTTTGGGTTAATGGTTCGGTCTGGCTCGTCACCGCCTGCGGGCACATAAAAATTATGAAT
>JBMHCK010000131.1:0-43889 GCA_049889955.1 Puniceispirillaceae bacterium (SeqCode)
TACTATGCACGAATTTAGAGTAGGGAAGGACTAAAAACAACACATAAACCAGGGCCAGATGCACCGCCAGGGTCAGCCCCATAAAGCTGGTTTCCCGCAAGGCTAGCAACAACAAGCCCGTCGCGCTGACCCAAAAAAGCAACCAGATAAACGCATAATCCATGCCCAAATGACGCAGGCTTTTCATCTCTTCCGCCATCGCCCGCTTTAGCCGCCACAGCCAGGCACTGCCCCAGCACAACATCACCCCGCCAATTGTCCCCAATATTACGGGCAGGCTGAAATAGCCATATGGGGCCTGCCAGCCAAACCCGTAATGATATATTGTGCCAACAGAGGTTGCGGCAAAACACAGCATAAACCCATAAAAAGTCAGATGATGGGCATATCGGCGATGCAGGCTGTTCTGATCATCTGTAACCGGACAGCCTGGTCCATTCCCGGCATTATCCCCGCCCAGATATTTCAGGCTGGCCGCAGCAGATATCGCGCCGCCCAGCCCAGCAAAGCCCGGCCATACAGCACCAATATCCCGCCAGAAACGTACCCCCCCTATCCCCATGGCCAGCACCGTAAAGGCGGTGATAGCCAGTGGAATTGCCGCCATTACTGTATGCGGCATAATCTGGTAAAATGCCCCTTCACCAAGATGTACCCCCCAAAATAACTGCGGCGAAATCAGCGCCAGCATAAGCCCCAGCGTAACCGTCAGCCCGGCCACTATCAGCATGCTTACCATCAGGCCATTGCGGGCAAATAGCTGTCCCAGCGGGCGAGGCCAGGCATAATCGGCATAGGTTTCCGCACGGCGCTCGGCCAAAACCGCCGGCACATTAACGCCAAATTCATGTGGCGGGGCATATTGGCAGGCATAATAACAAGCCCCGCAATGATGGCATAAATTCGCCAAATAGGCCGTATCAGCAACATCAAATTCCCGCTTTTTTGTCATAGCCGGAAATACCGCACAGAACCCTTCGCAATAGCGACAGGCATTACAAATTTGCATAATCCGCGCAGTCTCGTCATGCGCGCCTGTCTTTGCCAGATCCAGCAAATTAATTTCGTTCATCAAGAGCCCCTTTATTCAGGGAGCGTGCTGCCTCTGCACCTGCAATTCGGCCAAACACACTGCCAATTGTCATGCCAATACCGGCCAAATAACCCTGCCCCAGAATATTGCCTGCCATTATTTCGCCAGCGGCATATAAATTGGCCGCAGGCGCACCATCTGCCATCAGCATCTGGGCTTTATCATTCACCTCTACACCCATATAGGTAAAGGTAATACCAGGACGCAGCGGAAAGCCATAAAAGGGCGGCGTGGCAATAGGGGCAGCCCAGTTTGTTTTATCAGGGGTCAGCCCGTTTGTTTTTTTGCCATCCAGTATTTGCTGGTCTATAGGCCCTTTCGGACAAGCAGCATTAAAGCTGGCAATGGTTGTTTCTACCTGGTGCGGATCCAGTCCCAGCTGGCCAGCCAGACCCGCTATTGTATCATCCTTGATAGGGGTAAACACAGATGGCATAAAGCGGCTCAAGCCAACCGCATCAACAATGGCATAGGCGATTTGATCAGGCTGGCCAGCCACCAGCCGCCCCCATATCGCATATCGTTTTGGCCAGAAATCTTCCCCCTCATCATAAAAACGCGCGCCATTTTTATTCAGCACCACACTAAAAGGTACCGCATCAATTCGGCTTGCAATCCCGCCATCAAATTTAGGGGCGCGGGCGTCAATGGCCACCGCATGGCATTGATCAACATCCCCGACCGGATTCACGCCATTGGCAAGCAAGCTTTTCAGCACCACCCCTTTATTATAGGGGGTACCACGAATAAGAAAATTCTGGGCCGCCTCGCCCCACCCCTCAGACAGCCAATCCAGATTAGCCTCAAAACCGCCAGAGGTAGCGATGATTTTCTTGGCCGTTAGATGCCGCCCATCTTCCAGCACAACCTGGTCACAAAACCCGTCAGTTAGCTGCATTTCCTGAACAGGGGTTTCATATAAAAATTGTATATCACAGCCCTCGGCATAGCGGCACAGGCTGTTCAACATGGTACGCCCACCGCCCAGGAAAAACGCATTGGTCCGCCCCAGATTAAGCGTGCCGCTAAGGGCAGGCTGAAAACGCACCCCCCTTGCCCCTAGCCAACTGGTAAGCTCGGCAGATTTCTCCAAGGTCATGGTTGCCAATGCCTGATTGGTAACCCCCTTGGTAACGCGCATCAAATCGTCAAAATATTCCGCAACCGAATAGCTCTCGGTCAGCACATCCGTTGGCGCATCATGGGTTGCCCGTAAATTACGGGTATGGCGGGTATTGCCGCCGCGCATATCTGCGGGAGCAGCATCCAGTACCAGCACAGAACATCCCGCCTCGGCAGCGGTTATCGCCGCACATAGCCCGGCATTTCCTGCCCCGATAACCAACACATCCCACAGGATAGATTCTGCTTTTTCATCGCGTGTATACATTTGTATACAAATAAGCCATACTGCTGGAAAGTGTCAATAAAAGAGACAGATTTGAACAAGAAAACAGAGTTAGTACGCCCTATCTCTTCTGCTGTAACGCACGGGCCTGCCCCGATTGACTGGCAGCATCTGGAGCGCCAGCTAGCCGAAACAGATAGAAAAACAGATAGGCCAGATAGTGTCCGGCGTGGCACCGCCAGCCGTATTCGCGCGATTATCCTGGCCGGGTTGCAAAGCGGGACCCTCGCACCTGGTGCCAGATTAAAAGAGGTAGAGCTGGGCAACGCCTTGCAGGTAAGCCGCACGCCTTTGCGTGAAGCCCTGACCCGTCTGAAAACAGAACGTATTTTAGAATCAGATGGCGATGGTTTACGTATACGCAAGCTGGAATGGGCCGATATCCGCAGCCTGTATGAGCTACGCGCAACCCTTGAAGGGCTGGCTGCCAGATTAACCGCACAACGCGCCTCACCTGCGGAAAAACAGTTTATTGACCAGCTGGTAGTAGAAGAGCGCCGCCTGATTGAAGAAGCAGCCTCACCAGAAATTCTGGCCAGACATAATCGGCGGTTTCATACCAGTATTTGCAAGGCCGCTGGCAATCATTTTCTGGAAGAACAACTGACCCAGCTTGCACAAATGATGGTATTGCTGGGCGTTACCGCCTATAGTATGCATACCCGCCTGGCCAGCATACTGGCTGAACATGAACAAATTAATTTAGCGATTCAAAACAACACCGCCGAGGCCGCAGAACATGCGATGCGCGCCCATCTTGAAGCCGCTCTCACCGCGCGCCTGCATCTGATTAGCCAGGCAGATCTGCCGCAAATGGATTAATGCTTTTATGCCCGCCTTGCCAAGCCTGACAGAATTTCGAGATGATATCACAAAGATGGGCACAACCTTTGCGCTGGCGCTAGGTTCTGGCTGGCTGTTTTTTCAGATTGGCCTGCCGGCCCCCTATTTAATGGGCAGCTTGTTCGGGGTGTGGTTTCCCGGCGCGTTAATCTCGCCGATACAGCCCTATTTGGGGGTCGCCCGCTGGTTTCATATCCCGGTTATTTTGGGGTTGGCAGTGATGATCGGCGCCACCTTTGACCAACAGATGTTCCAGCAAATCAGCCTGTGGTGGAAAAGCCTGTGTGTGATGATGATCACCACCTTTATTGTGTGTATGACAGGCTATCAGCTATTGACCAGATGGCGCGGCTATGAAAAGAGGCTGGCTTTTTTCTGCTCGCTTCCAGGCGGTCAGGCAGAAGCGATGATCCTAGCACGGCAAATGGTGCAAAAAGATTATGTGGTCGCGCTGTTCCACCTGGTACGAGTAACCATTGTTTTTCTCTCAACGCCCCTTTTGCTGGCCTTGATACAGGGCGGCGATGCGGTGGCCACCTCCAATTTGCGGCTAGCAGCTATGCCCAGCATTTTCGAGCTACCCTTTTATGATCTTGGCTTGTTCGTTTTTATGGCGATAGCGGGTCTGGGGTTGGCGTTTTTACTGCGCTTGCCTTTGCCCTATCTGTTGGGGCCTATGTGCCTGTCTATTGCATTTCATCTGATGGGCTGGGCAGATTTACCGCGGGTAAATGAATTTGTCATTCTGGCACAATTGGCTATTGGTGGGGCGATTGGCGCAAGGCTGGCACAAGTGCCATTCCGGGATGTTTATGGCTATCTAAAAGATGCCTGTATTCATGCACTCATCATCCTCAGCCTATATTTGCTAGCAACGCTGGCAATGGCCAAGCTGGACGGGTTTAGCTTTCTTGAAGTCTGGTTGGCCTTTGTGCCAGGCGGATTATATGAGGTGACCTTGCTGGCGCTTATCTTTGGTTTTGATATTGCCTTTGTTGCGTTTCACCACACACTGCGGATTGTCCCGCTACTTTTGGGCATGTCCTTTTTTGCGAAACGGCTGCCAGATACAAAGCCGCCAAATACGTAAACTGCCAGATTTTTTAATACCAAATCTATATGAATACCGGCCATAGAGGGCTGGCTATTTATAGAGGTGTGAAAAGCTGGCCTTGTGCCAGCTTGCGTGCGGTGCGAACCAATCCGGCAGATTTATGCACGAACTGGCCATCTAGCATTTCGAAATCTACCAGCACATCCATCTCTCCCATCGGGTGATGCAAGGTAACTTTTGCTGGACGTTCTGCTGGCGCGGCCATCATGCCGTCTGCGATAGTACCCGGGGTTAACGCGCAGGACGCTAGTGCCTGAGACCCGGTAACTGCCATGGTTGGATGGGCTTCCCATGGCATAAAATACCGGGCAGCAATATGCCCTATCTTGTCCAGCGAGGCCAGCAATCCAAATTTAGGGGTTACCGATTGGCGGCAATCCCCCATCCCCATTTTCGTGCCAGCCGCCAGACGCACCGCCTCCATCTTTTCGAAAAACGGGCGGTTGGCATCCAGCTCTTCTCGGCTTTCTAATCCAGTCAGGCCAAAATCGCGCGCTCTGGCGATCACCATAGGCATCGCCACATCCATACAGGTCACCTCGATACCGTCAAACACATCAATCAGATTGCCAGTAGGCAGAAACGCCCCTGTTGAAGAGCCTGCAACATTCATAAAATTCAGCTCAACCGGGGCTGCAGATCCCGGAACCCCATCGATTGTGGCAGCACCATCATAGCGAACCTGCCCATCTTGCATCTGTACCCGGGCCAGGATTCTAGCCCCTGTATTCACCGCCCTGATTTTAATTTCCGCTCGTTCTGTATGTGGCGTAAAAAGTCCCATTTCAATCGCCGCAGGCCCTACACCGCTGAGGATATTGCCGCAGGTAGGCTTAAAATCAACCAGCTGGGTCTCCACACTGACCTGGGCAAAGAAATAATCAATATCCGCCCATTCATCATCCGAGGCAGATAAAATCGCAACCTTTGTTGTCACCGCATTGCCACCGCCAATGCCATCAATATTTAATGGATGGCCCGAGCCAACCGCCCGGATCAAAAAATTTGCCAGCGCCTCTCTATCCTCAGGGACATCTGCCTTGTTGAAATAGGGCCCTCTGGAAGTGCCGCCACGCATAAAAATATAAGGGGTTGCTTGCTGCATATCTGGCACTCCTGACGTGGTTTTTCTGACAAGATCAGCTTGGCTGGCCTATATATAAAAAGATGGGTATCGCCTGTGGGTTTTGCCCAATTCTCCGTTGGAAAGGCTAGCATCTTTTCAGCAAACCTCAAAAAAGAAACAACAGCAAATTCCCTATCCGAAAAAATAAATAGCAAACTATTGGCAAATAAATCGCCCCTCTTCGCAGCCTCTCTCTTTGGCAAACATCTTGCCGCTGCAATCGAAACGCTTCATTCTGTTCCAGCTTGGCAAATGACAGACCAAAACCATCCAAGAGGCAGGGATAATGAAGCAGATAGAAAAAGCCGCGCCAAAACATGTCCCTACTCTGGGCGAGGCAACCCGCATCTGGTGGAAAATAGGGTTTCTATCATTTGGCGGCCCAGCGGCACAAATTGCCCTGTTACATCGTGAAGTAGTAGAAACCAAAAAATGGCTTTCAGAAGCACAGTTTTTAAACGCCCTCAGCTTTTGCATGCTGCTACCTGGTCCAGAGGCTATGCAATTAGCGACCTACGCCGGATGGCGCCTGCATGGGATAATTGGCGGGCTGATAGCTGGCTTGTTATTTATCGTGCCGGGCGCGGTTATTATTATGGCACTGGCAGCATTATATGCGCTTTACGGCCAGCTACCGCTATTTGCTATTTTCTTTTATGGGGTAAAGGCAGCGGTTCTGGTAATTGTTATGCAGGCATTGCTGCGTATTGCCAAAAAAGCGCTGTCCCGTCCCATTCATTGGCTGATAGCCGCCTGTGCCTTTATTGGTATATTTTTTCTCGCCCTGCCTTTTCCGGTAATTGTTCTGGCTGCCGGGATGTTTGGCTTTTGGGTGATGACACCTGACACTGACACTGACACTGACACTGATACTGCCCCGCCAGCCCTAGAAGCAGCCCATCTATCGCTGGCAAAAACCTCTAAAACAATACTCATTTGGTTGGGCATATGGCTGGCACCGATAGCGGCGTTGATAGCGCTTAGCGTGCCAGAAATTCTGATAGAGGTCGGCCGTTTTTTTTCGATGCTTGCGGTAGTCAGTTTTGGCGGGGCCTATGCGGTACTGGCCTATATGGCCCAGGATGCGGTGGTGCAATTTGGCTGGCTAGAGGCTGGCGAGATGCTAGATGCGCTTGGATTGGCTGAAACCACCCCTGGCCCACTTATTTTGGTAACCCAATTTGTTGGCTTTTTGGCCGGCTTCAAACAGGGTGGCCTTTTGCTGGGCCTTGGCGCAGCACTTGTTGTGCTCTGGGTAAATTTTGCTCCCTGCTTTCTATGGATATTTGCCGGCGCGCCCTATATTGAGCGGATTTCACACCAGCCCAGGCTTGCTAACGCCCTGAGGGGAATTACCGCAGCTGTCGTCGGCGTGATGCTAAATTTGTCTATCTGGTTTGCCCTGCATGTGCTGTTCACAGATGTTAGCCGCCACAGCTTTGGCCCCGTTACGGTCTGGTGGCCGGAACTAGCTGGGGTAGAAATTCTGGCGCTGATGCTATTTCTGTTTAGCGCGTTATTGGCTTTTCGGTTTAACTGGGGCCTTACCCGCATTCTACCTTGCAGTGCCGCGGCCGGCGCTATTATTCACCTATTTGGCCTGTTCTAACAGCCGCCACCGGAACATCATCTGCCCGCATCAGAATCAAATAATAAAGATGATTGTGATTCAAAGGCGCATTTGGCGTCGTATATAACATGTACGTATGATGTTTTTGGATTATACGCACTTCCTCCCTAAACTTGGACTGCCTTCTGGCAGTCCCTTTTTTTCAAAAACCCTATAGCGCGTTAAAAAGAAACATTAAATAAGCGCCGCCAGAAAAGCCTATCGCGATCCAGATAATCATGCCGGCCCCGCCCCGCATTTTCCAGCCAACTCGGGAACATAGCCGGTTTACCGCGTCATAAGATAAAAACAGCCAGGCTATCATCACAATAGGCAGCATTATCGCATCAATCCAATCCACCTAGCGTCATCCCCCTTTTTTAGATCGTGGCTATGCTTTGCCCTTTGGCGCATAAATCGCGGCCACAAGGGCCAGAAAATTTAAGGCTTGGCAAAACTATGCACCTATAGCAGTCTAAAATCAAATACAGGTAATAGAAATGAAAGCTGATAAAAGATGGATATAATCGGGACAATTTCGGCACTTTTCAGCGGCGAGCGGGTTTCACACACCGATACGTTTATTCTGGCTGCGGTGGCGCTGGGATTATATATCGGCCTGCGGGTGTTGCGCCGGCGGATGAAAAAAGACGATTAATTGCGGCTCCAAAACCCCCTTTTTTTATTCACGTTGATTGTATGGTTCTCACCCTAAAACTTTGGCAAGTTATCGTATCGGAAAAGACCACCTGGCTGTTTATATCTGGCACGGATGATACAGGCCTCACCGGCTTTGGAGAGGCAACCGCAAACCATCATATTGCTGAAATTATTGCCCAATTTAACAACGCTATTGATATTGCGGCTCGCTGTGATTTGGGAATTTCGGCCAAGCTGGCACAGATAAGGCGCCAAATTCCGGGAAAAGCTGGCAAGGCGATTGCCAGCGCCTGTGAGCAAGCCCTTCTGGATATCCAGTCCCAGCGAGGTGGTCAGCCGCTATTTGCCCTGTTAGGCGGGCGCTATCGCGAGGCAATAGCTGCTTATGCCAACATCAATCGGGGCTGTATATCCAGAACACCAGAAGAGTTTGCAACGCGCGCCCTGTCCGCGGTGGACATGGGCTATAAAGCGATCAAATTTGCCCCCTTTGATGGGCTGCAACCTATTGGCCTGACATCGGGGGAGTCACCTGCCCTGTTTGTCTCAGGGATGGCACGTATCGCTGCCGTGGCGGCGGCGGTTGGCGGCCAGGCGCGTATTCAGATAGATTGCCATGCGCGGGTGCATCCAGCAGATCTTGACCAGCTTATAGATGGGCTGATGGCTCATGGTGTTGGCTGGCTGGAAGAGCCGATTGCAGAAACACCGGAAAATTATGCCCGGCTAGCAGAGGTTAGTCGCCAGCTTACACCGCTGAAATGCCGCTTTGCCGGAGCCGAGCAGTCCGAGACATTGGCACAGTTCGCCGCCTTCATCCAGAACAGATGCTATGATGTTGTAATGCCAGATATCATTTTGGCTGGCGGCTTGACAGAGGCGCTGGCGGTTGGTCGCCTGGCGGCCCAATTTGATATCGCGGTCTCGCCACATAATCCATGCGGGCCTATTATGGACGTTATGTCTGCCCATCTTGCCGCCGCCACACCGATAGTTGAATCGATGGAACGCCAAGTAGCAGAATCCCCTCTCTATGAAGAGATAATCACCAGCGCGCACCAGTTCCGCGATGGCCATTATTATCTGGCTGACACGGCTGGTAGCGGGGTCCAACTGGCACTGGATCATCCCGCTATTCAGCAAATCGGACAGGCTAAATTACCGATTTAATCCTACTGCCCTATCCGGCATGCGGTATCTCGCCCGGCTTTAAGGGCAGTTTCATCATATCCTCACCCCAGATAATCCGGCCTGAGAACATTTGTGCCATTTCTGACAAGCATTGCTCTTTAACGCCAGGTGCATCCATCTGCGGGGTAAAATGGGTTGCAACCAATGTTTTAACGCCAGCCTCGGCCGCCACATAGGCTGCTTCTTTATGACCAGAAGAGGTCACTTGCTTGCCAGCAGGAGTAAAGGTCCCAGAAACAAAGTAACACATATGAACCATCATATCCGCCCCTTGTGCCAGCTCTAGGATGCCCTCACATGGGCCGGTATCCCCTGA
Organism: Puniceispirillaceae bacterium (SeqCode); assembly: GCA_049889955.1. GTDB lineage: Bacteria > Pseudomonadota > Alphaproteobacteria > Puniceispirillales > Puniceispirillaceae > JADHLI01. The sequence continues at coordinate 9,361 of JBMHCK010000131.1, forward strand.
ATAAACAAATACCCCTTCATCAGTTTCCAGGCGGAACGCATAGGGCTCTATATGGCCGGGTTGATGCATAACCTCGCGCACCGTCACTTTCCAATTATCACTTTCTATAACCATATTATCATAGATTGGGGTGATGTTTGGGGCGGGGCGCGTTCGCGGCAATACCCCGCCTCTGTTCAGGTAAACTCGCTGGCTGCCGGGGCTGTTAATCCGCCCATCCAGATCCGGGTGAAATACGCCATTTTCAGCAAACAATAAATCTGTCATTCGCTGCATATAGGCCGGGGCATAGACCTGTAATTCCGGTATTTGTCCAGCCCCCTGATCCCACCGGCTATGAACAAGACGGGCATAATCCAGGCAATGATCAGTATGGAGATGCGAGAAAAATATTGTATGCAGATCGGTAGCTTTGTATCCAGTACACAGAAAATTAGCATGCGCGCCTGCCCCATGATCAAATACCAGAATTTCATCGCCTATCTCTATCAGATAGCCAGAACTGGCCCGGTTTGCCATAGGAACTGGAGAGCCTGTGCCTAATAGGGTAATATTCATTTCTTCCTCCTTCTCTTATTGGCCTTATCAGCTGCTTATTGATTTGCAAAAGAAGACCGCATCTTCGCAGCCCAATGGCTAGCCTCGCAGGTTACCACCCATAGGGATCTAAATCTTGTAAGAATAGAGCCATCCGCGCGAAACCGCAGAATTTCAACATCTAGATGCACTTTATCTGCAGCCGAGGCCACTATCTTAATGTCATTAAAGGCAGAATAAGACCAGCCATCCCCCGCGCGTTGTTTAAAATCTGTGAAATAACTTTCCGATGTTTGCCAGATTTTCAAGCGCGTTCCGCTTAGCCTTATATGTGGGAAATGCAAGGTATTGGCCAAGGCTATTTCATCATGCTTATTTAGTGCTTCAATATGCGCATCCATCACAGATAAAGCAGCTTCTATAGATGTTTGATTATCCATTATCGCTGCCCTTTCTTAATCAAAATGATAAAGCTGGCCAGGGTTATCCACCAAAATTTTTTGCTGCACCTCAGCCTCTGGCACCCATTCCAAAAACATCCTCAAAAGGTCAGTATCATCTGGCATAGCAACAGGTATTTGCGGATGTGGCCAGTCACTGCCCCAAACAAGCCTTTCTGGATTAGAGCTGACAAGGGCCTCTACCATCGGGCGCACATCTGAATAGTCGGTACTGTCCTGCGCCGTAACGCGGTACACCCCTGAAAGTTTCACCCAGATATCACCGTCACTGAGCAGTTTTAAAAAGTTCTGAAAAGCACTACCTCTCACGCCCTTATCAGCTGGGATATGTCCTAAATGGTCAAATACCACCGGCACAGGAAGGGCCTTTACGATATTACTGATATTTTCTAGATTTGAAATATCAGCCAAAATTTGTATGTGCCAGCCAAAATCGGCAATCCGATATGCCAACTCTTGCAAATTTTCATGCACAACATTGCTAGCAAATAGCAAGTTAACGCGGCATCCGACTGCACCAGCATCTGCGAGTTCAGCCAAATGTTCCTTAGGCGTGGCAGCATCAACTACAACCACTGCCCGCATATTTGGATCCCCTTCATTCACGCTAAGAGTAGTACGATTATCACTTCCATAAACACTAGGCTGAACAATCACAGAGCGGGTCAACCCTAGCTTTTTCTGTAAAGTGCGATAGGCGTTAAGCGGTGCCGGCGGCGCGGTATAGGAACGTCCCTCAACCTGAATGGAGGGTTTATCAAAAATATGAAAGTGGCAATCACACGCCTTATCCGGCAGCTTGATACCGAGCGGTTTCACCACTGGCAGGGGCGGCGCACATGTTGCAGCAACGGTCATTAACGCTTACCTTTCAGCCACACTAAAATAGCTTTTGCATAGCCTTTACGGACAATAGAGGCGTATGAAAGCACTTCTTGCACGCTTCCTGTCATTTTGGCATCACCCATTTTGACATTACCCATTTTGAAATTACATAGGCCGTTTCCTCAACGCGCTACCCTGAAGCCTAATAGTTTAGAAAGGCAGCGCAAACCAAAAAATGCAGTTAGACTAAAAAATCACCCATAAAGGAAATGTAAGGCCTCTACCCCAAATATGGGTCTTATTTACTGGCTTTTTTAAACCTTAACCTTATTTTTGAAAAATCGATTATATAGGATATTACCAAGCCAGATAGATAGAAAAATCCGCAGCAAATGATGTAAAGCAACGATGACCGGACTTAGGTTCAAGGACAGGGCAATCAGGCTCATTTCGGCCAGACCGCCGGCGGCAAAACTGATCAGCAGCTCTTTAATATCCATCGGCACAAATGGCATCAACGAAAAGGCAACCACACAACTTAGCACCAGCATAAAGCTTACTGAAATCGCACCTAGCTTCAGGCTTTTTTGTAACAAGGCTGTATTGATGCCAGAAAACTGCGCGCCTAGTGTGACGCCGATAGTATATTGGGCAAGATTCAACAGCCAGTTCGGCACCGCAATATCCACCGGAAAATTAACACCGATAAAAATAGCCAGCATGAGCGGACCGAGCAAATGCGCCGCTGGCAGTTTTAACAAGCGCCCAACAATCAGCCCCACCGCCGCGATAGCCGCAAGCATGGCAATATCGGCTATGGCATAGCTTTCCTGGGCCATGGATGCGCCGCTGGCACTGCCAACAACCTCGCCGGTGAGGATCAAAAACATCAAGGGTACAAACATCACAATCGACAGGACACGCACAAAATGCTGGACGGTCAGAATACGAATATCTGCCCCTGCTTTCTCGCCCAGTAAAACCGCCTCTATCAGGCCGCCAGGCATGGCTGAAAAATAGGCATCAACCGGCCGATATCCGCCAATATGGCGCATGATTTTGTAATTACCAAAATGCGCTATCAGCACAAAAGGTAGCACCATTAGGGCGGAAATCCACAATTCGGAAAGAGTATCAAAAATGGTTGCTGGCACCCGGCAGCCGATCATCGCCCCGGTAATGGCTATGGCACATAGCCGGATATAGGGCGACATTTTCGGCACCAACCGGTCGCCGCGCTCATATATCCATATGAACAACGCTGCACCAATAATCCCGCCAATCAGGAACGGCATAGGCGCGCCTAAAAAGAACATCACCCAACCGCCAGTAAAGGCTGCCCCCAACAGGCCAGCCAATGCCAGCATAGACATGCTGCCTACCCTAATTTGTGCCCCCCTTGATCTTCCGGGCCTGTCCTAGACTGCGGAACACCACCATTCCCAGACCTATCGCCAGGAAGCTGGCAGATACAGGCTCGGTCACAAAGGCAAGCAACCCATTATCGGAAATCATCATCGCCTGCCGGAAGGATTCTTCCATATTCCCTGCCAGTACAAAGGCAATGATAAAGGCCGCTGCCGAGAAATTCGTGCGCCGCATTGCATATCCGATTATCCCGAACAGCACCGCAAACCCAACATCTGCAATAGAGGAACGGCTGGAATAGCTGGCCGCAACCGCTGTTGCGAAAATAAATGGATATAAATAATTCTGCGGAATAAGAGCAATGGTCCGCCCAATGAGCGGCCCGGCCCAAAATCCAATAATTCCGTAGGCTGCAATCCCGACAAGTCCAGCGGCAAACAAACCGAAGATAAATTCGCGGCTGGTCATCACCTGCACACCCACAACAATCTGGTTTGAATCGTCAAAAATTTGCGGCCCGACCTGCAAACCATGCACAATAAACACCCCGATAAGCACCGCTGCAATAGTTGAACCTGGAATACCCAGCGTCAGCAATGGTATCATGGATGGGCCAGATACAGCATTATTCGCGCTTTCAGGGGCAGCGATACCTTCAACAATACCTGTACCCCATTTTTCCGGTGTTTTTGACCGTCTCTTTTCTTCGCCATATGCCACAAAACATGCCACGCTAGACCCGAGGCCAGGCATCATACCAATGAATGAGCCGATTACCGAAGAACGGCACATAATCGGCAAACATCGTTTAAATTCGGACCAGGTGAAATGTCCGTCACTTGGATCTGTTAGCACATCCGGATTTGATTTTTGAATAGAAAATTTCGCTGCTTTTTCTGCCTGAACAATCACTTCTGAGATAACAAACACACCGATCAATAGCGGTACAAGGGCCATCCCACTTTCCAGCTCGGGAATTCCCATCGTCATACGTTGCTGGCCAGAGATAATATCCTCTCCAATCAGGCCGATAAGACCGCCAAATATAGTGGATAAAATACCCTTTAGGATAGAATTACCAACCACCGAGCCGATCACCACAAACGCCATCACATAAATAGCGAAATATTGTGTGGGTCCAAAGGTCTTGGTAAAGCTGGCGATATAAACGGCGCCAAAAATCAAAATAAATTCGCCGAAATAATCGCCGAAAACAGATGCTACTGTCGCGGTTCGCAAGGCTTTACCTGATCGCCCGGATTGCGACATGGGAAAGCCATCTTGCATCGTTGCCGCTGATGCCGCTGTACCTGGCGTGTTAAATAAAATCGCCGCAATAGAGCCGCCATAGCGCCCGGATTTGCCGATAACATATAAAAAGGCCAGCGCCTGTAGCGCGCCCATATGAAAAGAAAGCGGCAATAACATAGCGATCGCCGCCGATGCGGTTAGCCCGGGCAACGCGCCAAAAACAATCCCGACAATCGCTGCCAAAACAACAAAACCGACCGTTGTTGGGTCCCCGAATAAGGTTACAAAACCTCCTAATAAATCTGCAAACACCCTACCGTTCCCCAATAATCCAATTTGTGTAGCCCCGCAGGTCAGCTATCTGTCCTGCCGGGTCATAAAGCCCCATCATCCCCATGAAAATGAACTGATAAATTACAGCAGAAAAAACAGAAAAGGACAGAATTTTCCAAAGCTTTCGATGCCCAAAAGCAACCATAATCAAGCCTACAGCAACCCCTGTTGAGACAAAATATCCAAACGCCCAAAAGGTCAGAACATAAATAGCGCCGCTACCAATCACCGCAAAAATACGCTTCACATCGCTGGTCTGGAAGCCATATTCTTCCTGAATTTTGCCTTCATATCCCAGCAAGGCTCGCGCCAGAATAGACACCGAACCAAGCAGCAAAAGAACAGCCAGCGTTAATGGCAAAGCCCTTGGCCCAACCACATCATGCAAAGCGGGGCCAATTTTTGATGCTTGATAAAAGAAGAACACCCCTATCAGAAAAATACATCCCGCAACATATAATTCTAATTTGGCTTTATATCCCAATTTCATTTTTCCTACCCTGCCTAGCCGTGAGTTGTATTTCGGCTTTTTGTATATTTGGCATTAATGTTTTTATTTGGTTAGTACAAAAAGGGCGAGCCAGAAAGCCCGCCCTTATCTTGGTGAATGACACCTTTATGGCTACTTCATCAGTGCTTTTTCAACAAGCGGCTTGAAGATTGTGTACATAGACGCCATCTTCTGCTCGGCTTCAGCACGTGGAATGTGGAATGCTGCAAGGTTGTTCTTTGACATATATCTTGCATAGCCTTTTTTACCGGCAACGTCTTCTACAGCAGCTTCCAATGCGGCAACCGCATCATCTGGTGTACCTGCTGGTGCGAACAAACACATTGGACCTGTGATCGGCACTTCGCCCAGGCCAGCTTCGCCAAAGGTTGGGATGTCCGGGTTAGCTGGATCGCGCTCAGCACCAGCAACTGCTAGAACCTTGATGTCATCTTCAAAACCAGCCATGATATGCACACCGTTAAAGCCATATTTCAGCTTTTCGGATACAATCGCGGCGCGTGCCTTTGAGCCACCTTTAAATGGAACAGGCTGGTGCGGAATACCCAGATTGTCCAGCATCAGCGTACCAATAAGCGAATGCATGGAGGTTGCACCTGATGATGCCCACTTTACCGTCTCGCCTGTGCTCTTAATACGGTCAATCCATTCCTGGGCTGTGTTTGCCGGATCATTTCTATGTACCATCAATGAGGATACCAGCTGTGTCATACAGCCAAGAACAATGAAATCTTCGGCAGCGCTAAATGGGGCTTCATCGCCCTTTGCCAATTCACCAGCAGCCAGCGTACCCATATTAATCATATATAAGGTATAACCATCCTTGTCGCCCTCAGCCACAATCTTTGCGCCCTTTTGGCCAGATGCACCTGGAATATTTGTGATAACTGCAGGCATGCCATTCATGCTTGGGGCTTCATGCATGTAAGATGCAAAACCGCGCGCAGTTGTATCTGTACCACCACCAGCAGAAAAGCCTACAACAATCTTAACTGGCTTTTCCGGATAGGCAGCAAGCGCGCCGCCCATAGACATTGCGACACCAAGCGCTGCCGCAGCTGTAATTTTAACGAAACTCATTGTGATCTCCCTCACCCTTTTCTGTCGTTTATTTTTGTGCTTAATCAACAAAACATATGAACGCCAGAATGTAACCATTATTTGACAATGTCTATCGTTTTTTACATTTTTTTCACATAAATCGAAAGCGCTTTCGCTAAGACCTGTTTCAAGAACCTATTTCGAAGATTTATCTCGCTCAGACCATTTTATCCATTTGCCATCTTCCAGGTTGCACTGGCCACGGCGGCTAATTTGTTATCCGGACCCCATATTTTACTTTCCATAAAGGACAGGGTGCGGCCCTTTTTTATAAATCTGCCTTCGCATGTGGCAGAGCCTTGAAATACCGGACGCAGATATTGTGTTTTCATTTCAACCGTTGCGCCTGTCCCTATCGTCTTATGCAACAAATGTCCCATGGAAATATCCATAACAACAGCCATGATCCCGCCATGCAGACTGCCTTGTGGATTCATCACCATTTCATTGACGTCAAACGTGATTTTCAACGCTTCCCGCCCCGCTGCCCCTGCCGCGTCAAGATGCAGATACTCAAACTTCAGCCCCAGAAATTTAGCCAGAAAGAAATTTTCAAAAACCTGTTCATAATCCTGTATTACGGTATCAAAATGTGTTTTAGCCAGCGCTTCATCAATACGTCGTTGCCCAGACAAATCTTTTCTCCTTTATTATTTTCTGTTTTAAGTCTTTAATAAGTCTGACCTACCTTACTGCAAGCCCGTCCGGAAAGCATTGTTTTAATGGATATCTCCTGGATAGCCTTTGTCCTGGCCGCAAGTGCCGCCCTGTTTGCCTCTACCTTTCAGTCAATTTCTGGATTTGCGGGGGCATTGATGCTGGCCGTACTCATCGCCCCGATTTTTGGTGTTAAAGAAAGTGTGCCGCTTACCGCCTCGGCAATGTTGATGTCTAGTTGCATCCGGGTATGGGTTTTCCGGAAATTTCTGCCGTTAAAGCCGTTTATAGTGATCATGGCGGTAGCCCTGCCCCTGATTATTATCAGTGCCAATTTTTATCTGACTTTGGATACAAAAATGGCGGCATTGGTACTTGGCGGGTTTTTGTTACTCTCTACGCCCTTGCGAATAATATTGAACAAATTACAGGTAAAAGTATCGCTAAAGGGGCTGGCGATGGCAGCGATACCCTATGGCCTTCTTTCAGGATCCACTTTTGGGGCTGGATTGATTCTTGCCCCCTTCATGCTAGGGGCGGGCCTGACCAAAGAACGGCTGGTTGCGTTGGTTGGGGCACTTGCATTTGGCCTGAATTTAAGCAAGACTCTTGTCTTTGGCACCTCTCCTTTGCTTAGTGAAGAGATATTAATTCTTGGGCTGGCTATTGGCTGTTTTACCTTGCCAGGCCCGTTTATCGGACGCTGGATTCTTAAACATACAGATGTCAGCATCCATAACCGATTTATGGATCTGTTTGTTTTTGCTGCCAGCCTGTATTTTCTGTATGAAGGGCTGATCGCCGCCAGATAGTGTGACTGAAATCCAAACGAGAAAACAAAACCAATTATCGCCCCTATGACTGAGCAAAAAAGCTGTTGCAGCCCATCGCGCCCCAAAGGCGCGGACATTGACGCCAATCTGCCAAACCCGCAAGCAGAGCAAATTGCCACGGCGATCAAACAAGAGGCAGCACACCCCGCCATCATTGAAATTACCGATAGCCGGGGATTTATAGGCACTGACCGCCCGATCTTGGAGATTGATGAAGAAGCCCCGTTTAGGTCTGTAAAATTGCGGCCTTTCTGGATAGATACCACAGCTGTTACCAATGCCCGTTTTGCCAAATTTGTTCAGGAAACAGGCTATAAAACAGAGGCAGAAATATTTGGAAATTCCTTTGTTTTTGCTGATTTTCTAGCCGATAAGACCGATCTTGAAAAGGCTGTTTCCGCCGCCCCCTGGTGGCGATTAACCGAAGGGGCCTGTTGGCATCGCCCAGCTGGCAGCGGTATGGATATGCCCGCCCTGCCTGACCATCCGGTGGTGCATGTCTCCTGGCATGATGCCCAGGCCTTTGCCAAGTGGGCAGGCGGCAGATTGCCAACCGAGGCCGAATGGGAACATGCTGCCAGAGGCGGGCGTGGTGACACTATCTATCCATGGGGAGACACCCCGCCAGATGATACAAATTTTTTCCCCTGCAATATTTGGCAAGGCCGATTTCCAGAAATAAATAGCGCAAAAGACGGCTACACAGCTACTGCCCCTGCCAAATCTTACGCCCCAAACGGGTTTGGTCTGTATAATATGGTTGGTAATGTATGGGAGTGGACTGCACAAAGCTTTAAGGTGAGGTCCCTAAAAAAATCCATACGCCAGATTCACGCTGACAAGGCTGGATTTAAAATCTGCAAGGGCGGGTCCTATCTATGTCATGCCAGCTATTGCCATCGATACAGAATTGCCGCACGCACCGCTAATTCTGCAGAGAGCGCAACCGGCCATATGGGTTTGCGGCTGGTCTATGATAGCCCGCCAACAGGCAAACAGGGATAGCTCACGCCCCCTTGGATCAATCGCTGTCGCCGCTATTTTTCCCTTATCTGTAGGGATCTAACCATTAATTGATTGACAGGCAAAAGCAGAAATTACTACCATTTTTTGGCTTATTATGTTTCTTTTCGGGGGGAAAGATCATTTCTGAATTTCAGACCATGCGTGAGTTTTCCAATGTGGGACATATGGGCGGTGGCAGGCTATTTGCCGGCTTTCCAGACCCGCTAGCCCCAACACGCATGTCTGTTCCGCCAAGATCTGCGAAACATATACGGCTTTGTGTGGGTGATTTATTGCGTATAGATAATCGCCTGACTGGCGGTATTCTGGCCATTCAGGCCTTTGCACCAGACGGCACGCGCCAGGATACACGGCTCGGGCTTGGACAATCAGCATCACTATCTGAACAAAGCTATGAAACCGGGGCGCATCATGCTTGGATTGCGGGTAATGGCGGCAAAATTGAGGAACATGCCACCGCTATTTTCCTCAGCCCTGCAGATGAACCCTTTGTTATAAACACCAAAGAAGAGCTGGATATCTGGCTTGTTCACACGCTGGAAGCAGATGAATTGGTCAGCGGAGAGACAGGCGGCACCGCTTATTTCTGGCATCAGCGGGCCACCCCCTCGCCTATCTTGCCAGAGCCGCTCGGCAGAGTTCGTGAAGAATTCACAGTTAGCCGAGGCAGCGCACGGGCCTATGAATTATACAAAGGCGAAAGCGTTCAAATCATCGATATTGATGGGCAGCAATGTTCTGATTTTCAGGCCCTGCGCCTATCTGGTCTGGAACAGGCACGCGAAATCGCCATAGATAGTACCGCCACGCGCTCGATGGTTCGCCGTGCCTATCCTGCCCCTGGCCTGTTTGATAAATTTTTTGACCCCGAAATGAAGCCTCTTTTGAAAGTGCTGCAAGATACCTGTGGGCGCCATGACACCTTTGGGCTGGCATGCACAGCAAGAAGTTATGAAGAACGGGGTTTTCCAGGGCATCTGAACTGCTCTGACAATATATCGTTTGCGCTTGATCCCTATGGGGTCAAAGCGCGGTCAGCCTGGCCGGCTATCAATTTTTTCTGGAACACATGGCTGGATGCAAACCATCATATTCTGACCGAAGAGGCCCATTCACGCCCAGGGGATTATCTGGTGATGGAAGCGCTGGATAATCTTGTTTGTGTTACCACCGCCTGTCCAGATGATATTGACCCGATCAATGGATGGAACCCGACAGATATTCATGTACGCATCTATACAGAAGAGGCGTCTATTCCGAAATCAGTCGCCTATAGGGTTAGTGAGGACGCGCCGATGAAAACAACAAATCCTTCTGCTTTTCACAGCCGGCTAGCCCCCCTTACAGAACATTTTGTGCCCTCACGCGACATCTGGACGGCCGCCTCTTTTCCCAGCTCTGGCAGCATTGGCGAATATTGGGCCTGCCGGAAGAATGCGACACTGCAAGATATGAGCGGCTTGCGTAAAATTGACATTATCGGCCCGGATGCCGAGCGTTTATTGCAGTTGGCGCTGAGCAGGGATATTGCCAAGCTGGCCGTATGGCGAGGCACCTATGCCCTGATCTGCACCCATGCTGGCGAGGTTATCGATGATGGCACGCTCTTTCGTCTGGCCCCTACGCTGTTCCGCTGGTGTTGCGGAAACGAGCAAAGCGGACGCTGGCTAACCAAATTGGCAGATCAGCATAAGCTGCAAGTGCGTATTCATGATTTGGAATCCTCTTTGCCAAATCTGGCCCTGCAAGGACCGAAATCCAGAGATATTCTGGAAGAGCTGATTTTTACCCAGCCTAATGTGCCGGCCCTGTCGCAGCTGAAATGGTTTGGCGTAACTATCGCCCGCCTGCATGACCGTGAGGGCGCGCCCTTTATGCTGGCCCGAACTGGCTATACAGGCGAGCTGGGATATGAGCTATTTTGTGCCGAAAGCGATGCGCTGGCCATTTGGGATGCGCTGATGCTGGCAGGGGAAAAATACGAGCTGATCCCGATGGGTTCTGACGCGCTAGAGATGATCCGTATCGAGGCTGGTTTTGCCAGCCGGGCCGAATTTTCAGCAGGAGCAGATGCGTTTGAAGCGGGGCTGGGCTTTGCGGTTGATACAACTAAAACAGAATTTGTCGGGCAAAAGGCCTTGAGCAGGAACGCCGCATCACAAAGAAAACTATTGAAAGGTCTGGTCTTTCAATGTGATGATGTTCCACAACATGGCGCGCCGGTTTTCGCTGGCGAGCATCAAATCGGCATTATAACCTCTGCCACACGATCACCGATGTTCGAATCTGCTATTGCGATGGCCAGACTGGCTATTGAACATGCGGACACAGGTACGATGCTAGAGGTTGGACAACTTGATGGGCGTATGAAGCGTCTGGTAGCTCAGGTAGTAGAACTGCCGTTCTATGACCAGAAACGGGAAAGGGCAAGGGCATGAGTGATGCCGTCATTGAAATAGAAAATGTATGGAAAATCTTCGGCCCCAAAGCCGAAGAAGCGATGGCAGCTATCCGCTCTGACAGCCTGAGCAAAGCTGAAGTTCTGGAAAGATATGATGCGGTTGTTGGCGTAAAAGATGCGAATTTCAAGGTTGCTGAAGGTGAAATTTTCTGTCTGATGGGGCTGTCTGGTTCTGGGAAATCAACCCTGGTTCGCCACATTAATCGCCTGATTGAGCCTACTTCCGGGAATATCCGTATTTCAGGTCAGGATATTGGCGCGATGAAGCAGGATGAATTGCGTGCAATTCGTGCCGATAAAATCGGGATGGTCTTTCAAAATATGGCCTTGCTGCCGCATCGTTCGGTTCGCGATAATATCGGATTTGCGCTGGAACTTCGCGGGATGGATGGCTATCACCGCTTTCAGGCAGCCGAAACCGCACTGGAAACAGTATCCTTGCATGGATATGGCGACCGGCTACCTTCAGAATTATCTGGCGGTATGCAACAGCGGGTCGGGCTAGCACGCGCTCTGGCTGCAGACCCGGATATTCTGCTTATGGATGAGCCCTTTTCGGCGCTGGACCCGTTGATCCGCCGTAATTTACAAGATGAGTTTCTTAGCCTGTCAGCCTCCTTGAAAAAGACCACTGTCTTTATCACCCATGATCTGGATGAAGCTATCCGGATGGGAGACCGTATCGGGATTATGAAAGATGGCGAAATTGTTCAAATAGGCACAGCAGAAGATATTGTCACAGAACCAGCTGATGAATATGTAGCCGATTTTGTTGCGGGCATATCGCGGCTAAAGCTGGTCACCGCGTCAAAAATTATGGTTGATCCGAAAAAACACACTTCAAAATTTGGGGCGATACCAAAAGGCGCACCGGAAGCTGCACCAGAAGATGATTTGGATACTATTATTGGCCTTAGCACCGGTACAGAATTACCCGTTGTCATAAAATCAGAAAATAAAGCCGTTGGGGTGATCACAAAAGATACCCTTCTGCAAGGGCTGCAGGGAGATGTGAAGTAATGACCGAGCAGTCACTAAACAATAAGGTGCAAAGAGATATCTCTATCGAAAGTTTTGCACAGCAAAACCATCTTTATTATTCAGCTATTTTTGACAAGCTTCAGCGCAATCAATTGCCCTTTTGGCAGATCAATATATGGGCCTTGCTAATTCCCTGGTTCTGGGCATCCTGGCGCGGCATTTGGGTTGTGTTCTGGCTAGCTTTGGCGATAGATGTGCTGGCTGTTACCTGTTTGATGCAGGTGGTAAAATTCACGCCTTTATTGGCAGAAGCGCTGCAAAACCCGGATGCAAATACCACCCTTATTCCGCGTTACACAAGCTGGATTGAAAGCTATAATCTGGTTGGCTGGACAGTTCTGATAGCCGGGCGCCTATGGCTAGGCTATGTGGCGAATCGTTTATATCACCGGCAATATAACCGCTGGCGGGTAGATGAAAATGTTGCCCATAATGTATCTGCAAAAAGGCTGATTATCAGCTTGCTGATCCTTATCATCTGTGTGCCAATCACCACCTATCGGGCCGGCCAGATACGAAAAGATAGCCGGGCCTGTCTTAACCAGATTAAGAGCCATGAAAAGGTCTTTGATCTTATCGCTGCACGCGGATTGGACGATATTGACAGTCTGAAGATTGTTATTGCACAAGAGCAGAGTGTCGCACAGGGTAATTTTGATCGTCTGGATGCGCTGGAAACCCTGACCGCTGAGCAAAAAACCGAGCGCAAAGCCTATAGAAAAGAAGCAAGAGCAGCAGGTAGAAATGCTCAGGTAATCAGCGATTATGAAGCGATAAGTCAAAAAGATCGGTTTGACTGTGCCTTCATTGATGATTTCCCAACCCTGAAAAGAATTGTCCCGCCAGGCGAGGTTCGCTACAGACGGGTACCAGATGAGGAAGCTATCGCCGCAGGTGACCTGGACGCAACCAGACTACTGGTACAGCAAAAAGACCCAATTGAGGGGCGGCGGGTAAATATCTTTACCTATAATGCCGAGAGCATTGATACCAGCATTAACTATCTGCGGGCACGATATGCTGGCTTCTTTGATGCGATGACGCATATTCTTCGCCAGTCACTGATCAAGGTAGAGGTTGCGTTTATGCAAACCCCCTGGCCCGTAACCGCCTTTTTATTCCTGGCACTTAGCTGGGCATTTACCAACAGGGTCACGGTCATTTTTGTGGCAGCATCCTTAACATTCCTGGCTGTTTTTGAGCTATGGCAGGTAGCGATGCAAACGATGGCCTTGGTGGTGGTGGCAACGGCCATTTGTGTGTTTATCGGCTTGCCGACCGGTATCTGGATGGCGAAAAATAAATTGTTTAGATGGATAACCGAGCCAGTGTTGGATGTTATGCAAACTATCCCCTCGCTTAGCTATCTGGTTCCGGCGGTAGCATTCTTTGGCATCTCGCAGCCACCTGCGGTTTTGGCGACAGTGATATTTGCTATTCCGCCAATGGTGAAACTGACTGCCCTTGGTATCCTGCAAGTTCCAGAAAGCACCAAGGAAGCCGCACTGGCCTTTGGGGCATCAGATCGCCAGCTATTGCGAAAGGTAGAGTTGCCAATGGCACTGCCCTCTATTATGGCGGGGCTGAACCAGACGATTATGCTGGCGCTGTCAATGGCAACAATTTCAGCCTTTATTGGCGCGGCTGGTCTTGGCGCGCTGGTAACTGAATCACTCGGAGAGGCACAAGCTGGCAAGGGATTACTTGCTGGTGTAGCTATCGCACTTGTAGCGATGATGATTGATCGTATCCTGAGAGGTATACGGGCTTCGTTCAGTCGTATTTAATTCAAGCAGACTAACCAAAAACTATGGAGGAATTTATGAAAAATCTGCTTCAAACTGCCGTAATTGCGGCAACGCTGTTATCGGCAACGGCTGTTTCAGCTCAGGAAAAAATCATGATCTCGGATCCAAGCTGGAACGGGGCGCGGGCTGTTGGTCATGTGATCAAGGCTATCGTTACCGGACCTATGGGTGGGGAAGCCGAAATTCTAACCGGCATGAACCAGCAGCCTGTAATCTTTGCTGGGATGGATAAAGGTGATGGCTCTATCGATGTGCACCCGGATATGTGGATGCCAAACTGGCAATCAGCATGGGATCAATATGTTGATGGTAACAAAACTATTAAGACAAATGCTGGTTATGCCGGCACGTCCTTGCTGTATGTTCCAAGCTATATGACAGATAAAATCAACTCTATCGAAGATTTGAAAAACCCGGAAATTGCCGCGATGTTTGACACAGATGGCGATGGGCTTGGCGAATATTGGGCAGGCGATGTAACTTGGGCCTCTACCAAAAGATGGCAGGTGAAATTCAAGTCATATGGGCTGGATGGACTTTGGGAGCCAAATGTTATCTCAACCGATACCTTTAAAGCTGGATTGGCAGCAGCCTACGCCGCCTCAAAGCCGCAAATGTTCTATTACTGGACCCCGGAAGCCTTGCATGTTCAATATGATTTGACACCTCTGAAAGAGCCAGCTCGTTTTGATGGTTGTGAAGATTTGGACCTGGATGCAGAAAACTGGCTAGAAGTTTCAGAGTTTGAGTGTGAAGGCACAAAAGCATCTGTTTATATCGCCTATTCTGCTTCACTAGAGGAGCGTAATCCAGCGGTCGCAGCAATGCTGAGCCGGATGCAGCTAACTGGTGATGAAGTTGGCTTGTGGATTCTAGAGATGTTCGAGAAGAAGCGGGACCCGGCTGATGTGGCACAGGAATGGATTGCTGACAATCAGGATCTGGTGAATAGCTGGATCAACGGGTAAATACACCCCTCATAAAAAGACAGGAAAAGCCGCGCTATCAAATAGCGCGGCTTTTTGCTTTCAGGCGCTGATTTTGCGCATCAAAACGGGCCGGGTCAACAATGCGCGCCGCCACCTTTACCCCTAACACATCCACACTAACAGACCGCCCAATGGCCGTGTAATCAGGGTCAAGAAAAGCCAGCGCAATATTTTCAGATACCCTGTACCCCCACCCCGCAGAGGTAACTGTGCCGATCAGATTATCCCCATCATAAACAGAAGCCCCGCCATGGGTTGGGGCGTGCGTGCAGTCAATCACCATAGAGACCAGCTTTTTGCGTACCCCTTTTTGCTGTTGTACGATAAGTGCTGATTTACCAATGAAATCCTTATCCAGATCAACAAATCTGTCCAGCCCGGTTTCAAAAGGATTGAACTCCGTAATCAAATCTGATTTCCAGTGAAGATAACCTTTTTCCAGCCGCATGGATTCTATAGCCGCCGTGCCAAATAGCCGCAAATCATGTCCCTCGCCGGCCTGTCTTAAGGCCAGATAGGCCGCATATAGCTGGTTATTGGGAACGTGAATTTCAAATGCTTCCTCGCCAGAGTAGCTGACTACCATTACTGTGGCTGGCACAATGCCAACAAAACAGGTCTGAACATCCAGCCACCGCAGCGCATCTTCTGAACAATCTAGTCTGGTTGTTGCCTGAAGTACCTGTCTGGCCTGTGGCCCGGCCAGCAGCAAGATAGTATACGCATTTGTCAGTGACCGTAACGATACCGATCCATCGTCCGGCAGATGTTGTTCAAGCCATTCAAAATCATGATATTCAGATGCCGCCGCGGATCCATACCAGACTTTATTTTCTGTCAGGGTGGCGAGGGTTGCTTCTGCTTTGATATTCCCGTGATGATTAAGCAGATAGCCAAGCCGTACCCGGCCGGCTCGAAAAGACAACCTGGTGCAAAACAGATTATCCAGCCAGTCATGAATTTTTGGCCCCGTAATTTCAATGCGGTTAAAGCCATTTACCTCGGATAGCCCTGCATGGTTATGCAGATGCATCACCTCGTCTTTTACAACCGCAAAACGTTCGGTAAACCGAAAGCTGTGATGTTCTTTGAAATCGGCAGATGGTTTTATATAGGCTATTCTTTCCCAGCCATTGATGACCTCAAACTCTGCACCCTGTTCGGCAAATATAGCGGTCAGGGGCGTAGTTTTTGCAGGCCGCCCTGCGGGTCTATGTTCATGGGGAAAATGAAAGCGAAACTCGTTCTGATATTCCTCTATGGCTTTTAGCGCGGTTATTTCTGTATTCGCATGGCCAGTAAAACGTCGCGGATCAAGACACCATGTATCATAAGAGGCCTCACCATGAACAATTTGCTGGGCCAGCAACCAGCCATGACCACCCCCCTCGCCCAAACCAGCCCGCAGACCGATAATGCAAAATGCATTACGCTTGCCAGGGATAGGCCCAACAAGCGGCGCACCATCCATAGTATAGGTAATCGGCCCGTTAACAATAGTATGAATACCTGCTTTTGTAAGGGCGGGCATACGCGCAAAGGCCCCTTCCAGAACATCGGTAATGCGGTCCAAATCATCCGGGCAGAGCGCATTTGTGAAATTCGGATCAATCCCGTCCATGCCCCATGTTTTGCACGCCTGCTCATAAAACCCTATCAACAGGCCATCTTTTTCCTGACGGCAATAATAATCAGAAATGGGACAGCGCAATAACGGCATGCGCTGGCCTGCTTTGGCAATCTCGGCAATAGGCTCGGTGACAAAATATTGATGCTCCATAGACATAACCGGGTGATGTACCCCCATCATGGCGCCCAGCTCATTCACGCGGTAACCACCGGCATTAACCACAATCTCGCATTCAATATCGCCCTTATCGGTGTGAACGATCCAGCTATCATCTGCACGCTGGGTTAGGTTTATAACAGGCGTATGTCTATAGACTTCAGCCCCGGCCGCCCGCGCTCTTCGCAGCAAGGCCTGGCATAATTGGGCAGGGTCAATATCCCCATCCAGCGGGTCCCACAACCCGCCTAGCAGATTTTCAGTTGAAATTAGCGGGTGTCGACGCTGGCATTCTGCTGCGTCTATGACCTCAAAATTCACCCCCATACCCTTTGCCATAGAGGCAAAATGGCGATAGCCCTCCATTTGCTCTTCAGTATTAGCCAGGCGAATACCACCATCTGCATGATGATAATTAATCGGATAATCCGGATCCTCTGCCAGCGATTTATACAAGGCAATAGAATGACTTTTCAGGCCAACCATAGTCTGGTTCATGCCAAAATTGGTTACCTGAGCAGCAGAATGCCAAGTGGTGCCAGAGGTAATCTCATCCCGCTCGATAAGCACCACATCATGCCACCCCTCACAGGTGAGATGATACAAGGTTGAACAGCCAGCAACGCCGCCGCCAATCACAACTACACGCGCTGTTGATTTCATCACCTCTGCCCCCCATTTCCCTGTTTTCAGGGTAATCGGCTAGCGGCATCAAGTCTATCACTATCGGGCTAGTTATCAGACCATATCTTGGAAAACAGGCCTGTTGCAGAGCCGGGTTTGAATTGACATATCTTTGCACAGCTTTCTATGATTTTAAGGTCTGATCATAAAAGGTGTAAGGGGGCTTGAGGGGATGAAAATAACTGCCGATGAACAGGCCATGTTGGCAGGGGAAGCAGGCCCGGCTGTCAAATGGGCGATCGAGCATCAGCTGCAGGTTGGCCGCATGTTTGATGCCCCTGATATGGTGGAGGTCAGCCAGGCCCATATGATGGCAGATCCGGAATCACTGGGCGAAGCAGGGGTCGCCTTTACCGAGAAGCTGGCCGAAGATGGGGCTGAGGTATGTATCCCGATGATTACCGACCCGCGCGGCGTTGATTTATCCTGCTATGAGCCGATAGGCCAGAGCGAGGACATGGCCAATCTAGAGCGCAGATTTATTGCCGCCTGTCAGAAAATCGGCATTATGATGACCAATACCTGTATTAATTACCAGACCATCATGCCGCCTGTTTTTGGCGATCATGTAGCGTTCGGGGATACCGGGGTTGTGATTTATTCAAATTCTGTTTGCGGGGCCAGGTCCAATTTTGAAGGGGGGCCATCTGCGCTGGCAGCGGGCTTGACAGGTCGCACCCCGCGTTATGGCTTGCATTTAGATGCCCACCGGCAAGCCAGCAAACGGTACCAGGTTTCGCATACGCCGCTGGATCTAATGGAATGGGGCGTTCTGGGCGCAACCATTGGACGGATGGCAGGCAGCTATTGGGAAGTGCCTGTCATAGAGGGAATAGAGAGGCCGCCAACATCAGACCAGCTGAAACATTTTGGCGCGGCGATGGCCAGCTATGGCTCAACACCCTTGTTTCATATCGTTGGCATCACCCCTGAATGCCGCACACTAGCCGATGTTGGCGGCGATAAGCTGGCACCAATTAAAATTGATAATGCGGCGCTGGAAAATCTGAGGCAGCCCTTTACTGCGGCTGGTGAGGCGGTGGATGTGGTGGTGTTTGCTGCCCCGCAGCTCAGCCTTATTGAAATGCAGCAGCTAGCCAAATTATGCGAAAATCGGCACCGCGCCCCGACAACCGATGTCATAGTTTGCACCGCAGCCCAGGTTTATAAAGATGCGGTTTCAATGGGCTATGTAGATATAATCCAGTCGTTTGGCGGCCGGGTATTGGTGGGGACCTGTTTTTATCAGCAATATGCCCGTGAAATTGGCGAGGCAAATGGCTGGAAGCGCCTGCTGAGCAATTCAGCCAAAATAGTCAATATTCTGGGAGGGTATGGCTATCAGCCAGCTTTGGCCAGCATGGCAGATTGTATTGCCTCTGCTGAAAAAGGAGAGATTGTGAGATGAAAACAGAGCTAAAATGTCACGTTGGTATTGGCCCTGATGTTGAGGGGGTAGCACTGGTTGCTGATGATAATTTTTCTGCCCGCTATGATCTGGACCGAATAAATGGGGTATTCTCGCGCCCGCAACATAAATTATATGGCCAGAGTTACAGGGATGTTATTCTGGTCCTGAATACCGCCAAGGGCGGCGTGGCTACCGCCTGGATGCTCTATGAAATGACGGCCCGCAACAACGCCCCAAAGGCCATTTTATTTAACCAGGCAAACACCATTCTGGCGCAGGGGGCGGCACTGGCAAATATGGCAATGCTAGACCGATTTGCAGATGGTGATATCACCACCCTGATTAAGACAGGCGATTATCTGCAGGTTATGCCAGCGGCTGGACAGGTAACGATCACCGCCTGAAATCCATACCCTGCCTGAAATCCATACGCCAAGGGCGCTGGATTAAATTGCCAGATATTCGTGCCGCAATTCTTCATTATCCAGCACTTCTTTTGCTGTGCCGTCAAATACCACCTGGCCAGTATCCAGAATAATCGCCCGATCTGCCAGATTAAGCGCGGCAACAGCGTTCTGTTCAACAATGATGGTTGTGATGCCTTGCTCGCGGATATGATGCAGGGTCTTTTCAATCTCCTGAACAATCACCGGGGCCAGCCCTTCATACGGCTCGTCCAGTAACAACAGCTTTACATCACGGGCTAGCGTGCGGCCAATGGCCAGCATTTGCTGCTCGCCGCCAGACAGGGTAGTGCCTTCTTGCTTGCGGCGTTCACCCAGACGCGGAAACAAATCATAAATCCGATCCAGCGACCAGCCGATAGGCTTTTCAATTTGTGCCAGCTGAATATTTTCTTCGACTGTCAGCCCCTGAATAATGCGTCTATCTTCCGGAACAAGGCCGATACCGGACTGGGCGGCCTGATAGCTTTGCATGCTATGTAGCGGCTGGTGATCCAGCCATATCTCGCCGCTTGTCAGCACAGGATTATCTACCCTTGCTATCGCCCGCAAGGTAGAGGTCTTGCCTGCCCCGTTACGGCCAAGAAGGGCCAGAATCTCGCCCTCATGGACATTCATATTGACGCCCTGCACGATATAGCTCTCGCCATAATAGGCGTGAATATCATAAGCAGAAAAATACGCTGGCGCAGATGAGGCGTGGTTTTTTGTCATATCTTCTCGTGATTGAACGCTCATTACTGTGTTCCCCCAAGATAAGCTTCTTTCACTTTTGGATGGCCTTTAATGTTTTCAGGCTTATCCTCGACAATTACATGGCCCTGTGCCAGCACCGAAATTTTTTGTGCCAGAGAGAAAACCACATGCATGTCATGCTCGATCACCACTTTGGTGATTTTACGCTTTTCCTGAATTTCAGCCAACAGATCGATGGTGTTATTTGTGTCTGCCCGTGCCATACCGGCGGTCGGCTCATCTAGCAGCAACAGCTTTGGATCTTGCGATAAGCACATTGCCATTTCCAAACGACGTTTATCGCCGCGTGACAGAGACGAGGCCTGCATATGCCGCTTATCGGCCATATTCACATCCAACAGCATTTGTTCTGCTTTTTCGCGCACATCTGTTTGGGTATCAACAGATGACCAGAAATTCAGCGAAAAGGCCCCATCCCGCTTTGCCAGACAAGGGATAATGACATTTTCCATTACCGACAAATCTGCAAAAACTTCCGGGGTTTGAAACACACGTGACACGCCGGCCTGATTGACCTGGTGCGGCTTTAGACCCAGCAAGGACTGTCCGTCAAAAGTCACCGTGCCACTATCCGGTATCAGCTTGCCAACAAAACAGTTCAGCAAGGTTGATTTACCTGCCCCGTTTGGGCCGATAATGGCGTGAATAGTGCCTTCTTCAACAGATAGATTGACATCATCTAATGCGCGCAAGCCACCAAAATTCTTGTTAACGCCAGATACTTCTAAAAAACTCATATCTACAGGCTCCTACTCGGCAGGCGGTGTCACATCTGTGCCACCAAAGCGTTGGCGCAGAATTTTATAAAGACGGTTGCCACCTTCTACCAGTCCCCCCGGCATGAAGATAACGACCAGCATGAAAACAATCCCCAATGTCAAGTGCCAGCCTTTACCAACAAAGAAATGCAACACGCCAACCATCAGATTTTCCAGGCTTTCTGGCATGAATGAAAACCACGCATGCAACACATTATCATTAATTTTTGAGAAGATATTCTCAAAATATTTGATAAAGCCTGCCCCCAATACCGGACCCAGCAAAGTACCAGCCCCGCCAAGAATGGTCATCAAAACCACCTCACCAGACGCTGTCCACTGCATCCGTTCTGCCCCTGCCAGCGGGTCGGTAATCGCCATCAATCCCCCTGCAAGGCCAGCATACATGCCGGAGATGACAAAAGCAGCCAGCGTATAGGGGCGGCTATTCAGCCCTGTATAATTCAGCCGTGTCTGATTGGTTTTAATCGCCCGCAACATCAATCCGAACGGGGAGCGGAAAATCTTTAAGGCTGTGTAAAACCCTAATATCAGGATAATTGCACAGAAATAAAAGCCGACATTAAACTGAAACGCCATGCCCAGCACCTCTAGCTTGTAGGTGCTATTCATTGTCAGCCCAAACAGATTTGTTGACGGCAAATCCCCCGAGCTATTCGCACTATCCAGAATACGCGGATCATCCAGTGCCAGCTGCAACCCTGTCTCGCCATTGGTAATTGGCGTCAATACAGAATAGGCCAGATTATAGCTCATCTGTGCAAAAGCAAGCGTCAAGATAGAAAAGTAAATCCCGGAACGCCGCAAGGACACAAAACCAATAGCCAGCGCAAATACGCCCGCCACGACCACCGACAGCATCAAGGCTGGTATCACATTCATGGTCAGCAGTTTGAACATCCAGACAGCAGAATAAGACCCCACTCCCAGAAAGGCTGCATGGCCAAACGATAGATAGCCGGTTAGGCCGAACAGAATATTAAAGCCGATTGCAAATAAGCCAAAAATAGCAAAACGCTGTAGCAGGTCAGGATATCCAGCCCCAAAGGGCGCCAAAATAATAGGACCGGCAAGAACCATACAGATAAAAAATATCATCAGGAAACGGTCATTTGAGTCTAATTTTCCAAACATGTCCCTATTCCTCCATCACGCCAGCGCGGCCCATCAGCCCTCGTGGGCGGGTCAACAAAATGACAATCGCCACAAGATAAATGATGATCTGGTCAATGCCAGGTAGCAGTGTCTTAATTTCGTTCATGGATGCAAAGCTCTCGAGAACCCCCAGCAGGAAGCCAGCAAGAACCGCCCCCCCTAGCGAGCCCATACCGCCAACAACAACCACGACAAAGCTGAGAACAAGGAAATCCATTCCCATATGATAATTAGGCGGGTTAATTGGGGTATACATCACACCAGCAAGGCCAGCCACCGCAGCAGCCAGACCAAACATAATGGTAAAGCGGCGGTCAATATTGATGCCTAGCAGACCAACTGTTTCCCGGTCCGCCATGCCTGCACGCACAACCATGCCAAAGGTGGTAAATTGTAAAAAGCTAAAGACAAACCCCAGAGTAATCGCCGAGAACAGGAAGTAAATCAGACGCCAATAGGGGTAAATGATTGTATTTTCCGCAAAGCCAATGAGCATGCCAAAATCAAACGACCCCTTGAACAAATCCGGTGCCGGTGTCGGGATTGGATTGGCGCCAAAAAAGGCCTTGATAATCTCTTGCATAACAATGGCCAGGCCGAAAGTCACCAGGATCTGATCGGCATGCGGGCGCTTGTAAAAATGTTTGATCAGG
The DNA here is from genome assembly GCA_049889955.1 of Puniceispirillaceae bacterium (SeqCode). GTDB lineage: Bacteria > Pseudomonadota > Alphaproteobacteria > Puniceispirillales > Puniceispirillaceae > JADHLI01. The sequence goes on from JBMHCK010000131.1 coordinate 32,251, forward strand.
CCGCGTTCCATAGCAAAACCAATCAACACCATGATAGGAATCGCCGCGATAATCGCCAGGGGAACCGACCAGTTTATGATGGCCATTCCAGCGCTTTCGCCAAACCAGCTGACAACATAGGGAACCTTTACTTTCAGAGCATTCCCTAGAAAATCTGTCTTTGTCGGGTCAATGACCACCGAATATAAATTCAAAACCTTGGACAGCGTAACCGCACAAAACGCGCCAATCATGAACAAGGCGCCATGTGCAAAATTAACCACCCCCAGAGTGCCGAAAATCAGGGTCAGCCCCAGCGCAATCAGCGCATACGCACTTCCCTTATCCAGCCCGTTCAGGATTTGCAATATTATCGCATCCATCGTCTTTGCCTACTTATTTTTGATATGTGGTGAAGGGGCCGCACCGAAAGATGCAGCCCCAAGCCTTTTGTTTCATCATAAGGTGATGAAATGGATAGTCGCTTATGCGCCTGGGTTACAAGAACCCAATGCACCACCTGCGAACATTGGATGGTCAGGTGCGTACTCGACCTGTGCCCGCGGGGTAACTTCCACGATTTCCAGAACGTCAAATTCTGAAGTCGGGTTTTCCTTACCCTTCACAACCAGAACATCCTTAAAGCACTGGTGATCTTCAGCGCGATATTCAGTTGGACCATTGCCCAAACCGTCAAACTTAAAGCCTTCCAGAGCCTCTACAACACCACAAGGGTTGAAGGTGCCTGCACGCTCACACGCATCTGCATAAAGCAGTGTCTGACAGTAAACAGTGTGCGCTGCCTGGCTTGGCGGGAAGCCATACTTCTCACCAAAGGACTTTACAAACGCCTTTGTGCCGGCATCTGTTAGTGACCAGTGCCAGTTTGTTGAGCCAAAGATGCCCTTAACATTTTCACCTGCACCACGTGCCATCAAGCGAGAATATAACGGCACAACGATTTCAAAGTTCTTGCCATTTACCTGCTTGTCACGCAGACCAAACTGAACCGCAGCGGTCAGTGAGTTGATCATGTTGCCGCCATAATGGTTCAGAACCAGAACATCGGCGCCGGAATTGATGACCGGAGCTACATAGCTAGAAAAGTCAGTAGTCGCCAGCGGGGTCAACACGTTGTTTACGGTCTCCCAGCCTTTTTGTTCTGTCGCTTGTGCGATAGAGGCCTGCTGTGTCCAACCCCAGTTATAATCTGCGGTCAGGTGATAGGCACGGCGTTCCTTGCCATACATCTTCTCCAGCACAGGCGCGAGCGCCGCACCGGACATATAGCCGTTGAAGAAGTGACGGAAACCGTTAGCTTTTCTATCCTTACCTGTGGTGTCGTTAGAGTGAGTCAGACCGGCCATAAAAATAACACCAGCTTCCTGACACAGACCCTGAACAGCCACAGCCACACCAGAAGAAGAACCACCAGTGATCATCACTGCACCGTCTTTTTCGATCATAGATTTAGCTGAAGAACGCGCCGCATCAGACTTGGTCTGGGTATCGCCAGTTACATAGGTAACTTTCTTGCCAAGGATACCATTACCCTTTAACGCCTTTGATGAGAACGTGTTCATCATGCCGCCATCGCCGCCACCGTTCAGGTGTTCAACAGCCAGCATGTAAGCCCGCAGCTCATCTGCGCCCTCATCCGCGTAAGGGCCAGTTTGTGGAACGTTAAACCCCAGTGTTACAGTCCCGCCCTTTGGCTCGTTTCTGTAAGCATATGCTGGGCGTGCAAAGATTGACGGCATGGCCAAACCAGCGCCCAGAACGGCACCAGACTTCAATAAACCACGACGAGTTGGCGTAAATTGTGACATAAAACCTCCCTTTAAAACCAGGCCGTTAAGAGTTGCCGGCCCTGCAATTTTGTATGTCATTTAGCATTGCCTCAATGGCAACAGCCTTTTTATGGCGTAGACAATAAACAAAATCAAACAAATTTAATAATTTTTAAATGTATAGCGGCCTAAATCTTTCCGAAAGTGTTAAATATGGTTTTGTTTTTGTTATATTTGTACAAAACTGGTTTTTGAAAAAAATTGTGATAGGGGAAATGAGGCTATAGCTAACAGTAATAACGCGAGGTCATGACTGGTAGAATGACGAGCGATTTATGTCGGCAAGAGATTCGATAGACAATGAACTTTAAGTTATTGCCGTGACCAGAATAATGCCGATAGCAGCGTTAGAGGATAGGGAAGAAATTTAATTTAATCCAAAGGTTCCTGCAAAAGGTTAAGTTCACCCATTTTCAGGGGCTAAAGCGGGTTCAGTCCTAATTCACGGCGAAACCTGTTTTTCAGCTCTACGCCATCTAAAATAGGCAGGCTTCTTTCAACAGGATTTGTACTTACTTTCAATGCTGCGAATAGGCACCCTTCAGAATCATCAAGTGCAGATAACAACATTGCAAGACCAGCCTCATCCTCGACACATACTGATGTCTTAATTCCGCAGGCAGAAGCAACTGCAGCCAAGTCAACTCCCTTTGATGTATGGCTTTGTTGTTTGCCTGTCTCGCCAAACTGGCCATTATCCAGCATGATGATGGCAAGATTATCTGGCTTGCAGGCGCCGATAGTCGCCAGAGCCCCCATGCCCATCAACTGTTCACCGTCACCCGTTAGAACAATAATATGCTTATCTGGCTGGGCCATCGCTAGTCCCAGCCCCGTCATAGCCGCCCCGCCCATGGCTCCCCACAGATAGAAATTGCGGGGACTATCCCCGGCAGCATGCAAATCATAAGAAGCACTACCCAGACCGGTAATAAATAAACTATCCTGGCAGTGGTCACTTATCCTAGCCACAACATCACGTCTATTTAGCATTATACTACCACTCCTTTCTGCCAATCAGCTTTTGTGACATTAAGACAGCAGAGCGCTGGTCACTCGAATAGGCAGAATATAACGCTGCATCCACAGTTCTGACGAGATTATTTGAGTGCTCGACGATATGTGTGGTCAGCCCAATCGCCTCAAGACAGGGCTGTGTGGCCTGCCCCATTGGCACCTGCCAAGAATTGAATTCTCCAAAATCGCCGCGCATAGTCACCAGCGTCACAAAAGGAAAATTACAATTCGCGATCATGGACATCATATTAATACAGTTACCGACACCACTGCTCTGCATCAGCAATACAGATCTTTCACCACCAAGCCACGCACCACAGGAAAATGCCACCCCTTCTTCTTCGGTACTAAGCACTACAGGTGTTATCTGATCATCCTCTTCTGCCATTGCTAGCACCTTTGCATGCCCTGCATCAGGCACAAATGGTAGATATCTGATATTATGTGATTTCAAAAGCCCAAACAGCTCTTCTTCCCAACTATTACGCACCTCTACCCTCTTATCCAGATTGAGTTATGTTTTAGAATTTTCACTCCAGCACACCCTTACAAAAAACTAGAGGTGAATTTATCTAGTGGCTGTTACCTATGGTAACAAAAAAGATACTAAAATTGCATCTCTTTAGATAGAGGATACCTCTCTGGCTATCTATCGCGTGTCCACCTGCTTGACCGCTGGCAGGTTAGCTAAAGCAATAATCGCAGACAGAATCAACACCGTAAATTGAGAATAAATTCAGTATAATTAATGTTGTTTTTCAAGAATGAGATGAGATGCTTTTTCAGCGATCATCATGGTACAAGCATGCGTGTTACCTGAGACTATCGTTGGCATTATCGACGCGTCCGCAACGCGCAGCCTGTTGATACCTCTTACCTTTAGGTCGGGTGTAACAACGTGACCAGCCTGGTCAGCTGGCCCCATTCTGCAGGTAGAGACCGGATGATAAACAGTGTTTCCAGTTTGTCTGGCAAAATCAAGAAGCTCTTCATCCTCTAGAATATCCTTACCAGGGCGGGCTTCTTTTTTAACAATAGGTTTGATTGGGTCTGCTGACATGATGTCTCGGGCAATTTTCAATCCTTCTAGCAAAATGAAACGGTCAATTTCTTCTGAGAGATATCTGGGATCTATCTCGGGAGCGATGGTGGAATTAGAGGATACGATATGGCTTGAACCCCGGCTATGGGGTCGCAATTGGCACGGACCAACCGATAGGGCTGGAAATTTATCAAAAATTCTTTTTGCAGGATCAGCAAAACTGGCATGAGCAACATGGAACTGAATATCTGGGCGATTATCACTGGCAAGTTTACTGGCAACAAAACCGCCAACAATGCCCGCTGGCATGGTTAAAGCCCCCCTCCTTTTCAGCAAAAATTTTGCAACCTCCCGAACAAATCCAAACCCTCGCAGCAGAGTATTTAAACTATCTGCCGAAGTTAACTCAAAAGTCAAACGCGTGAGAAAATGATCTGTCAGGTTTTCGCCAACAGCGGGTAAATTAATTCTAGGTGTGATACCCAGCGATTTCAGACGATTTTCCTGCCCTATCCCAGCTAATTCAAGCAATTGCGGTGAGCCAAAAGCGCCAGCGGATAAAATCACCTCGCGACGCGCCTTCACAATTTTTCTCTTTGAATTATGGCAAACGATAACACCTGTTACAGTTCGTTCATCTTTGGCAAAACACAGATTTTTAACAGCTGTCTCTGAAAAGACTAATAAATTTGAGCGATTACGAACAGGGGCTATGAACGCCCTATAGCTTGAATGCCGAAGCCCTTGCCGCTGATTAAGTTGAAAATAGGCAAAACCATTCTGTCTTGCGCCGTTATAATCAGGGTTTCGTTCATATCCAAGATGCGCAGCAGAGCTTATGAAGCGATCCAAAACATTATAGGTAGTCCGGGGTGGACTTACATGCATCTCGCCGCTTTGGCCCTGATATGCGGGATCAGGTTCATATGCCTCGAGCTGAGACTGCACTGATCGCTTAAAATAAGGCAAAACATCGGCAAATGACCAGCCTGTATTTCCAGCTTTCTCCCAATCATCAAAATCCTCTGCCTGTCCACGCACATACAGCATGCCATTAATTGCAGAGGTGCCGCCAAGAACCCTGCCTCTTGGCATATTGATGACCCGGTTACCAAGCCCCTCTTGAGGACATGTGGAAAACATCCAGTTTACGGAAGCGTTTGTCATGAGGTGTATAAACCCAGCTGGAATATGAATAGAGGGGCGTAGATCAGATGAGCCGGCCTCAATAAGAGCAACTCTATTCTTAGGATCTTCACTTAGCCGGTTTGCTAATAAACACCCAGCAGACCCGCCGCCAACGACCACAAAATCCACTTCAGATAAGATTTCGAGCTGTCCGTGAGCTTGACACTTCTTTTGATTCCTAGACATGACCTCAGCTTGACATATTTTCAATCAAAATCAAACAAATCACTGCTTTTAACGATGTTCAAGTTAATGGGGTGCTTATCTGTTTTATTTAGTCTCTATTAGAAGGAGGAACGGGGCTCTTATATGACCCTTTTCTGTGACAAGAGCGAGGCAAGATGGCTTTGCGCAGGCTATCAACAAACAAAATAGTAGGGAAATTATGATAGCGGAGCAGGGACTCGAACCCCCGACACGCAGATTATGATATAAATGCTTTAACTTTTACTAATTAATTTCAGTGATTTATAAGCATAAATATCCGGTGTGTTAAAAAGTGTGTAATGCGCTAATTGGCATCCATACTTTCATCACTGAGCCAATTTAATAAGAGGCCTACGGCTTTGCTCTCAAGATTACTCTTCTTCGCCTGTACATAGTAACCATAGTCATCAAACCAGATATCAAAAAGATATTACAAACGCTCTGAGCTGACTTCAGTGGCGACGAGGCGATCCCTGTGAGTTATATCCCCCTATCCGGGCCTATCTTATCGTTTCTACTGGCACGAAAGTGATAGAAGCAGAGACTATCACAAATCTTAAGCGTTTAAGCTAATCCACTTTAAGGTTTAGCGTCAATCATTGCCTACCTGATTTTAATCATATTCACAAACTCACCCTTCAAAGTGAAAAAATTAGTTAAAATTTAGACTTATTATTTAAAATTTTCTGATTTTTTGTCGTTTCTTACTGGCAGGGTAAGATGACAAGAATAAATTCGAATATTGGCTCTTTAGTTGCCAAAACTAATCTTTTTAGGGCCCGTCGCTCAATAAATCGAGCTGCTGAAGCTCTTGCCTCAGGCAAGCGTATCAATAGTGCTGGGGACGACGCAGCAGGCCTTGCTGTTTCAAATAAATTAGTAAGTCAAATAAAGGGTCTAAAAACTGCCCTAAAGAACACTTCTGATGGCATTTCACTGGTGCAAACAGCAACGGCTGGTATGCAAACCTCCCTCGAGATTAGTCAACGTTTACGTGAACTTGCTCTACAGGCTCATAACGGCGTTTATACAGATGGTGATAGAATAAATATGCAGAGTGAGGTGGAAGCTTTAGAAAATGAGTTAAGGCGCATTTCAGAATCCACAAAATTTAATCAAATTACCCTTCTAGATGGCTCTTACGAGCAAACAATGAGGGTCGGCGATAGTAATGATGAGATAATCAACGTAAGTATTGACGGGATGGGAGTAAATAAACATATCGAGGATACATCATATGCATCTGGTATTTCTAAGTCACTGTTAAGTCCGCTAGAGTATACTGCTGGGAATTCTTCATTTGACACTTCTCAAATTGAATTTGCAGTCGGAGATATGTATCCTGTTTATAAGAATAGCTCTGTAGCCTCTGGAATATCTTCTTTCAATGAGCCATCTGTTTCGCAAGCTAGCACTATTAGCTCTGTAATTTACACGCAGCCTACTACATATGCCACTGGCAGTTCAGTCTTTGATACTCCGTTGACGAGTTCTGCTACAGGAAGCTCTGCTTTAGACTATTTGTTAACAAATAATGCAACAGGAGCATCTGTATTTGATACTCCAGATACAAGCACTGCGAGTGGAAATTCAGTCCTCGATATTCCTGCGACTTTTAGTGGAACAGCTGCTAATGGCGGTGATACTGCACTCCTCAGTCGTGCCTCTGGTTTTTCAACACGGGTGCTAAAGCCAGAAACGGATGCTATTGGAAACTCTCAGCTCAATAGGTTGACAATTAATTACCTTGAAGAGGGACCAATTAATACGATAAATGGAAGAGTTCGTTCTTCTGGAAATTCTGTTATTTCTGGACTTGCACCTCTTTCAACAGCAACTGTAGCCAGTGGGGGTGATTCAACACTACGCCCTATCTCCTTTGTTAATTCTGATTTTGCAGGTCCACCAAATAATCGAACAATTGTAAACGGTGAGGCAACACAGGCAATAAATGGATGGAAAATACATCTGGAGCAAATCGCTCTCTCCGCTGGAGCTCCTGCCTCCTTGCAGCGGACGATTGCAGGATTTTCTGCGCCAACCGATACTACCCAACCTGCAGGCAGTAGTGGTGATGGCAGTGTGATTTCCGGATTTGCTGGCGGTAATGTAGAGCTTAGTTACACCCTTGAAAATAATGGTATTACTCTAGGTACTAATGATGTTGTTTCCTCGGCAAATGGTATTGTGCACGGGCCTTATATAGTTTCTGATTCAGCCGTTTCGTTCGAGGCTGGAGATAGCATCTCTTTCAACTGGCAGGGCGTTGGCAGCGGCGACGCGGCAGATGTATATGCTTTTTTGATAGATGAGAATGATGGAACTGTTATCGAGCTTTTAAACTATACGCACAATGCAATTGGCCAGACGCCAGTTTTTTCTGTGGACGAAACCATTAATCGGCAAGGCAGCTATAAATTTGCTTTCATTTCGGGTTCTTTTGATGAAAATGGCGGTGGACGAGTTGGCTCACAAGTTTCTCTGACAAACTTGACAATAACACAAGCCGATCCAGCAAATGCTAATTACTCCAATGCGGAGGTGACAGTTGAAGCAGTCGAAGCAACAACTGTGAGGATTGAAGCAAATAGTCTTACTCAAATGCAGAATAAAGTCGCACAAGATCCAGGTATTGGTGTTTATTCTATTGTAACAAGGGGAAGTGACCATACTAAATTTACTGTTGACCAAAATGGACTGATTACCTCTACGCAACCCTTACTTAGAGCTTCTCAAGCAAGTTATAATTTTGACGTAAAATATGCTTCTTCTAATGGCAAGACCCATATAGAAACCGTGACTTTAAACCTGCAAGCTGGCTTAGGGGCATTATCAACTTTCACAGCTCAAGAAGCGGATGTTATTGGTATTAATCGCCAAGAACTACGGCTATTAGATGCCTTCTATAATGCAGCTGGTGGAGGGAGTTTTAGCATTGGCGCAAGAGCAGATGGCGCTAAATTTATGATAAGTAGTAACGGTAAAATTTTATCAAATACGCCAATTAATGCTGAAGATGGCAGCTTGCTAGAGTTTGACGTAATTTATACGGCTCCTGATGGAAGAAATTTTATTAACCAAGTTAGGCTCACAATTTTAGATACGCTTGAGTCTACAGGTATATTCTCAGCAGAGGAGGGAGATGAAGTTACCATTAACGCTAGCGACATTTCCAGCTCGTCCACTTTTGCCGCAGCTGACGGTGGCGCAGGAAGTTTTCTTACTCTGTCGGGAGCAGACGCGCAAAAATTCAGACTTGATGGAGCTGGCAATATTATCTCAAAAGGCACTCTTAGACTGGCTGATCAAGAAACATATTACCTGAATTATACTTACCGTACTTCTGGTGGAGTAGAGCACATTGAAAATATAACACTTCAGCTTACCGAAGCCTTACAGGCGACCTCAACTTTATTTGCAAATGAAGCGGATGAAGTAAGAATAACGCGCACACAAATGGAAAATCTTAATGAATATGCGGCACGCGACAATTTTGCTGGCAGTTATGGATTGTCTGCTAATAGCATAGATAGCGATGATTATCTTTTATTTGATGTAGATAATAATGGGACAGTAACCTCACGCAATCGTTTGGATCCTGTGATACAAAGTCAATATTCGTTTGACGTTACTTATACAGGTACGAATGGTCAAATTTTTCGTGAAACAGTAAATCTAACACTATCACCACCCTCCAGTCCCGTAACTACTATAGTGGCGACTGAAACACCAATTTTTACAATTGCCGCAAGTGAATTTAAATATACAGTTGCGCAAGCCGTTGCAACGCCTGGAGGAACATATAGCTTAAGCGGTGGTAATAGCGCATTATTTTCAATTGATTTAAATGGTAATATTACCGCTAACCAATCAATGCTTATAAATCGAACTAATATATATAATCCAACCGAAACTTATAATTTTAATATTAACTATACCCAGGGTGGCATTCTTCAATCGAGTGAAAATGTTCGCCTGCGAATTCGCGAGACTTTGGAAGCAACCTCTACTTTTACTGTTCCTGAAAGTAAAAATCAAATAACCATCAATGCAGAAGACCTTACTTCAATTGATAGTTTTGCAAAAAGAGACCGTAAATCAGGAAATTATGCTCTCAGTTCAGTTGGCGGCGACCATGTATTTTTTTCTGTAGATAACTCAGGTCAAATTACTTCCAACGGGGGTTTGGAATTTGACACAAAAAATAGCTATAATTTTGTTCTAAGCTATCAAAGTGCCAATGGCGATATTTTCAATGAAGCAATCTCTTTAACTTTAACAGACACTTTTTCCTCAATTGCTACACTGCAATCAGAAGAAACACAAAGCCTTACCATAAATAATACAACACTTGCATCTAGCTTTGCATTTTCTAACAAAGACCCGGGTGTTGGAAACTTTCAAATCACAGGTTCAGATGCAACGAATTTTACTGTGGATGGAGCTGGCAACATTACATCGAATGGCGCTCTTTTGCGTAGTTTACAATCTATCTATAATTTCACACTCCAATATACTGCCTCAAATGGCGACATTCATAATGAGGCGGTGAGACTTGAATTAACAGAAGCTTTACAGGGAACCTCAAGCCTTTCAGCAATAGAAGCAGGAAATGTGCAAATCTTACTTGACAGGCTTACTAATTTGTCTGGATTTGCTAGCCGAGATGGCTCGCGAGGCAGTTTTTCAATTGAAGCAATTGGCGCAGACTATGACAAATTTACCATTGCGCCTAACGGCAACATTGCTTCTGTCGGCGCGCTAGATTTTGATACTCAACAAAATTATAACTTTACAGTTTCTTACTTAGCATCTGATGGCAGAAGGTTTAACGACGCAATTACGCTTTCACTGATGGACACACTCAACTCTACGGCCAATTTTAGTGCAGAAGAGGCAGTTCAAGTCGTAATAACTGCGCCAACTTTAAATGCAACATCCACTTATGTAGCTAAAGATCCAGGTATCGGTAGCTATTCATTGTCTGGTGTAGATGCCGGATTTTTTAGTATTATTGGCGGGGAGGTGCGCTCAAACCAAGCTTTGTCTTATAATACTAAACAGCAATTTAATTTTAACGTAGAGTATACAGACTCTCTAGGAAGCACACATTCTGAGGCCATTACTTTAAACCTTACACCAAGTTATCAATCTGATACTATTTTGGAGGCTGATGAGTCTAATAGCGTTCAACTTGCTAGAAGTATATTTTCTGAACTTGATGCTTTTGCATTATCAGATGGTTATGCTGGGTCTTATCGTTTGGAGCGCTACGATAATAATGACGGGAATCCAGCAAATGACGGGGATGCAGACGACTTCACTCAATTTTCTCTTAACGCTGATGGTTCAATTTCTTCTAATACTGCCTTAGACTTTTTTGTTGAGGATACATTTCATTTTAATTTGGTATACCGTGCCAGTGACGGACGTGAATTTACGGACCGAGTTATTTTGAACCTTAACGATACCCTTACCTCCAGAGCAAGCATGAGTGTGGAAGAAGCCAATCAGATGGTGATTAATATATCTGACCTGACCGCTTCAGACCTTTATGCAACACGGAACCCAGGCGGTGTCTTCTCCATTGGAGCTGGGAGCAGTTTATTTTCTGTTGTTGGCAACCAAGTAATAGCAAATAAGGAATTTAGAAAAGAGGAGCAAGCCTCGTATAGTTTTGAGCTTATATACACTCATAGTAGCATTCAACATGTTGAAACTGTTCAGGTTGACCTAACTCGTTTTATGCAATCACAAGGGAACTTTGTTGCTGACGAGGCGCAAACAGTAATTTTGAGCGCGGGTGAATTTGACCATATGTTCAGCTTCGCAAACGATAATACCAGTGGCGTATATGGTCTTGCAGGTGCAGATGCAGCGTTGTTCGAGATAAATGATTCAGGAGACGTCATTTCGCGTTCGGCGCTAGATTACGATACACAACAAATGTATGACTTGGATTTGACGTATACCACCGGTGACGGGCGTGTTTTTACAAGTCAGATTGATTTGGAAATAAGAGACACATTTGCAGGTCAAAGTACTCTTACAGTGGAAGAGGCACAAAGTGTAATCGTAAATGGAGCCCTGCTAACGAGTTTACAAGCATATGCTACTAAGGATGGTAATCAAGGTCATTTTGAACTGCTATCAGAGGGAAATCATGACCTTTTTACTATGGCTAGTGATGGTACGCTAACATCTACCGGTGAATTGCGCATGGCAGATAACCCAGTAATAAATCTAGCTGTTCGCTACAATGCTGTCGGCATGGCTAATTTTACTGAACAAATAAATATAACCCTTACGCCAACAAGTTATGACCATAGTCGCTCTCAATTCACGGCAAAAGAAGC
>JBMHCK010000132.1:0-7718 GCA_049889955.1 Puniceispirillaceae bacterium (SeqCode)
GACCCGGCACCGATTTCATAATAAAGAAAACACTGCCAATTACCGCCTTATCTTCGCATAGGCAGATAGGTTCCGGTGCAGAGATGCCGTGTGTAAACGCATGAGATAGCACCGCATATTCAACCGCCCGGCTATGCGATACGCTGACACCAGAAGGGGCATCTTTGCGAAGCACCCATGCCTGCTTGCCATGATAGGCGCCGCCTGCAACCTGCAGGCCGAGATGCCAATTCTCTTGAATAGCGCCGCCGGAAAGAGGGGCCATTTGATCAATAACAACCTGATCTGCAGCCAGCGTTTCAGCTAGATACAAGCTAAGCTGTTCTATGGGAAACGGGGCTTCTTGCTCCACTTCAGACACCCCAATGCCAGTAATCGCTACCCTCAGTGTCATAATGGCGTGCCAGCACCATTTTATGCACCTCATCCGCGCCATCGACCAGACGCGCCTGGCGGGCATAGCGATAAATCCATTCCAGCGGAGTATCTTTGGAATAGCCGCGCGCACCATTTAATTGAATAGCGGTATCGGCAACCTTGTGCAGAGTATTGGCGACGTGAATTTTTGCAGAAGAGATTTCTTTACGCGCAAAACTGCCCTGATCCAGACACCAGGCTGCATGCATCACCAGCAGCCGGCCAATCTGAATTTCATGGGCAAGACTGCCCATCATGATTTGCACCGATTCCCGCTCGGCAAGCCGAACACCAAACCCCTGACGATGGGCGGTATATTCTGCTGCAATTTCCATACAGCGTTTCGCCAGCCCCAGCCAGCGCATACAATGGGTCAGACGCGCCGGGCCCAACCGAATTTGCGTTACCTTTAGCCCATCCCCGACTTCCATCAATCTGTTTTCATCCGGAATTTCCAGCCCGTCAAATACCAGCTCGCAATGTCCGCCATGCTCTTCGGGGCCCATAATGGGAATGCGTCTCTCAATATGCCAGCCAGGCTGATCTTTATGAAACAAAAAGGCTGTTAGACCCTTGCGCGTATCTTCTGACGTACGGGCAACAAGGATAAAATGTGCGGCCTCTTCCGCCCCGGTAATATACCATTTGCGACCCTTGATAATCCATTTATCGCCCTGGCGTGTTGCGGTGGTCAGCATCATGGAGGGATCCGATCCGCTGCCAGGTGCAGGTTCTGTCATCGCAAAGCTGGATCGCACCGCCCCATCAATAAGCGGTTGCAGAAACCAGTCTTTTTGCGCCTCAGTGCCAATTTTTGACAGCAGATTGATATTGCCATCATCCGGGGCCGCACAATTCAAAACAGCGGGTCCGAAAATAGACCGATTTGCCTCTTCATATAACGGGGCCCATCCTTGTATCGGCAACCCCATCCCGCCGCGTTCTTTTGGCGCTTGCGGGGCCCATAACCCAGCTGCCTTTGCTTTTCGGCGGGCGGTCTCCAGAACTGGCAATGCGATATTTTCATGAGCGTCATAATGTGCGCTATCTGCTTCCAGCGGTAACACATGTTCAGCGATAAATGCTTTTGTCTTTAGCCGCAGCGCGTCAAACTCTGCCTCTAGGGTAAAATCCATATCTTTTTCACCTTTTTGCGCCTGATATCAGCATGGGCCAGGCCGTATTTCATGCTAGGGCAAGGCCGCTGAAAAATAAAGCCGCACCATAAACAAAGCCTGAAAATAAAGAGAGTTGGATTTTATCCGCGCTATTGCCGAACAGGCCAAACATGCTACTGTTAACAGCATGGAAGATATAAACAAAAAAGACCCCCCTGCCGATCAGCTTAATGAAGCTATTGGTGTGTTAGCACGGCGTGAGACAGAGGCACGGCTGATGGCCCCGCTAATAGACGCGCTGTCAGAGGCTTTTGGCCGTGAAGAAGTGCTCGCCGTTATCCGTGATACGGTGATCAAAATTGCCCACTCACAGGGCCAGGCATTAGCCGATAAACATGGTATTAGCTCAGACGGGTTTCTGGACTCACTGGCGGCATGGCGGCAGGATGATGCGCTGGAAATTGATATACTCAATCATACCCCAACCCAGCTTGATTTTAATGTTACCCGGTGCCGTTATGCAGAAATGTATAAGGCGCTGGGGATGGAAGAATATGGCGCGGTTCTGTCCTGTAATCGTGATTTGGCGGTTATTGACGGGTTTGATAATCGGGTGGAATTACAGCGGGATCAGACCATTATGGGCGGGGCCAGCTGTTGTACCTTCCGCTATGATTTCAGCAAGGCCGTCACAGACTAGCTAGAAGCCAACCCTGTCTGCACCTTTTAGCTGCAGCATTTCACGTGCTTCATCCGAGCTGGCAATCTGTAGCCCCATCCCCTCTATAAGGGCGCGCACACGGGTAACCTGTTCGGCATTTGATTTTGCCAACTGTTTTGGCCCGCCCCACAGGCTGTCTTCCAGACCAACACGCACATTGCCCCCCATGCCAGCGGCCATTGCCGCTATCCGCATCTGATGCCGGCCAGCCCCTAATACAGACCAGCGATAGTCCGAGCCAAACAACCTGTCAGCGGTGCGTTTCATATGAATAACATCTTCTTCATGGGTGCCAATTCCGCCCAGAATGCCAAATACCGATTGCACAAAAAAAGGCGGTTTTACAATCCCTCTATCCGCAAAATGCGCCAGTGTGTAAAGATGGCCAATATCATAACATTCAATTTCAAAGCGGGTTTGATTTTCCGCGCAGGTGGTTAGGATATATTCAATATCCTCAAAAGTGTTTTTGAAAATCAAACTGGTAGAATTCGCCAGATAGGGCTGTTCCCAATCATGGTTAAATTCCTTAAACCGCTCCAGCATCGGATATAGTCCAAAATTCATCGAACCCATATTCAAAGAGGCAATTTCCGGACGAAAATTTTGGGCCGGACGAACCCGTTCCTGAACGCTCATCGTTGGCGCTCCGCCAGTCGTGATATTTACTACCGCATTAGAGGCTTGTTTTACCCGCTGCAATATAGGGGCAAACGCTTCTGGCGATTGATCTGGCCGGCCTGTCTCGGGGTCTCTGGCATGAATATGGACACACGCTGCCCCGGCCTCGGCAGCGCTAATGGCGGCATCAGCTATTTCCTCTGGCGTTACCGGCAAATAAGGTGACATGGAAGGGGTATGAATAGCCCCGGTTACCGCACAGGTTATAATCACTTTATCTGCCATTTTATCCTCTCCAATTCCCTGATTTAACGCTTTTTTTGTTCTGCTTTATGGTGGATCAATGCGGCCAGCCTTTCATTGCGCCAGTGCGAGCGCGCTTCTATCGCGCTTGCTGGCAGGCGGCTATCCCAGCCTTGCAGGATATTGTGTGTCCATGCAGTCTGAAAGACATCCGCCCCGGCCGGGGCCGCTGCCATCTTGGCAAAGACCGGTCCATAGCGACTAAAATAATCTTCTGCACCAGCAGGCGCGTTCAACTCAATGGTTTCAAACGGCCCCATAAAGGCCCAGCGCAGACCCAACCCATCTTTGACAGTTTTGTCCAAATCTTCAACAGAAATCACGCCGCTACCTACCAGCTTTAACGCCTCTGCCAGCAACGCGCCTTGCAAGCGGTTCAGCACAAACCCGTCTATTTCGGCATGTACCCGCACGGGCACCTGTCCGATATCTGCATAGATATCTTCAGCCTGTTTCAATATGGATGGGTCTGTCCATGGCGCCCCGCACACCTCTACCAGCGGCACCAAATGCGGCGGGTTTACCGGATGCCCTACCAATATGCGGTTGCGCCCAGCCAGTGTCTTGGAAAAGGCTGAGGGGATAAGAGATGAGGTAGACGATGCAATCGCCACTTCTTTTGGAACCAGCCTGTCCAGTTCTGCAAACATCTCTATCTTTATGTCTAGCGCCTCGGGGCCATTTTCCTGAACAAAGTCGGCATTCTGCACACAGGCGGCTAAATCTGCCTCTATCTGAATAGCCTGCACAAGCGTGTCTGCATCCTCGGCCAAGTGATGACGAACCAGAATCTGGCTCTCTTCACGCAGTTTTTCCGGCAAGGCAGACAGCAAATCTTGGCGAATATCATACATCTGTACCTGCCAGCCAGCTCTGGCAAAAACCAATGCCCATGCCCGGCCAATCAGCCCACAGCCAATAATCGCAACAACAGACATCTTTGTATTTCCTTTTCCTAATTTACTAGCCTATCTCCCACCCTTTAGTGGAAGACGCCTGGCCATAACTGTCAAGGGTTTGACTTTGTAAAATTATACGAACAGACTCTACAAGCTATCCTGCTTTGGATTGCCTGCTTAAACAGAGGGCTAGCATAGACAGAGGAATAATATGGACTTACAGCTTCAGGGCTTGCGTGTTTTCATCAGCGCAGGGGCCAGCGGAATCGGGCTGGCGATTGTTGAGAATTTTTTACAAGAAGGGGCACAGGTCGCCACCTGTGATGTGGATGAAGCCGCGCTGGACGCGCTAGCCAAAAAGCATCCTGGCCTGCATAGCTATCTTTGTGATGTCTCGGACAGTGCCGCTATTCAACAGGTTATTCACGCCGCAGCCGAAAAATTAGGCGGCCTGGATTGTCTGGTCAATAATGCCGGGGTTGCTGGTCCTACCGCAAAAATAGAGGATATTGACGATGCCGCCTGGCAAAATTGTATAGATATCTGCCTGAACGGACAATTTTACTGTGTGAAAGCTGCCCTTGCTTATCTGCGGCAAAGCGATAATCCCTCTATTGTGAATTTATCTTCTGCTGCTGGCAAATATGGCTTTGCGCTTCGTACCCCTTATGCGGCGGCAAAATGGGGCGTTGTGGGGCTGACTAAATCCCTGTCTATTGAATTAGGCGAAGATAATATCCGGGTTAATGCCATCCTGCCAGGGCTGGTAGCCGGCGATCGCCAACGCCGTGTGATGGAAGCAAAATCCCAGCAACATGGCGTTTCTTTTTCAGAGATTGAAGAGGCTGCTTTTTCCTATTCTTCGATAAAGGATTATGTCACTGCCCAGCATCTGGCTGACCAAATCCTGTTTTTGGCTAGCCCGCGCGGGCGGATGATCAGTGGTCAGGCCCTGTCTATCGACGGGGATACTAAAATGCTGATTTAAACTGGCAGCCATCCAACCCGTTCCAGCGTCCAGTAAAGGCCGATAGACGCGATAAGGACAGAGGCAGGTATCTGGATAAAGAATCGGTAAAATCGGTTTGCTGGACGCAACCATCGCACCAGCAAATATAGCGGGGCAACAATCGCAATTTGCCCTGCTTCAACGCCGATATTAAAGCTGATAAGGGCGGGAATAAACTGGGCATCTGGCAAGCCAAAATCGGCCAGCACAGACGCAAAGCCAAGCCCATGTAACAAACCAAAACCAATAATCAACAGTGCCCGTTGCATGGAAAACCGGCTCTTTGCCCAAATGGTCTCTATCGCAACATAGGCAATAGAAAGGGCAATCAGCGGCTCTACAATCTGTCCAGAAACACGCACAATGCCCAGGCTGGACAGCGCAAGGGTAGCGGTATGGGCAAGGGTAAATAAGCTGATCTGATAAAACAGAACACGCCCTGATAGGCTGAATAAAAACAGCCCCAGCACAAACAGAATATGATCAAGACCCAGCGGAATTATATGGACAAAGCCAGAATGCAGATAGCGGCGCACCACATCAAATAGGGAAATTTCGGTCCCGCCCGCCAGCTGTATCGCATCACTCCTCTCGCCTGGTGCCAGATAGGCCGCATATAAAGCTGAGGCGGATATCGCGCTGTCATCTGAAGGTTCAGTGCTGGATATTTGACGCACAATCAGCGGCCCTAATTGACCTGCCCAACCCAGAATTATTTCTTCATTACTATCCAGAGGTGCGGCACTAAACTCGATTCTTGTTTGCCGGATTTGCTCGTCTAAAAGGCCGGTCTCTACTGTCACATCACGCAAGGTAAGTTCTAGCCTTGTATCCCCATTTTCAATAGATATGTGCTGGGCCAGCTGCTGCCATCGCGCACGAACCGCCTTGTCCAGAGTGGCTGCATCCTGGGCCCGATAGCGATCATATTCATCTGATTTCTGGCTATCATCGGTATCGGTAAGATTGCCAGCATCTACGCCGGATAAGAAAATCTCGGCATTCATGTCCAGTGTCAGGTCAAGCTGGTTGGCAGCTGAACTGGCTAGCTGAAATTCCAGCAATGCCGGCTTAATCTCATGTGCATGGGAGACCGCTGCCCCCCAGATTATCGCCGCCAGCCATAGCGAGGCAGAAAATACATAAATTTTGGCAATTGAAGCCATACGCACTATCATCATATATTCAAAATCTTTATCAAAGCTGGAAAAAAACGGCAAAATACTTAAAAAAATCTATCCACACCCCTGTATTTGTAAAGGCCTAATCGTGCAATTCATCCGAAAAAATGCTCTCCAGCTTTGTTATTATATTTTGGCTAGTAGCCTGTTTTTTGGCAGCCTGTCTCTGGCCTCAGAAGTGCGCGCCCATGAGGTATGGTTGACCCCGCATAGCTATTATGACCAGGCAGAAGCCGAAGTGCGTACAGATATTCGCAATGGCCAGAATTTTGTGGGGGATGCGCTGCGTTATCGTCCAAACAAAATCAGGATGCTAGGCTTTTTGACCAAGACAGATATGCTATCGATAACAGGCCGACTTGGCGATCAGCCCGCCATTCAGACACAAGCCCCAATCGCCGGACAAAACATCCTGATTTATCAAAGCCAGCCAGAAAAGCTGTTCTATCAGAAATTTGATAAATTTGCTGATTTTGTGGCCGAAAAAGCCGATAAAAACCTGCTGGAAATACATAAACAACGGGGCTTGCCAGAGGCAGGATTCATTGAAACTTACACCCGCTTTGCAAAAACCATTCTGGTCCGTGATATCCCAAAAAAGGGCCTATCAGATCGCTATAGCGGAATGGAAGTTGAATTTGTTTTGGAAAAAACATGGCTTCACAAAGAGGCGGTAGATCGCCAGCCAATACGCCTGTTTTATCAAGGGCGCCCGCTAGCCGGGGCAAAAATTACGGTTTTTGAAAAAAGCCAAGACAACAAAATATCCAGAAAAACACATATCGCGGACAAGGGGGGATATGTGTATGTAACGCCTGTTTCCGGGCATGAATATCTGATTGACCATGTTACTATTCGCCAGGCAGATCCGGATAAAAATACCTATGGCGCTGTTTGGGAATCGCTATGGGCATCGCTGACCTTCAAAGGGTTTTAAGCATTCCCCGGCATCAAAAAATAATCTGGTCTAGCAGAAGATCACGTCTGGCAGATTACCGGCGGCTAAGCTTTAGCTCGCGGAACCAGATGATCAAGCCAGAGCTGACAATCACCAACGCGCCAAGAATGGTCCAGCTATCTGGCAGATGATCAAATACCAGATAGCTCCATACCGTCAGGAACATAATAAAGGAATATCCAAACGGGCTAAGCACGCTGGCTGGCGCATAATTATGGGCAATGGTAAGCACCTGATGTCCGGCCCAACCAAAAAATCCCAGCGATATCAGAATCAGCCAATCAGACAGGCTGGCGGGTGCCTGCCATTGCGCGATAGCAAAAGGTAATAGACAGACACTACCAACCATTCCAGAATGAAATTGCAGCACATCGGTACTGACCAAACCAGACAGATGCCGCGTTAAAATAGAATAAAGCGCGAAACAAAAGGCCCCGCTTAACGATAAAAACACCGCCCAATGAAAGGCTTCATCAAACGGGCGAACAGCG
>JBMHCK010000133.1:0-4830 GCA_049889955.1 Puniceispirillaceae bacterium (SeqCode)
AGACGAGGCGATAGAAATAGAAATAAGCGATGATGGTCCCGGCTTTACCCCTGCGGTGTTATCGCGTTTTGGCCAGCCATGGAATAGCAGCCGCGAAGGCAGTGATGGGCATAAGGGGCTTGGCCTGTTTCTGGCAATGACACTGATAGAAGGGCTGGGCGGCCAGATGAGCATTGCAAATGAAGATGGGGCAAAAATTATTATTCATCTGCCGTGCGAACGCCTGTTATAAACTGGTCTGCTAGTCAGGGCCAGGAGACAGGACCAGAAATCAGGACTGGGAAACTTAATACTGGTAATTATTCACCACCGCCCCATTTAAGGTAGGTGAGTTTATTTCTTGGAAACAGGACCTTGTTTGATGCAGAGCTGGCGCATTTGTCCTTTTAATGCGCACTTGATAGGATGTTCCCTTCAGGGTAAGTGAGACCAGATGGTAAAAGACCTTTTAATCCTAGATGATGATAACGCTCTTCGTCGCACGCTTGCCCGGGCAATGACGCAGCGCGGCTTTTCTGTCATGCAGGCTGCCAGCGTTAAAGAAGCCCGCGAACAGGTTAATCTAAGCGCCCCTGATTTTGCGGTGCTTGATTTAAAGCTTGAAGATGGTAATGGGCTGGAAATCGTGACCTTGCTTCGCACTCTTCGCCCGGAATGCCGGATCATCATTTTAACCGGTTTTGGCAATATTGCGACAGCGGTGGCGGCGGTTAAAGCTGGTGCGCTGGATTATTTGCCAAAGCCAGCTAATCCCGATGCTATTGAACAAGCCTTGTTACAGCGCGAAGGCAATCTGCCCCAGCCGCCTGAAGATCCGATGAGCGCAGATAGGGTGCGCTGGGAGCATATTCAGCGGGTGTTTGAGCAATGTGATCGCAATGTTTCAGAAACCGCACGGCGCTTGAAAATGCACAGACGCACGTTGCAACGTATTCTTGCAAAGCACGCCCCTCGAGGCTAAAGTCTGCCTGACAAGCGGTCGCGCAGGGTATTTTATCTGCGCTATGGGATCGCTTGTTGTAATATGCCAATCTCGAACACCTGCAAGAATGACTGCACATTATGGAAAATCAATCGCGCAAGCTCTATCGTTTTTTAACGGGCCCAGATACAGCTGATTTTTGCCAGCGCGTAAGTGATGCGCTAGCCGAAGGCTATCAGCTTTATGGCAGTCCGGTAATGGTGGTAGTAGAGGGTGAGCCTATTGTGGGTCAGGCGGTGATTTGGCCGAATAAAGATAATCTAGATGGGTAACGGCTTTTGCCAAAAGCTAAAAAACAAGAGATAAGAAATGACCGATAAGCAAGATTGGCACCCCGATACAGCCCTGGTTCGTGCTGGCCTGAACCGGACAGAAAATAAAGAAACCTCAGAAGCGTTATTTCTGAATTCCGGCTTTGTATATGATAGCGCCGAACAGGCCGCTGCCTCTTTTCAGGGAGAGACAGATAATTTTGTTTATTCGCGCTATGGCAACCCGACGTTGCAGATGGCCGAACAGCGGCTGGCAGCAATTGAAGGCGCAGAAGCCTGCCGGGTATGCTCAACTGGAATGGCAGCTATTTTTGCCTCTCTTGCCTGTCAGCTGGAAAGCGGCGATCGTGTGGTTGCTAGCCAGGCATTATTTGGCGCTTGCCATGCTATATTGACAAAAATACTGCCCCGCTGGGGCATCCAGACAGAGCTGATAGATGGCACAGATCTGCGCCAATGGCAGGCCGCGCTTGCCACACCGGCAAAGCTGGTATTTCTGGAAAGCCCTTCAAACCCGGTTTTACAGCTGGTAGATATCGCGGCGGTATCCGAGCTGGCACATAAAGCCGGCGCAAAGGTAATTGTTGATAATGTATTTGCAACCCCTATCCTGCAATCGCCTCTGGCACTGGGTGCAGATATTGTTACCTATTCGACCACCAAACATTTGGATGGGCAGGGCCGAATTCTGGGTGGTGCGGTGCTCGGCAGTAAGGATTTCATCGAGGATGTATTTCTGCCTTTTTATCGCCAAACCGGAGCCTCCATGGGCGCATTTAATGCCTGGGTGTTGGTGAAATCTCTGGAAACCTTGCGCCTGCGTGTAGAGGCCATGTCCGCTACCGCCAGCCAATTAGCAGACAAGCTGGCATCCCATCCGGCAGTGGCATCCATTTCCTATCCAGGTCATCCAAGCCATCCGCAATTCGATCTGGCAAAACAGCAAATGACAGGCCCCGGATCGCTTCTGGCCTTTCAGCTTAATGGCGGAAGAGAGGCAGCATTTAGATTTTTAAATTCTCTGCAGCTGATAGATATTTCCAATAATCTGGGCGATTCGAAAAGCCTTGCCTGTCATCCGGCCAGTACAACCCACGCCAATCTAAGTAATGGCGAACGCGCCGCCCTATCGATTAGCGAGGGGCATATTCGGCTGTCTGTCGGGCTGGAACATAGTACAGATTTATGGCGTGATATTTGTCAGGCTCTTGACAACACTCTGGCGGATTAATGGCACTGGCGCATCTATTTGCGCTTGGTGCCGCCCTTAGCTGGACCTTGGCTGGCCTGTTTAGTCATCAGGCCGTTTTGCGTTTTGGCTCGCTTCATTTCAACCGATTACGGATGCTGGCAGCTGCGTTTTTGCTGGTGGTGACGATAGCGCTAACCGACGGCAGTTTTGTGCTGCCGATGGCATTTTGGCAACCGGTGCTTTTGTCTGCGGTGGTTGGCGTTGTCTTGGGGGATTATTTTTTATTCGTTGCCATGCGGCGTTTGGGGCCACGGCGCACAGCAATATTATTTGCCGGCAATGCGCCTATCGCCGCTATCCTAAGCTGGTTGTTTCTGGACGAGATTTTATCTGCTGTTCAAATTCTGGCGATATTGGTCGGTTTTGCTGGCATTTGTTTTGCGATTATTTATGGCAAACGTCGTGATCTGCTTCATGTTTGGGAAGTGATCACCCCGCCTCTATGGATAGGGCTGGCAGCCGGGTTTCTGGCCGCCGCTGGTCAGGCGATAGGGGTGTTGATGTTGCGCCCGGTGATGAATGCGGGAGCTGATCCTTTATTAGTTGGTCTGGTTCGTGTATCTGTTGCGGGTCTGATTTTCTGGCTAAGCTGGCCATTTGATCGCAAAAAAACGGAACATCCTTTAATGCCAGATGCCAGAATGTCGATGCTGATTCTGGCTAATGGGTTTTTTGGTCTCAGCTTTGGGGTATTTTTATTGCTCAAGGCGCTTGAAAATGGGCCAGTTGCCGAGGTTACCATCCTATCTTCTGTCAGTCCGGTAATGATTTTGCCCTTTGTGTGGTATAAGACAGGTAAATGTCCCCCCTGGGGGGCTTGGCTTGGTGCGCTTTTGGTTGTTGCCAGTACCATTTTGCTCTAGGCCTTACCTCCTCCTCTTTTTGAAAGATAGGTTATGCGTCACGATTTCGTCCGTCCCAAACCGCTGGATTTTGCGATTTTAGTGCTATTATCGATTATTTGGGGTTCGGCATTTGGGGCAATTAAAATTGCGGTAGATAGCACCGGACCGCTCAGTCTTGTGGCGGCGCGCACGCTGATAGGGTTTCTGGTTTTATTTATCTTTTTGGCGATCTCTGGCGGGTTAAAGCTGGAATATAAAAAGCTGCCCTATCGGCGGCTTTTGGCTATCGGGCTGGTTGGCACGCTGCTGCCTTTCTTTTTGATTAGCTGGGCAGAGCAAACCGTGGATAGTGCGGTGGCCGGGTTATTGAATGGGGCTGGCCCGCTGGTAACCGTGCTGGGCGCGCATTTTATTACCCGTGACGAGCTGATGACAAAGGGCAGGCTGCTAGGGGTTTTGGTTGGCTTGCTGGGAATTATTTTATTGATGCAGGATGGGCTGAACAAGCTTGGCACAGGATCGCTATTGGGACAGTTGGCGCTGGTTGTGGCGTTTGGCTGTTATGCGGCGGGTAATTTGCTGGTGCGGGGTCGCAGCCTGTTAAGCCCGGTTCAGCTGGCCGCCTGTAGCCTGTTTATCTCTGCTATGATCAGTGTGCCCGCCGCTCTATGGCTGGAAGCGCCTGCGCCGCAAAGCTGGCCTTTACAGGTATGGGGGGCGATATTGTGGCTGGCGATCATATCTACCGCATTTGCATTTTCGCTCCGCTATGTTTTGATAGAACGCGCAGGAGCAGGCTTTATGGCCAATGTGGGCTATTTGATCCCTGTTGTCGCTGTGCTGATCGGGTTCTTCATCCTTGGCGAGAGCGTATCTTCTACCACCTTGTTCGCGATGATGGTGATTTTGACTAGCCTGTATATTACCAGACGCGCTGGCATAAGATTGAGGAATAAAGATGATTAAAGCTGTTTTATTTGATGCCTATGGCACCTTGCTGGATGTAGATGCCGCCGCCGCCCAGCTAGCGGCTTCAGGGCAGTTTCCTGTATTGACTAAAAGCTGGCCAGAACTGGCAGCTATCTGGCGAACACGCCAGTTAAATTATACCTGGCTGCGATCCCTCAGCCATAGCTATCAGCCTTTCTGGCAAGTTACCTGTGATGCGCTGGATTATGCGATGGAGGCGCTATCTTTATCTGATCCAGCTATGCGTGCGGCGTTGCTGAAGCTTTATCGTGAGCTATCTGCCTATGAGGACGCGATTATCGCCCTGGACGCGGTAGCTGAAAAAGGCCTGCCGGCAGCGGTATTGTCAAATGGCAATCATGATATGCTAAAAACCGCCTTTACCGCGGCAGGGTTGATGGACAGGCTGGATGCGCTGTTATCTGTGGAAGATGTTGGCATCTTTAAACCAGCCCCCGAGGTCTATCAGCTTGGTACCAAGCGATATAATGCCCAGCCAGATGAAATTTT
>JBMHCK010000134.1:0-3699 GCA_049889955.1 Puniceispirillaceae bacterium (SeqCode)
TGCGTTGGCATACCGGCCCTATTCCGGATTTGATGGGCTAAACAGGTAACGTCCCGCCGCTATCATCAGGGAAAAGATATTAGCAAAAGAGATATCGCCATGCCTATGCAAGCCCATGAAATTGAAACGCTGATCAAGGCCGCGTTTCCGGATGCACAAATAACGATTGAAGATTTGCGCGGCGATGGCGATCATTATTCCTGTTTAGTGGTCACCCCTGCCTTTGCCGGAAAAACCCGCGTCCAACAGCACCAGATGGTCTATAAGGCGTTGGGCGGGCGCATGGGCGGCGAGCTGCACGCGCTGGCATTGCAAACCCGCGCGCCGTAGAGATGGCCTTGAGATAAATTATTCAAAAATGGAGGCATAAGATGATGCTAGAGCACAGAATTAAAGAAAAGATTGTCCATAATATCGCCAGTGATGATGTTGTGCTGTTTATGAAAGGTACACCTGTATTTCCACAATGCGGCTTTTCCGCAGCGGTGGTAGGGGTTCTCAGCCATCTGGGCATTAAATTCAGCGGCGTAAATGTGCTGGATGATGATGAAATCCGCGAAGGCGTGAAGGCCTATTCCGACTGGCCAACCATTCCCCAGCTTTATGTGAAGGGCGAATTTATCGGCGGCTGTGATATTGTGCGGGAAATGTATGAAACTGGTGAGCTGATGGAAATGTTCAGCACCCACGGCGTGGATGTAAAACCGCAACCGATGCAGGGCTAATACTAACCCCTCCCCATCACCAGATATGAATAAAGAAGCAGGCAGTAGCCTGCTTTTTTTGTGGGGGGAAGTGAACAGCGTTTATCGCGCTACCCCGCTCACAAATCATCGAGGCCAAAGCTACGTTCATCTATCACTTTGGCGATCCGCAATTGGAACCAGCTATAAAATTCCTGGCGGCCGATTTTCTGGGCGACCTTATGTTCAGCATGTTCGCCCCATGCACTAATCGCCTCGCGGTCGCGCCAATAGGACACGGTGATGCCCAGCCCATTTTCCTCTCGCACCGACTCCAGCCCTAAAAACCCCGGCTGTTGCTGGGCAAGCGCAATCATCCGCTCAGAGGTCAGGCCATAAAGCTCCATCTCGGCATCGGTGCGCTGGGTGGTGAATATCACCGCATAATATTCTTCTGGCCATCCTGTTGTCATCGCACCATCCCTGCCTGCTAGGCTGTTATCGATATAAATTGTTCATATCATGATTAAGAATAGCAGAAAATATCCCAAATCAGGACATAAGCACGGGACAACAGGGCTGCTAGAGCCCGCAGCTGCGATAATAAAGGGCCAGATTACTAGAGGGCGCATAAAAAACGCGCCTGAAAATACATCAGGCGCGCTTTTGAAAAATAAGCGGTCAAGCGGTCAGTTAGAGCTTAACGTGAATAATATTCGATAACCAGATTTGGTTCCATTTGTACCGGATACGGCACTTCATCCAGAGTTGGAATACGCAGGAAAGTTGCGTTCATCTTGTCATGATCAGCTTCGATATATTCTGGCACATCGCGCTCAATAGAGGCGATACCTTCCAGAATAGATGGCATCTGCTTGGCCTTTTCGCGCAGCTGGATAACATCGCCAGCCTTTACGATAACCGAACCAATGTTACAGCGCTTGCCATTCAGCAGCACATGACCGTGATTTACAATCTGACGCGCGGCAAACACGGTTGGGGCCAGCTTTGAGCGATATAAAAACGCATCCAAACGGCTTTCCAGCAGACCGACCAGATTCTGGCCTGTATCCCCGCGGCGGCGAGACGCTTCAATATAATATTTCTTGAACTGCTTTTCACCAATATTGCCGTAATAGCCTTTCAGCTTTTGCTTTGCCATCAACTGAATACCAAAATCAGTAGGCTTTTTGCGGCGCTGGCCATGCTGACCTGGCGCATAAGAGCGGGCATTTACTGGAGATTTC
Organism: Puniceispirillaceae bacterium (SeqCode); assembly: GCA_049889955.1. Classification (GTDB taxonomy): domain Bacteria; phylum Pseudomonadota; class Alphaproteobacteria; order Puniceispirillales; family Puniceispirillaceae; genus JADHLI01. The sequence goes on from JBMHCK010000134.1 coordinate 1,931, forward strand.
TGACGGCCCCATAGGTTTACACCCAGGCGTCTGTCAATTTTATGCTTAGAGGAATGTCGTTTATGTTCGACTTTTGGTGCCATGATTTTTCATCCTTTATTGTCCCGGTAGGGCAAGATTGCCGTGGCCAATCAGCTTATCTGAAGGGTCAACGTTCCCGAGAATGGCGCGAGCATAGCGATTCCTGGCAAATAGTCAAGCAATTACACCTATTTTTGAGGGTCACGCTCAATTAGCGTTAAAATACCATGCAAGGTACGCAGCTCTTGTTCGGTTGGCCGTGCCCGGGTAAACAGGCTACGCAGATTCCGCTTTACCGTTGGTGCCATCTCACGGTTCGAAAAGAACCCCATCTCGTCCAGCCGGTCTTCCAGGCGGCTAAGGAAAAAATCGCGGCTTTTCACCTCTGCTGGTGGTGACAGACCGTCAATCGCCTCTAATTGTCCTTCATCGCGCCAGCCAAGCGCCGCTACCCGCCATTCCCATGCCATCAGGAACACAGCCTGTGCCAGATTTAGCGAGCTGGCCCCCTTTTGTAACGGTGCCTGTGCCACACAATCTGCCAGCACCAGCTCGTCATTATCTAGGCCTGAGCGTTCTGCGCCAAACAGCAGGCCGACCCGGCCGCTTGTCTGGATACCAGCTATTTGTTCTTCCAAAACCAGCTTTGTTGCGGCGCGCGGGGCCATAACAGGCTTTTCCATATCACGCGGCCGTGCCGAGGTTGCAACCATAAAACGGATATCATGCAAGGCATCGGAAAGCGTGTCATAAACCTCTGCCCTATCCAATATATCCACCCCTACAGTGGCCATCGGGCGGGCAGCTGGATTTGGCCAGCCATCGCGCGGGGAGATCAGGCGCAAGCTGGCTAGCCCGCAATTTTTCATCGCCCGTGCCGCCGCGCCAATATTCTCACCCATTTGCGGACGCGCCAAAATCACGACAGGCAGATGCGCCTCTGCAAAAAATTTTTCACCTAAAGCGCTGTTATCCATTAGAAAAGAACTCTTAAAGATAGATATCTAGCCATTATGAATAAGCTTCCAGCACATCCCATCGGCCAGCGCGTTTACCGACGCATCAATAATATTTGCTGAAACGCCCACTGTGCGCCAACGAAGGCCGGTGCTATCCTGAAACTCTATCAACACACGGGTCACCGCCGCCGTGCCGCTGGCCTGATCGCTAGGCGGCAAAATCCGCACCTTATAATCGACCAGCTCTACATCGGCCAGTTGCGGATATACTTTTACCAGCGCCTTGCGAACCGCGGTATCTACGGCATTTACAGGCCCATTTCCAACCGCAACCTCGTGATGGGTCTCGCCATCAACAATCAGCGCGGCGGTCGCTTCTGATTCTACCACCAGCTCGCCTCTGGCATTAAAGCGGCGTTCATCCATCACCCGAAATCGGCCAATTTCAAAAAAAGAGGGAACGCCATCTAGCCGGCGGCGCGCTAATAGCTCAAAACTGGCTTCGGCACTATCAAATGCCCAACCATGAAATTCTTTTTCCTTAACCTCGGCTATCAATCCATCTAGGCGGCTATCTTTGGGATCAATCTCTATCCCTACCTCGGCAAAACGCGCCAGAATATTTGATTTTCCGGTTTGATCCGAAATCAGATAGCTACGCTGATTGCCTACGGTTTCTGGCGGCACATGCTCATAGGTGCGCGGGTCTTTTTGGGCGGCAGAGGCATGCAAGCCCCCCTTATGGGCAAAAGCTGCCCCGCCAACATAAGGCGCATGAGCGTTTGGCTG
>JBMHCK010000135.1:0-5577 GCA_049889955.1 Puniceispirillaceae bacterium (SeqCode)
TCAAAGGCGCGTTTTGCCCGGTTTTGTGCAGCTGAAGACAGAAACAGGATGTTATCTGCTTTTCCAAGATTTCGAAGCTTGCCAGAATGATTGACCAGAAAATGCGGGGGGGTAAAGCGCGATAGGCTGGTCACCAATCTGGCATTATGCACCAGGATAGCCCGCGCATCAGACAGGCGTGCCCGAATAGAAGGGCAAAAAATAAAGCGGGTCAGAATATGAAATTTCAGCCATCCAAGCGGAAAAGATTTGATCTCTGTATTTGGCTCGTTTGCCAGGGCCGCCAGGGCACTAGCCCCCTCTGGCAAGATGACCATATGCTGATAGCCAGCTATATTCAGCGCCCGGCTATAGCCTGTCAGCGCGGTGGCGATACCGCCTGGTTGCCGGTCAGTGGTGACAGAAATTACCGTTTTCACATCCTGCCCTTATGCTTGCCCCTGCTTTTGGATACCGCTTGCCTGTTTTGTGTTGATGCGGGTGTTTTGCCCTAACGGCCTGGCTATAATTGTATATAGACCGCTTTTACCTCTGTATAGGCTTCAAGGGCATAGATAGATCCCTCGCGCCCAAATCCGGATTGCTTGGATCCCCCAAAGGGCAAGCCAGGCGGGATAAGGTTGTAGCTATTTACCCAGATATTTCCGGCTTGCAAGGCATCTGCCAGCCGGTGGGCGCGGCTTACATCCCTGGTCATGATACCTGCACCCAGGCCAAAAGGGGTGTCGTTGGCACGGCGCACCGCCTCAATTTCATCCCGAAAGGTCAGGACAGACATAACAGGTCCAAAAATTTCTTCGCGGACACAGGCCATCTCATCGGTGCAGCCGCCAAGGACAGTTGGCTCAATAAAGCTCCCCCCTTCCAGCCCTTCTGGAAAGGCCTGTTTGCCGCCCGCCAGCACTTTTGCACCTTGCTGTTTTGCCGTTTCAATATGGCGCAACACGCCCTGCATATGTGCATTGGAAATCATGGCCCCGATTTGCGTGGATGGGTGCATCGGATCGCCAATCACCATTTCCTTTGCTTTTGCAGCTACCGCCTCGATAAAGCGGCTGGCGATACTGTCTTGCACAAATACCCGTGTGGCGTTAGAGCAGACCTCGCCTGCGGTGTAGAAATTCGCGTCCAGCGCGGTTTGTACGGCCAGATCAAAATCGCAATCCTCAAAAACCAGCAAGGGGGCTTTGCCGCCTAGCTCAAGCGTGACTTTTTTCAGAGTCTGTGCAGATTGTGCCATAATTAACCTGCCTGTATCGACCCCGCCTGTTAAGGATATCTTGGCAATCTGCGGATGGGCGCATATCGCCTGGCCAATTTCATGGTCGCCATGTATCACCTGAAATAATCCGTTTGGCAGGCCCGCTATTTGAAACAGCTCTGCCAGCAGATTTGCGGTCAGCGGTGTTTCTTCAGAAGGTTTAAGAATAAAGGCATTCCCAGCAGCAAGTGCAGGGGCCGCCTTCCAGCAGGCAACCTGTACCGGATAATTCCATGCGCCAATTCCGGCACATACGCCTAGCGGTACCCGCATGGTATAGCCTATCGCATCTGGCCATTTATGCGAAGTCCCATGATAGGTTGCCGCAAGAGATGAGAAAAATTCAAAGGCTTCGGCACCGGAAGGCACGTCTGCGCTGACCGCCTCGCTATATACCTTGCCGACATCCTGAACCTCTACAGCTGAGAGCGCCTCATTATGATCGCGCAGAATAGTACCAATTTTGCCCAAAATATGTGCGCGCTCATGCCCGGCCATCGCGGCCCATTCGCGTTGCGCCTCAGCAGCATGACGGACCGCATCATCCAGCATCTGCGTGGTAGCAGGTTCTATTTTGGCAATTACCTCTCCAGTGGCGGGATAAAGTTTATTAAAGGGTGCCAGAGGGCTAGATACCTCCTGGCCATTTATGACAGAGCGGATAGTTTTTGCCGGCATAGCTTACCCCTTTCAATCGAGGATAGGATTCTCTTATTTTGGGCTTGCCCCAGGCAATAAATCAAGTCAATGCTTTGTCTATTACATGGAACAAATAATATCGGGTGAAATAGAGGCATATCATGTCAGACAACAACCATATGCCAGTGCCATTACAAGAAGGGGTTGCCCGCACGCAAATGGCAGCCCTGTTTCGAATGGTGGCAAGAGAAGGTCTGCATGAAGGTATTGCCAATCATTTCAGCTATGCGCTCTCGGAGGATGGCCAACAATTTTTAATGAACCCCTATGGGGTGCATTTCTCGCAAATGAGGGCGAGTGATTTGATGCTGCTGGATACGGCTAATCCGCCTGATCTGGCAGATCCTGAAATTGATATTACCGCATGGTCTATACATGGCGCGCTGCATCGTGCGGTACCCTCGGCACGCTGTATTGTGCATTTGCATTCTCATTATGCCACCGCGCTTATGTGCCTCAAAGAGCCGAAATTACCGCCGATTGACCAGACCAGTGCGCGCTTTTTCAATCGCCTTTCTTTTGATTCCGGCTTTGACGGGATGGGGATTGGTGAAGAGGGGGAAAGGCTGGCCAGATGTCTGGGCAATCATAATGTATTGATGATGGGCGCGCATGGTTTTTTGGTCGCCGCACAAACTCCGGCCCTGGCCTGGGATATAGCATATCATGTGGAACGGGCGGCTAAAAATTACATCACCGCACTGTCAACGGGCCGCGAGCTGCATATTCTGCCCGCAGAAATAGCCGAAAAAACAGCCCGGCAATGGGAAGATTATGCCCGTGATACTAACGGCCATCAAAGGCATCTAGACGCAATGATGGCGGTATTGGATGCAGAAGATAAAAGCTATCGCGGATAAGAGGGAGAATGGGTGTGAAAATGGGCATGAGAGTGGCAGGGGTGAAATGACAGAATTTGCAGTAGCACAGGCACCCGCTTATGAGGTGACACAAACCAGCATGTTGCGGGCCTTTGATTTTTTTGCTTCTCGCGGGGCAACACAGATATTTGTTTTAGGTGATCCTTTTCTGGCGGCAACTGACATAGAGGCAGATTTACATGCGGCGGCGGCGGGGCGTTTTCAACTTCACCTCTATTCTGATTTTTCGGGCGAACCAAAGCTGGCCTCGGTTCAGGCAGCAATGCTGGCTGCCCGCAGCCACTCTGCGGACGCGGTGCTAGGCATTGGCGGCGGCTCGGCACTTGATATGGCAAAAATCGTGAAATCTTGCTTGCGTACAGGCCGCGATGTGGCAGATTTTGTGATGCAAGCTAACCCGCTTCCGCCGCTATCCCAGCAGGTGCCATCTGTGATGATCCCAACAACCGCTGGCACTGGCTCTGAGGCATCGGGGACGAATATTCTGGCACTGGAAAATGGGAATAAAGGCTGGGTGTGGGGACCTGAGACGCGCCCCTGCCTAGCCTTGCTGGATCCGCATTTCAGCACTTCTCTGCCGGCTAGCCTGACCGCTTGGACAGGGATGGATGCGTTGGTACATGCGTTTGAAGCGGCTACCAATCGCTATACCCACCCAGGGGCGCAGCTCTACGCCCATCAGGCCTTGCGCCTTGCAGCTACGGCCTTGCCAGTGGCGGTTGTCCAGCCAGATAATCTGGATGCTAGGACAGAAATGCTTGTGGCCAGCTATTATGCCGGGCGGGCCATTGATATGTGTTCTACCTCAATTTCCCATGCCCTTAGTCATGCGCTGGCCAGCCTGGCCCCGATTAATCATGGGCTGGCTACGGCTCTGGCTTTTGAAATATCTCTGCCTTTTGTCCTCACCGCTAAAACCCCTGAAATGCAAAAAGCGGCAGCAGCCTTTGGGGTCGCACAGCTGGATGGGATGCCAGAGGCTGTATCTGCCTTTATGTACAGCATAGGAATAGACAGGCAGCTACCCGCTGCCTTTGACAGCTTTTCGGCAGCGGATCTAATGGCTGTTTTGCTATCCGATGAAATTCAGCCGATGCGGGAGGCTTGCGTCAATTATGCTAGCGAGGCGGATTTGCTTGGATTTGCAAAAGCCTTGTTAGGCTAACCTGGTCATGTCGCTTGGGCGATGATTTATGGCATAATCAGACCATTTAGAACGGGTGTTCAGCGCAGTCTAGTACAAGAAGGGGTTTTCTGAGGCACAGGGCCCTAGCCTAACTGGATAGATAAAATAATGACAAGACGACACCGTAGCCGCCGCGATAGACAAGCTGAAAGCGGCCCGTCTCCCCTTTTACAATCTGCCTATAGCTCTATTCGTAACCCCTTGCCGGCACTGACACCGCTTAGCGCGGATCAGCTTCAAACTCTTCATAATGCCTCGCTAATGCTGTTAGCCGAGACAGGTATGGAAGTAACCAGCCCGCAAGCTCGCAAGCTGTATAAAGAGGCCGGGGCTGAGATAGATGAAGGCCAGGAGCTGGTAAAACTGCCGCCGGAAATGGTGATGGGGCTACTAAAAACGGTCCCGTCAGAATTTACCCTTACCCCTACAAATCCGCAGCGTGCTATGACGATTGGCGGCAACCATATTCATTTTGGCATGGTTTCCGGGGCGCCAAATGTGCATTGCAATCTGCATGGCAGGCGGCCGGGAAATTTCGCTGACTATAAAAACTTTATCAAATTGGGCCAATCCTTTAATATTCTGCATTTCTTTGGCAACCAGACACTGGCACCGAATGATTTGCCGGTAAATACCCGCCATCTGGATACAACAGCGGTTAATCTGACCTATGCTGACAAGGTGTTTTTATCTATGTCTATCGGCAAGGTACGGGTGCGTGACGCAGCTGAAATGATCGCCATTGCCAGAGGAATTTCACTAGAAGAAATGGCCAGCTCGCCAAGCTGTATCACCAATGTGAATATCAACAGCCCGCGTAAATTTGATACCGAGATGGCAGAAGCCTTGATAACGCTGTCTGGTTTGGGCCAGGCTGTGGTGGTGACCCCCTTTACCCTGATGGGGGCGATGACCCCTGTTACCTTTGCCGGGGCGCTGGTCCAGCAAAATGCCGAAGCCCTGTTCGGGATTTGCCTGACCCAGATTGTGCGGCCAGGGGCGCCAGTGGTCTATGGCGGCTTTACCAGCAATGTAGATATGAAATCCGGGGCGCCTGCATTTGGCACGCCGGAAAATAGCCGCGCTAATATGGCCGGCGGGCAATTGGCCAGGCTTTATAATATTCCTTATCGCACCAGTGCCTGTTCAGCATCAAATGCGGTAGATGCCCAGGCGGTGTGGGAAACACAGATGGCGCTATGGGGCGCGGTAAGCGGCTATGGCAATCTGATTTATCATGCTGCTGGCTGGGGCGAGGGCGGGCTTATCGCCTCTTATGAAAAGCTGGTGGTAGATTGTGAGATGCTTCAGGCTATGGCCTCGCTGCTGGAGCCGGTTCAGTTTAGCGAGGATGATTTGGGGCTTGGCGCACAGCAGGACGTTCCCCCAGGTGGTCATTTCTTTGGAGCAGAACATACCATGTCGCGCTACAGAGATGCCTTTTATACCCCGTTTTTATCGGATTGGCGTAACAATCAGGCCTGGCAGGAAGCAGGTTCGCGCACCGCTCAGGACAGGGCAACGGATATCTGGCAGGAAATGCTGGCTTC
>JBMHCK010000136.1:0-5268 GCA_049889955.1 Puniceispirillaceae bacterium (SeqCode)
TTGTATAAAGGCAAGCCGGAAGAGATTCTGCCAGATTTGATGACAAGGCTGGGCGCTGATCTTCTCACCCTGACACGCCGCTATCATTCCTTTGGTGTGAAAACAGATTCTCGCGTTGCCGCCGTGCTAAAAACACAGCAAAAACAGGCCGCAGTGATAAGCGGTAATCTGTTGTGGGAGCCAGAGGAGATTAGCAAGCAGGATGGCACGCCCTATAAGGTTTTTACCCCTTTTTATCGGCGCGGCTGTCTAAACGCTGCTCCGCCGCGCACCCCTCTACCCGCTCCGGAATTGCGCCATGCCGTTGTTTCAGACAGCACAGCCCTACCCCTAACAGCGCTGGAATTGCACGATGGCGCAGATTGGCAGACCGCGATAACCGAGAGCTGGAATATCAGTGAAGAAGGCGGCCAGGAGCGGTTACAGGCATTTATACAAGCCGACCATACAGATGGGATAAATGATTATGCAGACGGGCGTAATTTTCCCGCCAAAACAAATGTCTCTCGCCTTTCCCCCTATTTACGTTTTGGACAGGTTTCTGCGCATCAGGCATGGTATAGTGCTGGCCAGAACCGGCAAGCTGATGACTTGCAGCTGGATATCTTCCGCTCCGAGCTGGGCTGGCGCGAATTTTCCTACAGCCTGTTGCATTTTAATCCAGAGATGAAAACACAGCCCCTGCAACCCCGCTTTGCCAGCTTTGGCTGGGCCGAAAATGAGGCGCATCTGCACGCATGGCAAAGGGGGCAAACAGGCTATCCAATTGTGGATGCGGCGATGCGCGAGCTGTATCAGACAGGCTATATGCATAATCGGGTGCGGATGATTGTTGGCTCATTTCTGGTGAAAAACCTGTTATTACACTGGCATCATGGCGAGGCCTGGTTCTGGGATTGCCTGTTCGATGCGGACCGGGCCAATAACAGTGCTGGCTGGCAATGGATTGCCGGGTGCGGGGCAGATGCTGCCCCCTATTTCCGGGTATTTAACCCGGTGACGCAAGGGCAGAAATTTGATGCAAATGGAAACTATACCCGCAAATATGTCCCGGAATTACGCGATATGCCGAACAAATATCTGTTTAATCCGTGGGATGCCCCTGCGGATATTCTGGCACGGGCGCGGGTTCGGCTTGGTAGGACTTATCCCAAACCGATTGTCGATGTAAAAGCCTCTCGCCAGAGGGCATTAGATGCCTTTGCCCAGATGCCCAAAGCGCCAACAGATAAGGCCAGCTTAAATCAAGCCAACATACATGAGCGTTCCCTATGAGCGCGCTTATCCTTATCATGGGCGATCAGCTCAGCTTTGATATTCCAGCATTGCAGGCAGCCGATAAAAGCCGCGATATCGTGTTGCTGGCAGAATTGCGCGATGAGGCTAGCTATGTTCAGCATCATAAAAAGAAAATTGCCTTTTTGTTTTCAGCGATGCGGCATTTTGCCGATGCCCTGCGCAGTGCAGGCTGGCAGGTAGACTATATATCGCTAACAGATGCGGGTAATACGCACAGCTTTACCAGCGAGGCAGAACGGGCCCTGAACCGCCACCATCTGGATGAGGTTATTGCAACCCACCCTTCTGAATATCGTGTCTTGCAGCTGCTGAAAACCTGGCAGGCAGGGGCGGCCTTTCCAGTCAGGATTCTGGAAGATGATCGCTTTTATTGCAGCCTGGATGAATTTGCCGAATGGGCAGAAGGGCGCAAACAATTACGCATGGAATATTTTTATCGCGAGACACGCCGCAAAACGGGCATCCTGATGTGCGATGGCGAGCCTGTCGGCGGGCAGTGGAATTATGATAGCGACAACCGCAAGCCGCCAGATAACACTGTGCCTGTCCCTGCCCCCACCATATTTGAGCCTGACACAATCACAAACGAGGTGTGTAGTCTGGTAGAGGCCGAGTTTTCGCATCATTATGGCGATTTATATCCTTTTTACTTTGCTGTCACCCACGCACAGGCACAGCAGGTTCTGGACCAATTTATTTCCGAAAGGCTAGCTGATTTTGGTACCTATCAGGATGCGATGCGTACCGGAGAGCCCTTTATGTTTCACTCGCATATCGGCTTTTATTTAAATTGCGGCCTGCTTAGTCCGATGCAGGCCGTAGATGCAGCCTTAGAGGCCTATGATAAGGGGCTGGCCCCGCTGAACTCTGTTGAGGGGTTTGTGCGGCAAATACTGGGCTGGCGTGAATTTGTACGCGGGCTATATTGGCTGAAAATGCCAGATTATAAGGAAATGAATTTTCTTCAGGCAGACCGTCCGCTTCCCGAATTTTTCTGGGATTCGCAAACAGATATGAATTGCCTGCATCAATGCCTTAGCGAGACTCAGAAAAACGCCTATGCCCACCATATTCAGCGGCTTATGGTGATCGGTAATTTCGCGCTATTGGCGGGCCTTTCCCCTGATGCTGTCAATGATTGGTATTTATCTGTTTACGCAGATGCCTATGAATGGGTGGAGCTGCCAAATGTAACCGGCATGGTGCTATTTGCAGATGGCGGTATTCTCGCCAGTAAGCCCTATGCCGCTGGTAGTGCCTATATCGATAGAATGTCCGATTATTGCAAGGGGTGCAGATATAGCCCAAAGGAAAAAAATGGTGACCGCGCCTGCCCGTTCGGGTATCTGTATTGGGATTTTCTCAGTCGGCACGAAACCACATTGCGGGGCAATCCCCGGTTGGGCATGATTTACCGAAGCTGGGATAAAATGTCAGAGGATAAAAAACAACAGATATCTGCACAAAGCGCAGCATTCTTCGATAAAATCACACCTGCTTAACCCACGCCAGCTTTTGCCACAAACAGAACAGGCGGCATCCAACCTCATAGGGCACTAGATGAAATCTGAGTTAAAAAACAGCCGCTATGGGCTGCTGCTGGCATTGTTTGGTGCGCTGATGATTACGCCAGACACGTTGTTTATGCGCCTTTCTGAAATGCCGACCTGGGTAATGATGGCCTGGCGAGGGTTGGAAATGGGCTGTTTATTGCTGCTGTTATGGGCAGGCAGCCATCTGTTGGCCAGAAACAAACAGAACACCAAAAAAGAAATCGCCGCTCTTTTTAGCCCGCAAGGGTGCGGAGCGGTTTTATGTACGCTGGTTGGCGGCACCTCATTTACCTATGGCATTGCAGAATCATCGGTTGCGATCGTGCTTATCACAATAGCCTGTGCGCCTGTGTTTGCGGCACTTTTCTCGCTTGTCTTCCTGTCAGAACGGATCAGCAGAGCCAGCTGGATGGCTATCTTCTGTTGTTTTACCGGCATTATCATTGCGGTTTCAGACGGCGATAATGTGATTGCCGCCCCGGATGGCAGCGCGCTAATTGGTGCCATGTGCGGGCTAACAGCAGCGGCGTCTCTGGGGCTAAGCTTTGTATTGCTTCGCGGTAATGACGCTATCCCCTTGCTGGGCATGAACGGGCTAGGATCATTTCTGGCCGGGTGTGTTGGCCTGGCGGTTGCAACTGCCACCCCGGATGGCCCCAGCCTGTTTACCGGCAATATTTTGATGATATCGGTCAGTGGGCTGATTATTCTACCTATCTCTTTTGTGGCGTTAACCAGTGCAACCCGCCATACCAATGCCGCAAATGTCAGTCTGTTTATGTTTCTAGAGACAATTCTTGGATCTTTTTGGGTCTGGCTAGGGGTGGGAGAGCGACCTGGTTTCTGGATGATGGTTGGCGGCGCGATTGTGCTTGGCTCGCTGAGTGTCTATATCGTGTCGAGCATGCGCTCCCAGCCTGCCACAACTTAAAATCGGACCGGGTCCTGGCCTGGTTGCCAGGCTGGATATTTCTCCATAATTTGCAAGAATCTGTCACTGACCAGAAATTGTGATAACCAGCTATGCAGATGCGGCCAATCCTGGGCATCAAACCAGTGCATATCGGCCAGGCGGAATTGCCGCACAAACGGCAAACAGGCAAAATCCAGAATCCCCATCTGCGCCCCGGACAGGCAGGGGTTTTTGGCAAGACATGCTTCTAATTCACGCAAGAAAACAGCCCCCCGCTCGCGGTGGAGGTCCTGATTACGGGCAATATCTGTTTTATCGCTATTGAAACGGGCGGCATATTTATATCTGTCCAAATCGGATTTAAACGGCCCGTCCAGACGTTCAAAAAAGGCTGATACCGCCTCTTTATCTGTGATATAGCAAGAGAGCCAGTTTTCCGGATCGCCAGAACGCTGTAATGCCCATAACATGATATCCAGGCTTTCCTCAATCACCTCTCCATCTTCCAATACCAATACAGGGACTGTTTGTGTTACAGAGGCCGCAAGAAAGGCGTCGGGCTTATCGCGCAATATTATCTCGCGCAATTCCACTTCTATACCGGCAGAACGAAGGGCAAGGCGGGCGCGCATCGCATAGGGGCAACGCCGAAAGCTCCAGAATATAGGAAAGGAGGTTTTCATCTTTATCCCTGACGTAAATGGGCAATAAGGTTAAAATCTGGCCCCTCCACCTCAAAAGCGGCGGCAAAACTTGTCACCAGCGTACCGCGTTCAGGGGTAATTTCAAATAAATGAAAATCTGTAAAATCACGGATCAAATCCATTACCGGGCCATGTGCCGCCCCAATTTTATCCAGTATCGGTGCAAAATTATCGGCATCGCGCGCAATTTCTGTTGTTCGGGCAGTAAACTTTAACCTGACCCGCGCCCAGATATTTGGCGAGGCCCCCTCATCAGCGATTAGAAAAAATTGTGCAGGCTGGCCATCTATCAGGCTTCGAACATGCGAGGACAGTCTGCTGGAATAAATATAAAACCGGCCATCTTGCCGAATAAAAGGCGTAAAACCACTATCCGGTAACACCCTGCCCTCAGAAGATGGCGATAAAATACTTATCCCCAGAGTTTGTGCAGAGGCCAGCAATTTATCCCGTGCCATTTCGGTCTTTTTGACCAGTTTTTCATTCATATTCAGCACTGCACCGTTAAAATATTACCCAAGCCATGAAAATACAGCTAGATTAGCTGGAAAGTAAAAGCTATCTCACATTCTAATACACTTCCGATGTTAATATAGGGCCATGCTTGATGACTACAATTATAGATATAGATATCTTTGCCGATATTATCTGCCCCTGGTGTTATATTGGCAAAAAAAGGTTGGAAGCTGCCTTTGCCATGCGGCCAAATATCACGCCGCGCTATCGCTGGCGCACCTTTCTGCTGAACCCGACCATGCCGCAGCAAGGCATGGACAGGCACGCCTATTTACATGCTAAA
>JBMHCK010000137.1:0-4293 GCA_049889955.1 Puniceispirillaceae bacterium (SeqCode)
TGTCTGCAAGAGGGCTGGAAGCATGATTTGCGTAATGTCTGGTGGATAATAGATTATAACCGGCAATCGTTGGACGGCATCATCCATGAAGGCCTGTGGGAGCGGGTTGAAAAGATTTTCGAAGCTTTTGGCTGGGAAGTAATACGGGTAAAATATGGCCGCCTGCAACGTGCCGCCTTTGCCGAGCCGGGCGGAGATAAATTACAAGCCTGGATAGATGCCTGCTCTAATCAGGATTATTCTGCCCTTACCTTTATGGGTGGGGGAAATTGGCGCGAGCGTTTAATGCATGATTTAGCCGATCAGGGTGAGGTTTCGGCCCTGCTGGATAGGCGCAGTGATACAGAATTGGCAGAGCTGATGGAGAATCTGGGCGGCAATTGTGTTACCACTATGGCAGAAGAATTTGCCGCTATTACCCATGAACAGCCTGTTTGTTTTCTGGCCTATACCATCAAAGGCTGGGGAACGCCTATCGCTGGCCATAAAGACAATCATGGCGGTTTGATGACCCCAGATCAAATGGCCACATGGCAGGAAAATATGGGTGTTCGTCCCGGGCATGAATGGGAGGCTTTTGAAGCGGTTCCAGATAGGGATGCGTTAAAAAGCTTTATTGAAAGCCGTCCCTTTTTCAGCACAAAAAACAGGCGTCTTAGGGATGATATACTTGCAAAGCCAGACCTTGCTCCGCCAACAGACAAACGCATTTCCACACAATTCGCCTTTGGCAAGATTCTGGACAGTCTGGCCCGCCAGGACAGCCCCTTATCCGAGCGCATTATGACCATCAGCCCGGATGTGTCAGGCACGACCAGCCTAGGTCCCTGGATAAACCGCAAAAGGCTGTTTGCCCGCCAGGCCAAAGAAGATGTATTTCGCAACCAGGCCATCCCCTCTACCGCGAAATGGGAGTTCACCCCCACTGGCCAGCATCTGGAGCTGGGCATAGCAGAAATGAATTTATTTCTGGCCCTGGCCGCAGCCGGATTATCGCACAGCCTGTTTGGCAAGCGAATCATCCCTATCGGCACCGTATATGACCCCTTTGTGGTTCGCGGGCTGGATGCCTTGAATTATGCCTGTTATCAGGATGCACGATTTATGATTGTTGGCACCCCTTCTGGGGTTACGCTGGCCCCTGAAGGCGGGGCGCATCAATCGGTTGGCACTCCGCTTATCGGCATGAGCCAGGACGGCCTCGCTTCTTTTGAGCCAGCCTTTAGTGACGAGCTGGCGGTGATTATGGGCTGGTCTTTTGACTATCTGCAACGCGATGCCGAGATGGTGGAGGATGCCACAGGCTGGCAGCGCGAGCAAACAGGCGGGTCGGTATATTTGCGCCTGACCACCAGTCCGCTGGAACAGCCAGTACGCGAGATGACTAGCGAGCTGGCAAGCGATATCCTTGCAGGCGGCTATTGGTGGCGCAAGCCTGGAGCAAATTGCGAGCTTGTCATCGCCTATCAGGGGGTGGTTGCTGAACAAGCCCTGGCAGCAGCAGGTCAATTAGCCGCCCACCGCCGCGATATTGGCGTGCTGGCAGTGACCTCTGCTGACCGGCTGAATGCGGGATGGACAGCTGCCATGCAGGAACGCACAGATGGCCACCCCGCTGCCCAAAGCCATATTGAAAAATTGCTGGCAGAAGTGCCGCGTCATGCCCTGTTGCTGACGGTAATAGACGGCCATCCTGCCACCCTGTCCTGGATAGGCGGTGTTACGGGGATGCGGACCCTATCGCATGGGGTGGAACATTTTGGGCAAACTGGCACGATTGGCGATCTGTATCGGCATTTCCGGCTGGATACCGCATCACTGGTAGAGGCGGTGCTTGCTTGCCCACCTGCCTAGAATTTCATGTCCCCAGCTAGAATTTCATGTCCATAGCCATGCCAAATTCATGCACCGGCCCGCTGGATAAATCCTGGTAGTCATAATAAATGCGGGCAATATCGTCTTCATCTTTTGACACCACCTCAAAATCCAATCGCATTCCCTCATTACATTTACGGAACAGGGTATTGGATTTCATTTTCTCGCACTGATAACTTGGCGTGAATTTCAGCAAATTTTGGCTCTCTTCGGAAATAATTGGCAACATAATCCGCAAGACAGGCTCTAGAGACAGCCGTATTGTCTCTGGCTCGGATAGTAAAAGATGGTCAAGCGATTGATAACTTGGGGCGGTAATGACGATATCCTTATCCTGGATAGCTTCTCGTGCGCGCGTATAGGCCAGCATCAAATCCAGCCAGCTATTCCGGGAAAGCTGATAACTGCCCTGTATTCGGCTGGAAACAGAACCGCCGGCTGCTTCTATTCGTGCCCGTGCCGAGACAGCCCCGCGCACATATTTACTGCGTGTTAAGCTATACCAGCCTTCAGCATGCAGGCTGGCGAACAGATTTTCAGCCAGATAGTGCGATATTCCATATCCGGCAGAAATACTATCAGTTTGGGATCGCAAGCTAAACACATACCCGCCCAATTCATCAGACGTATCCAGCCCGATATGAAGGCGGTGGGCGATAGGCCTATGCAAACGCCAGTCATAGTTCAGGCGCGTTGAAAACCCTTTATTCTGGCGTCCATTTTTCAGCCCTTTGCTATATAGCTCTGCTGCCGCAGACCAGATCCTGCCCTTACCTGCCTCGGCAGCCTGTTTTACCCGGGCAGCTATTTCCATATGACCTTCAATATCGCCTTTGTGAAAATAGATCTCGTCCGCCAAAAGCTCGGCCAGAATCTCCTCCTCCTGCGCATCATCAAAGGCCTGATGCATTGACATTTGGGTTATTTGGCTGGCACGAATGTCTTGCAAATGGCTGGTTAGTTTTTGCTGAAAATAATTATTTAGCCCCAGCTGCAAATCGCTTTGCGCGGTATCTACCGCCATAGCCAGATTGGCGGCATCAACCGCTACCTGAGTGGTCACGGAAAAACTGGCAGATACCTCATAGATTGTTCCATATTCCACAATATATTTGAACAAACGCGTTTCAACCTGGTCAAAGAAAAGCCCATTATCCATCATCGTTAAATGATGCTGACCACCGATGGAATTGGAAGGCTGATCAGATCGGAAGTTTTCAAATGTGGTAAGGCTGGGATCATTATCAGAATAAAACTGTGTTCCTGCCTCTGGCCCGACCACCCAGAACCATTCGCCCTCAGTTGCAGAATCAGACCCACCCAGCCAAACATGATTAGACCAGTTAAGATTATTAATTATCCCATTCAGCTCTGCTTGCGAGGTAATAGTTGCCAAATGCCCCTGTACCCCGTTCAAGGTCCGCGACTCGGCATCAGACTTTGCAGACGACCAATCCACACTGGTGGATATCAGCTGATAGCTAGACCCTAAATCCGTGCCATAAATATAGCCCGCATGGGCCACCACAGAGACGGACTGACCAGAGCCTTGCACCTCCAGGCTGGCCAGTGCGGCATTAACATCAGCCAGCGACCCTTCAAACGCCAGGCTACTGGCCCCTGTCCAATTTGCCGAACTGGCAGAGGGCGGGGCGGTTAGCCCGGCGGTAGTGGTTATTCTGACATTGCCCTGGGCAACGCTAACACGCACCCCAACCGGATCAATGCCCGCCACCGATACCGGGCTACCAGAGGCGGAAACAAGATTATACTGACTGTCATCCCCAACTATGATTTGTGCAGGCGATGAAACAGATTGTGCAAACGCAGATGCCCCTGCCCATCCCAACAGACAGGCACAGAAAATACTCGCTTTCAGACTGCGCTTTATACTCACCTTTACCTGATCCCTTTGTTGAGATGGATGTTCCAAAATCAGTATTAATTGCCTGTTTGAACATCTACATTGGCGAATAGCCGCTTTGTCCCGGTTTTCACGGCTTGCTGCTGCGCCCGGTGTGGACCTATTACTCATTACGCCATATTTGCCAGATATTGAGGCTGACCCTGCCCATTTTGGGGCTATGAATCTGGCAGCTGACATCTGCCTAGCCAGTTCCAGCTATCACCTAATCTATTGCATGAGAGGGGTTGTTGCACTGATCTGAACAGCAGCCATGGCCAGATCCGGTACTGGCAAGCAGGGGGCATAGCAGATGAGCCCGTTCACAAGCGTTAGCCTGACCGGATGCCAGAAAATTCATCATTTAGCTGAAAGCTGCGGGGTGGATGTAGAGGTACATGCCTGCAGGCCAGCCCATCGCCATCTCATGGCCGCTAGCCGAAATTCTAATTTCTATGAGGTGGTATACTCAGCTCTTGGTATGTTGCGGCAGAGTAATGTCATTTTGCGCGGCA
>JBMHCK010000138.1:0-8701 GCA_049889955.1 Puniceispirillaceae bacterium (SeqCode)
CAGATAGCTACGCTGATTGCCTACGGTTTCTGGCGGCACATGCTCATAGGTGCGCGGGTCTTTTTGGGCGGCAGAGGCATGCAAGCCCCCCTTATGGGCAAAAGCTGCCCCGCCAACATAAGGCGCATGAGCGTTTGGCTGACGGTTTAGCCGCTCATCAATCGCATGTGAAAGGCTGGTAAGACGGGTCAGCTTTTCTGGTGAGATATTTGTCTCAAAACCCATCTTAATCATCAAATTCGGGATAAGGGTAATCAGGTCCGCATTGCCGCACCGCTCGCCAAGGCCATTTATCGTGCCTTGTACATGACGGGCCCCTGCCCGTACCGCAGCCAGCGTGTTCGCAACTGCCATGCCTGCATCATTATGACAGTGAATACCAAGCCGCCCCTCTGGAAAGGCCTGTTTAGTCGCCGCAACAATATCAAATATATCCTCCGGCAGGCAGCCGCCATTTGTATCGCACAAAATTACCCAGTCAGCCCCGCCATCCAGCGCCGCTTTTACACATTTCAGCGCATAATCAGGATTCGCCTTATAACCATCGAAATAATGTTCACAATCAAACATCGATTCCTGCTTGCACAACTTTGCGGCCGCTACAGAATCGGTAATCATCGACAGATTTTCTTCTAGCGAGACATTAAGGGCTGTGGTGACATGGAAATCCCAGCTCTTGCCGACCAGACAGCTGGCATCGGAATGGGAATTCAAAATGGCACTCAGGCCGGGATCGTTTTCTGCAGAACGCCCACTGCGGCGGGTCATCCCAAACGCCACCAGCTGGGCGCTGCCGAAATCCTGTTTCTGGCTGAAAAACTGGTCATCTGTCGGGTTAGCGCCTGGCCACCCGCCTTCGATATAATCCAGGCCAAAATCTGCTAGCATCTGGGCAATAAATTGCTTGTCTGCAACAGTAAAATCAATACCTCTGGTCTGCCCGCCATCGCGCAGGGTGGTATCAAAAAGCCAAATTCTCTCGCCGGTCATGGTCACTTCCAATAGGTTCAACAGGCCCGCAGAAGGCACGTTGTGAAATTCATCCGCATTAACGCTTCGTTTCTTAGACTATTTAACAAGCTGTGGCAAACAAAGCAGAACAGATATAAAGGCTGGCACGCGCTGTTCACGCCAGCTATTAGCCTAGCTTTTCTCCCAGCTTGTCCCCTCAGGGCCATCCAGCAGCCGGATTCCCATGGATGCCAGCTTGTCTCTGATAGCATCTGCACGGGCAAAATCACGCGATTCCCGCGCCGCATTGCGGGCGGCTATTTCCGCTTCAATCTCGGCAGTGTCCAACATGCCACCATCACTGACCTTGAACCAATTTTCATCGCGCAGGAGATGTAATAAATCTGCACAGGAGGCAAGCTGTAACGCCGCTTCATCAGAACCTTTATTGGCTTCATTTGCCAGGGCTTGCAAGCGGCTAATAGCTAGCGGCGTGTTCAAATCATCGCCCAGCGCAGCCAGGAAGTCTGCATCCAGCGCGTCAGGATCTGTAATTATTTGAGAACGGTCTATGCTGGAGGTCGCCCGATAAAGCTTATCCAGAATTACATGAGTATGCTGAATCAACTGTGCCGAGAAATCAAAGGGCGCGCGGTAATGAGTAGATAACAGCCCTAGCCGGATAGCCTCGCCGCGATGGGCGGTTAGCGCCTCTTCAACGGTGGTAAAATTGCCAAGAGATTTCGACATTTTCTCGCCATTCACCGTGACATAGCCATTATGCAGCCAATAGCGCGCCATCTGTGCGGTATCATGGGCACATCGCGATTGGGCAATTTCGTTTTCATGGTGAGGAAAAATCAAGTCCAGCCCGCCTGCATGAATATCGAATTCCGCCCCCAGATATTCAGCTGCCATTGCGGAACATTCAATATGCCAGCCAGGCCGACCCGGCCCCCATGGGCTGTCCCAGCTTGGCAGACCAGCTTCAGAAGGCTTCCACAGCACAAAATCAGCGGCATCGGCTTTATATGGGGCGACTTCTACCCGTGCCCCTGCTATCATCTCGTCCAGGCTACGTCCGGATAAAGCGCCATATTCTGGCATTTTCTTGACCGAAAACAACACATGGCCTTCTGCTGCATAGGCAAAGCCCTTATCTATTAGCTGGCCGATCATCGCAATCATCTGGGCGATATGGTCGGTCGCTCTTGGCTCTATATCAGGTGGGCTGACCAGCAGGGCCCTAGTGTCCTTATGGAATATTTCGATGGTCTCGGCACATAATTCCTGAATAGGGATGCCGCGCTCGCCAGCCCTGGCATTAATTTTATCATCAACATCGGTTATATTGCGAACATAGCTTACCTTTGGATAGGTCGCACGCAACAGGGCAACCAACACATCAAATACCACCAGGGGCCGGGCATTGCCGATATGAATTTTATCATAAACAGTTGGGCCACAAGCATAGATACGCAGATGGCTGTTATCTATTGGCACAAAGCGTTCTTTTTTGCGTGTCAGCGTATTATAGAGTTTGAGTTCCATACCATTCAGCACTTAATTGTTAAAAAGCAGGGCGGTTTCCGCCTAAGCAGCGACCCCTTTCAGGCGCTCTAGGATGCGCCCGCGCCCAATATAGGGCAATAAACCGCCCATATCCGGCCCGGCATTCTCGCCTGTAATCGCTTGGCGTAACGGCATAAACAGCCCTTTGCCTTTTGCCCCTGTCTGGGCGGCAATAGCCTTTGTCCAGCTGGACCAGCTTTGGCTATCTATCTCTGTTTCTGGTAACAGGCTGGCAGCCACCTCCATAAATTCAGTATCGCTGATAATCGGCGTAATTGGCTGATGACAGATATCCCACCATTTGCCAGCCTCAGCCACTGTGATCAAATTACCTTTCACCACCTCCCAGAACGGGGCATCTATCGCGCTATATCCTGCCTCTTGCAGGGCAGCGGAAGCGGACTGGAAGTCCATATTTTGAACTAGCTTGGCATTGACCTGCTGCAGTTCGGTGGTGACAAATTTCGCGGTTGCACGGCCAAAGCTGGCAATATCAAATCCAGCAATAATATCCGTAAGCGAGGCTTGGGCAATCACCGGCTCTGAGGTGCCGATACGCGCCAGCAAACTCGCCAATGCTGTCGGCAATATCCCCTCGCCGCGAAGCTGTTCAATAGACAAGCTTCCCAGCCGCTTGGACAGCCCCTCACCTTCTGCACCTGCCAGCAATGCCAGATGCCCCATTTCAGGCGGACGCGCACCCAGCGCTTCAAATAGCTGAATTTGAGCAGCCGAGTTGGTGACATGATCCTCGCCGCGCAAAATGGTTGTTACCTTGTGATCGCAATCATCAACAACCGAAGCGAGGGTATAAATAACCCGCCCATCTTCACGAATAAGCACCGGATCAGACAGGCTGGACATATGATAGCTAACTGGCCCGCGCACCAAATCCTGCCAGCTTACCTCCTCATGCTTTAACAAGAAGCGGTAATGCGGGCGCCGTCCCATCTCTTCAAACTTTGCTTTTTCAGCATCGCTAAGCTTCAGACCTGCCCGGTCATAAACAGGTGGCCGACCGGCCATAAGCTGGGCTTTACGTTTCAGGCTTAACTCTTCTTGTGTCTCATAACAGGCATAAGCACGGCCAGAGGCGACAAGCTGTGCCAGCGCTTCATCATATCGTTCCAGCCTGGCTGATTGCCTGTCCTCACAATCCCATTTCATGCCCATCCATTCCAGATCATTGCGAATGGCAGTTTCAAATTCCGGGCGCGAGCGTTCTTCGTCTGTGTCATCAATACGCAGCATAAACTGTCCGTTTTGCTGGCGTGCATACAGATAATTCACCAAAGCGGTTCTAAGGTTTCCGACATGCAACTTGCCGGTCGGGCTGGGTGCAAAACGCACAAGAATTTTACTCATGAAGTCTCCGATTGAGCAGGTCTGAACCCCGAGGTCAGGGGAAGTCTGCGATCACGGCCAAAGGCTCTGGCCGTTACTTTTGGGCCTGGTGCGGCCTGAAAACGTTTATATTCTGCTCGAAATAACAGCGCACTTGCCTGTTCGACAATATGCGCGTCATACCCTCTTTGAACAATGGTCTGGATATCTGCCATTTCTTCGGTCAGGGCAATTAAAATTGGATCCAGAATATCATATGGGGGCAGGCTGTCTGTATCTTCCTGGTCAGGCCGCAATTCCGCAGATGGGGGACGGGTGATAATCCGTGTCGGTATCACCTGGCCGGTGGGACCAAGTGCGCCTTTTGGCTGATGCTCATTGCGCCAATTTGCCAGCTCAAAAATCTTTGTTTTCCAGACATCTTTAATCGGGGCAAAGCTACCACACATATCGCCATATAAGGTCGAATAGCCAGCTGCATATTCAGATTTGTTGCCAGTCGCCAGAACCAGATTACCAAATTTATTAGACAGCGCCATCAACAGCATTCCCCGCAGACGCGACTGAATATTTTCCTCTGCGATATCAGGCTCCTTGCCAGCAAAGCTATCGGCAAGCATAGCATCAAAGGCCTGCATAGCAGGCTTTATCGCGATAGTTTCCAATGTCAGACCTAAATTATCTGCCAGGCTTTGTGAATCCTCTACCGATATCCCTGCGGTATAATCAGAAGGCATCATCACCACCCGCACCGCATCCGCGCCTAGCGCATCTACCGCCAATGCGGTGACAATCGCAGAATCGATACCGCCAGACAGGCCCAGAACAACCCCCGGAAATCCATTTTTGGAACAATAATCACGGATACCCAGAACCAGCGCCCGCCACATCGCTTCATTTTCGCTATCTGGCTGCGAGACCTGGCCAGTTAGCATCACCCCTGTATCGCCCTCACGCAAGGTGACAACAGACAGCCCTTCGGTAAATTGCGGCATCTGACAGGCTAGCTTGCCCCCTAAGTTCAGGGCAAAAGACCCCCCATCAAAAACCAGCTCATCCTGCCCGCCAACCATATTTACATAGATAAAGGGCAAGCTGCTTTCGGTCATACGGGCTACCGCATGGCTCATACGCTGGTCGGTTTTACCAGATTCAAACGGTGAGGCATTTAGCGACAAAATGATTTCGGCGCCTGTTTCGGATAAGGTCTCGCATACATCTGCTGACCATATATCCTCGCAAATCGCTAGCCCCAGCCGCCAGCCGCGCAAGGATACCGGCCCTTGCAAGCTGCCGGGTGTAAAATGCCGCTTATCATCAAAAACACCGTAATTGGGCAAATTAACCTTGTGGCGTATCGCAACCACCTCGCCGCCATCCAGCACAAATACCGCGTTAAACAAGCGTCCTGCATCCCGAAGCGGCGCCCCACATATAATCGCTGCATGGCCATCTGCGGTGGCGGCAGCCAGGCGGGCAATGCCTGCCTCAACCCTGTCCATAAAATCGGCACGCAGCACCAAATCATCTGCCGGATAGCCAGACAGATACATCTCAGGTGTCAGGATAAATTGGCATCCCTGCTCTATCGCCCTCGCGCGCATCTGCAATAATTTATCGCAATTTGCCTCCACATCTCCTAAATGCGGATTAGCTTGCACAAGTCCAAGATGCATCTCAGTTCTGGTGGTTGTCATTATCTTTTGGACCTTGCTGCCTAATTACCCTGCATCCGGCGATGCAAGAATTCACGTCCCACTTTTACCCGTGGCTGGCCATCATATTCAATAATATCTGTTGTCGCATAGGTTTCTGACCATTTTTCAGGCAGGAATGAGCCTGTGCCGATCACATCAACAGGCGCCTTGGCGAGCGAGAATACGCGGCACTTATCCGGACCAAACCCGCTTGATGCAACAATTTTTACGCTCGCAAACCCAGCCTTGTCCAACTCTTCGCGCAAATACCACACCGCCGCTGCGGAGACGCCTGTCCCCATCAGATGTTTTAGCTCGCTTTCAGACCGATAACCGCGAATAGCTTCAGGCATATTGCGTTCCAGAACCGCATAAGAGCTTTGCGTATCCAGCCCTTGCAGGAACCGCCCGCCATGGGTATCTATCCGCACACTAAGCTGGCCCGCATGCCCCATATCGCTGAAATGATGCGAGACGCTAAGGGCATCATCCAGCTCGCGGCCAAAATAATCCACCAATACGGTCAGCGGCTTTTCTGGAAAACTATGATGAAACATCTTCGCTGCTTCCAGTGTGGAGCCTGCATAGCCGATTAGCGCATGCGGCATGGTCCCCATTCCAGCTTGCTGGCCAAAATAACCTGCTGTGGCATCAGCCGCACATCCAAGAAAGCCCTTAGCGGCTACCTTTGCTTGGGCTTTTTTCGAGCCAACAGACGCCCCATAGGCCATCAGCTCTGCCATCTCACTGCCGGCACAATGACGTGCATCCATGGCCAGAAAGGCAACCTCTGGCAGCTCTACGCACATCTGATAGGCGTTGTAAGCGGCGACACAGGCACTGCCGAGGCGTTGCAGGAAAATCGTTTCCAGATCAACCAGCTCGGACATCTGGCCAGTGATATATAAAAGTGGCTCGCCCGCGCCGACCCATGCCCCTTCTTTATGCAGCAGCTCTATTTCTATCTCTGCCTTGCGGCTTGTGGCCATCATTTCCAGCCAGTCAATCGCCAATTTGGGCGCCAGCGTTACCGGACGGCGCATGAACACCGCATAGGTTACCTTTTTATCTCCATGGTCCGAGACAATTTTTCGGGCCAGATTGAAATAGCTGTCTGTATAAACAGGCTGTAGCTCTGGGCCAGGCCCCTTTGCTTTATTCACACTCACCACGCCTAACAGCTCCTGTCCTTTTATCGGGTAAAAATTCTATCTTGCTTTTACAGCTTTTTACCATCATTGAACGTGCAGTAAGTGCACAAATAGCCCCTATATAACGCCCGTCCAGGCTGTAGCTGGCACAGGATATCAGACCGCCTGTTTTAATTTGCTGCTGGCATCGCGCCGCTTTTTCATCAAATCTGCTAGCAAAAAGGCCAGTTCCAGAGATTGCCCGGCATTCAAGCGCGGATCGCAATGCGTATGATAGCGATCCCCCAGCCGTTCTTCGGTAACATCAACAACCCCGCCAACACATTCTGTAACATTCTGGCCAGTCATTTCAAAATGCACACCGCCGGGATAGGTTCCCTGTTCATCATGCGCGTCGAAAAAGCCCTGTACTTCTTTAAACACATCTTCCACACGCCGCGTTTTATAGCCAGAGGAGGCCTTAATTGTATTACCATGCATGGGATCGCAACACCATACAACCGAAGCGCCATGTGCTTTGACCGCCTTTAACAGTGGGGGCAGTTTGGTGCGAACATCAGCGGCCCCCATTCGGGCTATCAGCGTCAACCGGCCCGGGCTGTTTTCAGGGTTCAACCTGTCAATCAGGCGCAGCAGGTCATCAGCCTCCAGGCTAGGCCCACATTTCAGGCCAATAGGGTTGGAAATACCGCGCATATATTCCACATGGGCACCATCTAGCTGGCGGGTTCTGTCGCCAATCCAAATCATATGGGCTGAGGTCGCATACCAGCCCTTTTCATCGGTGATGGTATCGCGGCGGGTCAAGGGCTGTTCATAATTCAGCAATAGCGACTCATGGCTGGTAAAGAAATCTGTTTCGGCCAGCGCCCGGCTGGTGCGTGCATTTACCCCGCACGCATTCATGAAAGAAAGACATTCGTCTATACGCGCTGCCAGCTCTGCATAGCGATGCGCCCCGTCTGAGACAAATTCGGTTGTCCAGTCATGGACAGCGTGTAAATCTGCCAGCCCGCCTTGGGCAAATGCACGTAATAGATTCAAGGTAGAGGCTGACTGCTCATATACCCGCAACAGGCGCTCTGGATCTGGCTCTCTGTCGGCAGGGTTAAAGCCAATACCATTTACCATATCGCCGCGATAAGAAGGCAACTCAACCCCGTCTACCACCTCAAAAGGCGAAGAGCGTGGTTTGGCAAACTGGCCAGCCACCCGGCCAATCTTTACCACCGGCATAGATGCACCAAAGGTCAGAACAACCGCCATCTGCAAGAAGACTTTAAAGCTGTCTCTGATCATATCTGCAGAAAATTCAGCAAAGCTTTCGGCGCAATCACCGCCTTGCAACAAAAATCCTTCGCCATTCGCTACGCTAGCTAACTGGCCGCGCAGATTTTGCACCTCGCCAGCAAAGACCAGAGGCGGCTTTTTAGCCAAGGTTTCTTCTACATGTTTTACCTTGTCAGCATCGCCATATTCCGGCACTTGCAAGATAGGAAAATCACGCCAGGTCGATGGTGTCCAGCTCATATTTTTTATCGGGTCTGCTTGTTCAAGCAGCGATCCCGCCTCTTTGTTAAAATTGATGCGCCTAAAATAGCGTTTTCATCTCGTAAAAGCAAAGACTTCTGCGCTGTTTTTTGCGGTGCAGCGATAAATATCGCCTTGCCAGGAAAACAGGCTGGCAGGATAGCGGTTAAAAGGCGTTACCCATAACCTGAAAAACAGCAGGCAAAAAGCTGTCTTTAAAACTCCGATATAGAGAGGAAAACTCTAGCTGCGCGGCGAACGCATGGTCACAAATTCCTCTGCTGCAGAGGGGTGAATACCGATAACTGCATCAAAATCCGCTTTGCTGGCACCCATTTTCACCGCGATAGCCATGCCTTGCATAATCTCGGCAGCGTCCGGGCCAACCATATGCACACCCAGAACTTTTTGTGTCTCAGCGGCAACAATCAGCTTCATATAGGTTTTTTCAGGCCG
>JBMHCK010000139.1:0-3905 GCA_049889955.1 Puniceispirillaceae bacterium (SeqCode)
GGGCGGTCATCTTCCAGCCAATCCTGCCATTCGCCGCTTTCCATGCCATCGGTGCTGACCGGTGTGTTCAGCGAGTGATCGCCGCCCGCCATGCGCTGGTTCATCGACACGACATCCGCCTCGGATACATTCAGCTCTTCAGCGATATCACTAACATCTTGCGGGCTAAGATCGCCCCTATCAATGGCGCCTATCCGCCCCTTGATGCGGCGCAGATTGAAAAACAGCTTTTTTTGCGAGGCGGTGGTACCGATTTTCACCAGCGACCAGCTGCGCAATACATATTCCTGGATAGAGGCCTTAATCCACCACATCGCATAGGTGGCTAGCCGAAAGCCGCGTTCCGGGTCAAATTTTTTCACCGCATGCATCATGCCCAGATTGCCCTCGGATATTAAATCCGCCACCGGCAGGCCATAGCCGCGATAGCCCATCGCTATCTTCGCCACCAGCCGCAGATGGCTGGTTACCAGCTTATGCGCTGCCTCTACATCGCCGCGTTCGTTAAAGGCGCGTGCCAGCATATATTCCTCATCCGCTTCCAGCATCGGGAACTGGCGGATTTGCTCCATATAGCGCGACAGGCTGCCATCGGGGGTAAGTGCAGGAATAAGGGCGTTTTTGCTCATCTTTACTATCGGCTCCTTTGACGTGGCTTCATGTCTACTATATGGGAAGCTTAACGATATTTGTAAAGAGTGGCATTATTGTGGCAGGCCGCGCTGGGTAATCGCGGTATCTATCAGGTTAAGCAGATTTTGCATGTCAGCAGGCAATTCCTGGCTAAAGGCAAGCGGCTTCCCGCTGATTGGATGGGCAAAGCCTAGCGATATCGCATGCAGGGCCTGACGCGGAAACGCGCGCATTTGGGCAAGGGCGGTGCGCGAGAGCGTGTCTGGCATCTGGCCAGCGCGTTTCGGGCGCCCATATAGCGGATCGCCTATCACCCCATGCCCGATATGCGCCATATGTACCCGAATCTGGTGGGTGCGTCCGGTCTCTAGCTGGCATTCTACCAGACAGCCAAATGGCGGCAAATCGCGCAAGGTCTGGTAATGGGTAATGGCATGGCGGCCACGCTCCATCACTGCCTGGCGTTTGCGGTCGGTGCGGTGCCGGCCTAGCGGAGCTTCTATGGTGCCATGCCGTTCTGCTGGCAAGCCCCAAATAAGCGCCTGATACCGCCTGTCCAGATCATGGGCTGCAAACATTTCGGTCAGCCGGGCATGGGCAATATCGGTCTTTGCGGCTACCATCACACCGGAGGTATCTTTATCCAGGCGATGCACAATACCGGGCCGGGCCACCCCGCCTATACCGGTCAGGCTATCACCGCAATGGGCTAGCAAGGCATTTACCAGCGTGCCTCTCAGCGCTCCCGGGGCAGGATGCACCACCATCCCTGCAGGTTTGTTCAGTACAATCAGCGCCTCATCTTCATACAGAATATCCAGGGCGATATCCTCAGCTTCGGGCTGGGCAGCGGTGGCGGCTGGAAGGGTTAGCTGATAAACCGCACTCTCTCGCACCATCACCGAGGGGTCGGTTTGCACGATGCCATCGCAAGCCAGCTGACCATCCAGAATTAACGATTTGATACGCGAGCGCGACAGCGCCTCTACACCGCTATTTTCTGCTAGCCATCTGTCCAGGCGTTGACGCGGCATTTCGTCATCTGTGGTAAGGGTAAGGGTTTCAGCCATCATCTATATCAGTAATTGCCTGCCAAAAAATTGTCCTAAAAACAGGCCCCTCAAAACAGACTGGGCCAGGCCAGTCAAAAAGGGGCGCGCGCTATCTTCTCATGGATGGGCATGAGGTGCAAATCAGCATTTGTGAAATCTGCAAGGCTTGTGATAAAACGGCCATAGCGATAAGGCCGCATACCGATATAAAATAACGGAAAAGGCGATCAGGAAACCGCTTTATACACAGGAAAAAGGCCGCTTTGACATGCAGGATGATAGCCCGGATTTACATCAGCCCCCCCTATTTACACAGCGCACAATTAAAATTCTAAAGCTATCTATTGTGGTGATGACCTTGCTGATCGCCGCAGGCCTTATTGCCCTTGTCATTGGCATGAAACAACAGGCAGACAAGCTGATAGCCAAAAATGCCAGCCAAATCCGGATTTATAGCTATCAGTTAAGCGAGGGTACACAGTATCGCGGTGTGCATATGGGCGTTGAGGGGAAAATCTGGGTAGAAGGGATGCGCCCGGATGGCCGTATAGAGCTGATCGAGGTGAATAAAGAAGGCGTGGCCGGGCAGCATATAATTTTAGAGCCGCGAAATTAGCGCCTCTAGCCAGCTGGCTATCCTGGCCTCAAATGGCAGATCTGCTGGCGTATTTATCTGATAATCAGCCAGCGCCGGTAGCACATAATATCGCCCTAGAAATAGCAGAAATGCCAAATACAGTTCATGCGCCCGTTGATTAAGTTTGCGCGGGATCACATAGCGGGCAACAGCCAGCATATGACCGCCTGTCTTTATAATATGCCGTAGAACAGGCAGCGATGTTTGCTCCGGGGTGACGATCAGCAGCACGAAACGGGCTATCATCAGCCACATAACCATTGCGAACACACTATCTAGCAACAGCTTCCATAGGGGCAGGGGAAACAGGCTGGAAAAAGAAAAAAGGGACATGCGCGTTTTCAGATCTGAAAAAGAGATTAAAGATACTTCACCGAAAGTTTGTACAAACAGCATAGCAAATTATTGCATTTTGCGCTATGACAGGAACACATGTAAAACTCCTGAAAATCAGGCCCCACCTCGGTATAAGGAATGTCTCAATTATGGCAAGCACACAATATGTTTATACAATGCACAAGCTGGGTAAAGCATGGCCAGGTGGCAAGGAAGTTTTAAAGGATATTAGCCTGTCATTTTTGCCAGGCGCAAAAATCGGGGTGCTAGGCCTGAACGGGGCCGGTAAATCAACCTTGCTGAAAATTATGGCGGGCATTGAAACAGAATTCTCTGGGGAAGCCTGGCCAGCAGATGGCCTGAAAGTTGGATATTTGGCACAGGAACCAGAGCTGGATCCTACCATGGATGTTGCCGGTAATGTGCTGTCTGGCATGGGCCAGGCAAAGGAGCTTGTCGATAGATTTAATGAGGTTAGCGCGCGTTTTGCCGAAGAGCTTACCGATGATGAAATGAATGATCTGATTGCCGAGCAAGCCAAATTACAAGAGCAGATTGATGCAATTGATGGCTGGGATTTGGAACGCAAGGCTGAAATTGCGATGAATGCCTTGCGCGTGCCAGATGGCACTGCAGATGTCAGCGTCCTGTCTGGTGGTGAGCGTCGCAGGGTGGCATTGTGTAAATTGCTGCTGAGTGCGCCTGATATGTTGTTGCTGGATGAACCAACTAACCATCTGGACGCCGAATCTGTCGCCTGGCTACAGCGTTTTTTGCATGATTTTCCAGGAACCGTTGTAACCATCACGCATGACCGCTATTTCCTTGATGAGGTAGCGGGCTGGATTTTGGAATTGGATCGCGGGGCGGGTATCCCTTATCAGGGTAATTATTCTGGCTGGCTGGAACAAAAGCAAAAGCGCCTTGAACAGGAAGGCAAAGCTGAAGATAGCCGGGTAAAATCGCTTTCACGCGAGCTGGATTGGGTGCGTTCTGCTCCAAAGGCGCGGCAGTCTAAATCAAAGGCCCGTCTGAATGCCTATGAAAAGCTGCTGCAACAAGATCAGGAGCAACGTCAGGATATTGCCAAAATCGTCATTCCTGCCGGCCCGCGTCTGGGTGATAAGGTCATTGAGGCCACACATCTGCAAAAGGCATTTGGCGAAAAACTGTTGATTGATGATTTGTCTTTCCGTCTGCCACCTGGCGGTATTGTGGGTGTGATTGGCCCGAATGGCGCCGGTAAA
>JBMHCK010000140.1:0-7154 GCA_049889955.1 Puniceispirillaceae bacterium (SeqCode)
TACGGGCCAAACAGAACCTATGAGCGATAACCCATGAGACAAAAGCCATTGGACAAAATCTATGAATAGTCTCTCATCAGAGCTTGCCCATAATGATCGCGAAACCTGCAACACGCTATTTGCAGCGCAAACGAATCAGATTATCTATCGCAGCTTTGTTGCCGATACACAGACCGCTGTAGCGGCGATGCTAAAATTGGCTGAGGGGCAAACCCATCATTGTCTGCTGGAATCTGTTGAAGGCGGCGAAGTACGTGGCCGGTTTTCGGTTATCGGGATAAAGCCTGACCTTATCTGGCGCTCACGCGGGCGAGAGGTGTTTATTAATCGCGCCCCGGCTACACAGCCAGATGCGTTTGTAAAACAGGAAGATATCAATCCTTTGGACAGTTTGCGCACCTTGCTCGAGGAAAGCGCCATGCCCAGCACAGCCCCCCTGCCGCCAATGGCTGCCGGACTGTTTGGCTATTTAGGCTATGACATGATCCGCCATGTAGAGGTGCTGCCAGATAACAATCCAGACATGCTGGATGTGTATGACAGCACCATGATGCGCCCATCTGTTGTGGCCATATTTGACCGATTAAAAGACACCATTACCCTTGCCTATCAGATAAGAGCAAACGCCTTTGGCACAGCCGAAGATGGATGGCAGGCCGCCCAAACCGCACTGGATGAGACCGAGACCTGTTTGCGGGGTAATTTGCCCTCGCCTGTATCTCTGCCCAAACAGTCGGAATTGGCGGAACCAAAAAGCAATGTTACCAAAGACAGCTTTTTCGAAATGGTTCGCCGCGCCAAAGAATATATTACCGCTGGCGATATTTTCCAGGTGGTGCTCTCCCAGCGCTTTACGATACCGTTTGCCTTGCCATCCTTGGCGTTGTATCGCAGTTTGCGCCGACTAAACCCCTCTCCTTTTCTGTTTCACTTTACGTTAGGGGATCTGGCCATAGTTGGCTCCAGCCCTGAAATTCTGGTGCGGCTACGCGATGAAGAAGTCACTATCCGGCCGATTGCGGGTACCCGGCCCAGAGGGGCAACAGAAGCAGAAGATACCGCCCATGCAGAAAGCCTGATGGCAGATATCAAGGAACGATCAGAACATTTGATGCTGCTGGATTTGGGTCGGAATGATGTTGGCCGTGTAGCCGCACCTGGCACAGTGCGCGTGGTCTCTAACTTCCAGATAGAACTCTACAGCCATGTTATGCATATTGCCTCGGAGGTGCGCGGTAAAATCCGCCCGGAATGCGATATGCTGGATGCGCTGGTAGCTGGCTTTCCCGCTGGCACGGTTTCCGGGGCGCCTAAAATACGGGCGATGGAGATTATCGACGAGTTGGAGCCAGACAGGCGAGGTATCTATGCCGGCGCGATTGGCTATATTTCCGCAACAGGTGAAATGGATACCTGTATTGCGCTGAGGACCGCTGTCCTAAAGGGCGGCGAGATGCATATCCAGGCAGGAGCCGGCATCGTTTATGATTCGGTACCCCAATCAGAATTTGAAGAATGCCAGAACAAGGCACGCGCCCTTATACGGGCAGCAGCAGACGCGCTGCAATTCAGCTAGGGCGCAAGGTAAAACAGGCATCAATCTTGCAAAAACGAAGATACTGACTGGAAATTCCAGCTGTTTTCTATGGTGTTTTGTGATGAAAATCAAATGGTTAACTATGTTGCTTTCGATGGGGATATCGCTATACGGTGTCACCGCACAGGCAAATATCGACCTGAAATCATGGAAAAGCTATGGTAATCTGGCAGAACAGGGGGCTATTTGTGCCAGTTTTGCCTCGCTGATGGAATCCCAAAGCTTGCTAAATCCCGATATGGGCAGGCTTTGGCAGGAACGCCGAAAATTTTCCGGGGCGGTCATTGGCAAAGCGGTGATGCTGGAATTCGATAAGGATATCGCCAGCGAGGATATTGAGACCTTTATCGCTGAATATCGGGACTGGGTGTTAGCCGCGCTGATGACGTCGCCAGAAACACAGCCAGCCAATCCACCTCAAGACAGCCTGGAATTGGGTCATGAAAAAGTTGCCAGCCTTATCAAAACGCAATGCGCCCTACTTTTTAAGCAAGGGGATGCACAAATCCGCGAAAAATTTCCAGAGTTGGCTTATTTGCTAGCCTCAGAAACGCGCGGTGGTGTGGATAACATAAATTCACAAGATAAAACCGAAAATACTGCCCTTGCTGGCCCACGCAAAACCGTGCCAACACTGCAGGCTGAAACGCCTGCTACTCCGCCTAAAAGTGAGCCCGCACCAACAAAGCTGGCGAACACAGACAGAAAGTCTGGCACAAAACCGAATATGAAGCCAGCAGAGGAGGTTCAGCCAGAAGCCAAAAAAGCTGCAAAAGATGCGCCGATTACCCTGGCACTTGGCAGCGGTATCAGTTTCTCGCTCACCATGCCGCGTTCTGCCTCCAGCGCCGGGACGACAAAAACAGCTGATAAAAAAGATAGCGCACCAGAACAAGCGCAGGCACCAAAAGCACCCAAGAGCCCAGAAAATCCGCCAGCAGAAAACCAGCTTGCCAGCAACAATGTCCCGCTGCCCGTAGCCCCACCAGAACGCCCATCGCTTGAAGTTGCTACCCCTACCCCTCAATTAGCCCCAAAACCATTGGAGGTTGAACAGGTAACACAGCTGGCCCAGACAGAACTAACCACCCAGACAGAAGAAACCGCCCAGACAAAACAAACTGCCCAGACAAAACAAACTGCCCAGCAAAAGGCCGTGCCTGCCAATAAAGCACCGGTTAAGCGCAAGCCAGAACCAGCTGCCAAGCCACAGCCGCCTGCCCCGCCTGTTTTAACTCTGGCCCAGCAACAAGCTACGCCGCTGATCTTGCCAGTGACCCTATCGCTGCCAGCCTTGCCAGAGGATGATACGAAAATAGCTAAAATCTATGCGAGTTTTGGTGATTTCACCGATATTGCACAGGCCGAGCAACGTAAAACCCTTTTAGAAAGCCGCTTTGCCAAGCTGTTTTCTGCCTACCAGCTGCAGATTACTGCACATGATCCGCTTACAACAGATGGGCAAGCAAAGAGCCAACCAGACAGCAACAGCGCGCAAATCGCCGCGCCAGCCTATCGTTTGCAGACAAAATCCACTCTAGCGGTTACTACGGCACAGGAAATCTGCACCCTGTTATGGCCGCATAATGTCGGCTGTATTGTAAAAGCCCACTATAGTAGTTAATTTACCGCAGAAGTTAATTTCCCTCAGGGGTTAATTTAAGGGGCTGGCTATCGGGTAGCCAGTTTGCATAGATTAGCCACATATATAACGCTCTGGCTGATGAGAATGCCGATATTATGGATACTGCCTCTTTAATTGGATTTATCATTTTTGCCAGTATCGCGGCGTTCACCCCTGGCCCAAATAATTTAATGCTGGCAGCGTCTGGGGCAAATTTTGGCCTACGGCGCACCCTGCCCCACATTACTGGTGTCACAATTGGCTTTGTCTCGCTGGTTATTCTGGCCTGTTTGGGTCTAGCCAGCCTGTTTGCAACCCTGCCTGGCGTGATGGAAGTTGCCAGATGGTTTTCGCTGCTATTTTTGCTCTATCTGGCCTATAAAATCGCAACCGCCGCGCCGCCAGAGGGGGTAGATACACAAACAACGCCTATAAATTTTATTCAGGCTGTGCTGTTTCAAACGATTAATCCAAAAGCGGTTATCGTTATCATATCGTCTGTGACTACCTATGCCAGCCAGGCAGAAAGCCTGTATATAGCCACGATATTCATCACGCTTATCTTTGCTTTTGTTACCATCACATCTACCCTTTTATGGGCCTATGCAGGTAGCCTGTTTGGCAGATTACTAAAAAATCGTCAGCATCTAAGGATATTCAATTTCACTATGGCCGGGCTGTTGGTAGCCAGCCTTGCCCCTGCCAGTTTTAATCTTTAGCAGGCGGCTCTGTCATCTCGGTCTCAAAACTGGCTGGTGAGCAAATCTCAATCAGCTCCAAATCATCGCTATGGGTAACCTCACGATGTTTGATCCCGGGCGGTTGCAATACACAAGAGCCTTCACGCAAGGTAATCTCTCCCTGCCCTTCATATTCAAAAATCACCCATCCTTTTAGGATATAGACCATCTGAAAATCCAGGTCATGGATATGCCATTGCGGCTCGGCATGACGGCCGGGAACAGCCCGAATTACATGCGCGATAAATTTGCCGTTTGTTGCCTGGTTAATCCCTAAATCACGATATTCAAAAAAGGCACGTAATCCCCCCTCAAATCCGCCGGTGGCCGTGCCAGTACCGTCGGCGTGGCTGACCGTAAATGCCTGGCCTTTCCATAAACTCATATCTCACCCTATCTGTTTTAAAAACACGCTTAAAATGCACTCAAAATATCGATAAACCTACCCGGGAATAAAATATACCACATGGCAAAAGCAAAAATGAAACCCTGGGTGAGGAACAGGCTAACCTTGGCGGAACCAGAACCTTTGGTAAACATCAAACGAATACTGGTTAGTACAATCGCCGCTATAGCGATATAAAGGGTATAATCAGCCCGGTGATTTGCAAGCACCAGTAAGCTGGCTAGAATCACTGCCAAATTCTGTAAAAATACCGATATCATCTCATTTCCCCGTAATCGAATTTCCGCTTCCCTATTCAGCAAACGGCAATCTTTGAGGGCTGGCAAGTTATTTTTTAAAAGAAAAATTTAATGCAAATATAAAAAATTATTATTTTTCATACGCTAACAATCTATATTCAACAATTTAGTTTAGATGCAAGATCAAGAAAGCTGCTAGCGGTATAATCCCAATCTGCAGCAGGTTCCAAATCTTTTACCTGATCTGGCCCATGTTCGGTTGGGCGGCATACAAAGGCCGTTCGCATCCCCTGCTGGCGGGCAGCGGCCAAATCATCATTATGGGCAGCAACCATCATACATGCCTCATTCGGCAGGCCAAGGGCCGCACAGGCGTTATCATAGGCTTCTGGACGCGGCTTATAATACCCGGTTACCTCAGCGCCAAGTATAACATCCCAGCTTAAATCTGCTGTCTTTGCCATATTCACAATAAGCGCGATATTTCCATTGGATTGGGTAGCCAGAATAAATCGGCGCTTCAGGGCTCTTAAGCCTTCTGCGCTATCTGGCCAGCCTTGCAAGCGGTGCCAGCATAAATTCAGCGCAGCCCTGTCTGCCTCGCTAACCTCTTCAAGGCCAAAGGATGCCAGAACATGATCCAGGTTTTCGCGGTGTAATATATCTAATATCTCAAAGGAGCGTTTATTTTGGCGAATGTCTTCCATTGCAGGTTGATAGCGCGCCCGCCAGGCATCTGCCATCTGCGCTGCATCGACCCTTGCACCATATTTTTGGGCAATTTGCTCTATCTCGGCGCTAACACAACTGCGCCAATCAACAACGGTTCCAAATACATCAAATAACAGCGCTTTAATCTGTGTCATCTCCGCCCTATCTGGCTATCAGCGTCAAAGCTAGAGAGTGACCTGTTGGTGCCTGCCTTGTCAACCAGACAGGCAAAGCTGGTGCAATTCAAAGGCGCTTACCGTCCCTGGGCCGGGTTAAAGCCGGGCAAAAGGGTGGCCAGCAGACCCGCATTGAGCAACTTTTTGCATATTTTCAGCATCCCAGCCAGCATTGGTGAAAGCATCGGCATATTTCTCGCTTACTTTTACCGCCAATTTCATGACATCAGGCTGAACCTGAACCGCTATCTGGCTCAGCATTACCTGTAGCGCCTGATCTCTGCTTAGGCCCGTGCCAACCAAAACTCTAATCGTGGCCTCAATTATATCGACAATATCTTCAGAACCTAATGCGCCTGCCATCATCGCCTCCATCATTTTTTTAGCACTTTGTTATATAATGCAAGAAATGCGCCATTTTTGTCAGAAGCCTATCTATGGATAGGGCAATAGGTGGTCTGTTATTGGTAAATGATTTGACGCGGCGACAGACAATTGTTCATTATGGCTGTGGTGTCAGGGCAATCTGTCATGATGCTTCTGATCTTTAGGATAGCGCTGCCTATGCCCCAAATTCATGATACGTCCTATGCCTGGTTCCGGCTGGCCGTCACCCTTGTCATAGCAATTTTTGCCAATACAGGCATGTGGGCGGTGATAACCATTATGCCTGCCTTAGAGGCAGAATTTGCGACCAGCCGCGCGACAACCTCTCTGCCCTTTACCATGAATATGATTGGGTTTGCGCTGGGAAACCTGGTGATCGGACGCATTATTGACAAGATAGGTGTAACCTTATCGGTGATGGCAGCCGCGATAGTTTCTGCGGCGGCGTTTCTGCTCTCGACAATGACAGGTGATATTTACCTGCTAGCCGGGGTTCATCTGTTTCTGGGATTTGGCACGGCGGCTGGATTTGGTCCGCTGATTACTGATATTTCGCACTGGTTTTTAAAACAGCGCGGTATTGCGGTTGCGCTGATTGCCAGCGGCAATTATCTGGCTGGCGGGATCTGGCCGCTTTTTCTATCTGATATTCTCGCAGAAGATGGCTGGCGGGCTGCCTATCTGATGCTGGCGGGGATAACTTTGGTTGTAATCCTGCCGCTGGCCCTGCTGCTGCAACGCAAACTACCTGAGGCTGGTCATAAAATTGCTACACAGCAAGTAAATGAAAACATTCAGAAAACGCGTATTTCACCTATGCGGTTGCAACTTTTGCTCTGTGTTGCCGGGGTTGCCTGTTGTGTGGCGATGTCGATGCCGCAGGTACATATTGTTTCCTATTGTGTGGGGCTGGGATATGGCCCGGCAGTCGGAGCAGAAATGCTGTCCCTGATGCTGTTTGGCGGGGTGATAAGCCGCATTGGCTCTGGACTGATAGCCGATCGGATTGGCGGTATCCGCACACTGTTACTGGGCTCGTTTGCACAAGGGGTTGCGCTGGTGATGTATTTGCCGTTTAACGGCATGGCATCGTTATATGTGGTCAGCTTTGTTTTTGGTCTCTCGCAAGGCGGAATTGTGCCTAGCTATGCGCTGGTTGTGCGGGAATTCTTGCCACCGCGCGAAGCAGGGGCGCGTATTGGTGTTGTTATTATGATGACCATTATCGGCATGGCACTTGGCGGCTGGATGTCGGGCTGGATATATCAGGTTAC
>JBMHCK010000141.1:0-7215 GCA_049889955.1 Puniceispirillaceae bacterium (SeqCode)
GGTGTGCCGGATGTCGCCTATTATTGAATATGCCCCTGTGGCGCTGGATGTGATTACCATTGTTGGGGCGTCAACGGCTATTTTCGCGGCAACGGTTGGAATGACCCAGTTTGATATTAAGCGGGTGATTGCCTATTCAACTTGCTCACAGCTTGGCTATATGTTTTTTGCAGCTGGTGTTTCTGCTTATCCAGCGGCGATGTTTCATCTTACTACCCATGCGTTTTTCAAGGCATTGCTGTTCCTGGGCGCTGGCTCGGTTATTCACGCTCTGTCTGATGAACAGGATTTGCGGAATATGGGCGGTATCTGGCGCAAAGTACCAGTGACTTACACGATGATGTGGGTTGGCTCTCTGGCGCTGGCGGGCTTTCCGTTTTTTGCCGGTTTCTATTCCAAGGATATGATCCTAGAGGCCGCCTATGGTGCGCATACAGGGGTTGGTATGTTTGCGTTCTGGCTAGGATGTGCAGCGGCGTTGCTGACCGCATTCTATAGCTGGCGGTTGTTAATTCTGGCCTTTCACGGTCAGCCACGTGCCAGCGAGGAGGTCATGTCACATGTGCATGAATCACCAAATGTGATGACCTTGCCTCTGATCCCGCTAGCCATTGGTGCGATTTTCGCAGGCTGGGCAGGGTATGAGCTGTTTGTCGGACATGATATGGCGGCATTTTGGGGGGATTCAATCTTCATTCTGCCGACCCATACTGCAATGGAAGCGGCGCATCATGTACCGCTTTGGGTAAAGCTGTTGCCGATTGTGTTGGCGACTAGCGGGGTTGTGGGCGCCTATATTGCCTATGTAAAGATGCCGCATCTACCCGCCAAAATTTCAGCGGCCTGTGGCGGTTTTTATCATTTCTTGTTTAACAAATGGTATTTTGACGAGCTTTATGACCGTATTTTCGTGCGTCCTGCTGTTGTTTTTGGCGGCTGGCTGTGGAAGCGCGGGGATAAGGGCACGATTGATTATTTCGGCCCAGATGGCCTGTCTGCACTGGTTGGGCGGCTGTCAGCGCGGCTGGTGCATGTCCAGACCGGATATGTATATCATTACGCGTTTGCGATGATGATCGGGGTTGTGGTTCTGCTGTCCTGGTACTTTAGCGGATTTGGGAGGTAGACAGATGATTTCTAGCTGGCCTTTATTAAGTGTTATTACCTTTCTGCCCCTGACCGGTGTGCTGTTTTTGATGCTGATCCGCGGCAATGCGGAATCGATTGCGGCAAATTCGCGGCTGGTGGCTTTGTGGGTTTCAGGTTTTACCTTTCTTTTATCCCTATATTTGTATTTTGGCTTTGATCCGAATGTAGCTGGTTATCAGTTTGAAGAGCGTGCTGACTGGATTTCAGGAAGCGGCATTTCTTACCATCTGGGCATTGATGGTATTTCCATGCCGTTTATCCTGCTGGCAACTTTCTTGACGCCGCTATCTATTTTGGCAAGCTGGAAGGCGATTACGCACAGGGTGCGCGATTACATGATCGCCTTTCTGGTACTAGAAGTGATGATGGTCGGTATGTTTGCCTCGCTAGAC
Organism: Puniceispirillaceae bacterium (SeqCode); assembly: GCA_049889955.1. Taxonomy (GTDB): domain Bacteria; phylum Pseudomonadota; class Alphaproteobacteria; order Puniceispirillales; family Puniceispirillaceae; genus JADHLI01. The sequence goes on from JBMHCK010000141.1 coordinate 1,542, forward strand.
ATGCTGATGTTCTATCTGTTCTTTGAAGGCGTATTGATCCCGATGTTTATTATCATCGGTGTATGGGGTGGGGCAGAACGTGTTTATGCCGCCTTTAAATTCTTTTTATATACGCTTTTAGGCTCGGTATTGATGCTGATATGTATGCTGGTGATGTATCAGATTACCGGTACCACGGATATTCCGGCACTGGCTGAATTTGCCTTTAGCCCGGAATTGCAATTCTGGCTGTTCCTGGGCTTCTTTGCTTCTTTTGCGGTAAAGGTGCCTATGTGGCCGGTGCATACATGGTTGCCAGACGCGCATGTGCAAGCCCCGACAGCCGGGTCGATGATCCTGGCCGGTGTATTGCTGAAAATGGGCGGTTATGGCTTTCTGCGGTTTTCCTTGCCGATGTTCCCGGACGCCTCGGAATATTTTGCCCCGTTCATCTTTGTCCTGTCAGTTGTGGCGGTGATTTACACCTCGCTGGTAGCGCTGGCACAAAGTGATATGAAAAAGCTTATCGCCTATTCTTCTGTGGCGCATATGGGCTTTGTTACCATTGGTATTTTCACCCTGACCGAACAGGGGATAGCCGGGGCGATGTTCCAGATGATTTCGCATGGTCTGGTATCTGCAGCCCTGTTCTTTTGTGTCGGGGTTGTTTATGACCGTTTGCATACCCGTGAGATCAGCGCCTATGGTGGAGTTGTAGATGCGATGCCGCGCTATGCTGCATTTTTCATGTTTATGATGCTGGCCTCTGTTGGGCTACCAGGCACCTCTGGCTTTGTCGGCGAAATGCTGGTTCTGGTTGGCGCCTGGGAGGCTTCACGCTGGGTAGCTGTTTTCGCCGCAACCGGCCTGATTTTAGGGGCCTGTTATATGCTGTGGCTATATCGGCGGGTGGTATTTGGCCGCGCTGAAAAGCCAGAAGTTCTGGAAATGGTTGGTCTGGATCGGCGCGAGACAATGATTTTTGTGCCGCTGACCATCCTGGTTCTGTGGTTTGGGGTATATCCATCTACTTTGCTGGATGTGATGGCCTTTACGGTTTCCGATATTATGGCGCATGTCGCAACAGAGCTGTCCTTGCAGACAGCGATGCGCTAGAGAGTAGGGTTTGATATGGAATTCTCACAACTAACCATTTCTGCGGCATTGCCTGAATTTATTTTGATCGCACTGGCATTGGTGATGGTCCTGGTCGCGGCCTTTGCCAAACAGGCCCATACAGAAGATCAGGGGACGATAAAGCTATCTCGCACCTTGTCTCTGCTCGGTTATTTTGCAGCCTTTCTAGCGGTATTTTCCGTTCCTGATGGGCGAATTGTGCTGTTTAACGAGCTGTTTGCGGTAAATAATCTGGTTATGTATATGAAGGGCTTGATCCTCTTGGGGGCCTTTTTCGCCAGCTGGCTGGTTAGCGAGCAATGGGGAGAGGGTATCGACAGGTCAGAATTTCATCTACTGGTTCTGATGGCGGTCATTGGCATGTTGCTGATGGTCTCTGCAAATGACCTGATCTCGCTATATATGGCACTAGAGCTACAATCCTTGCCGCTTTATGTGGTCGCAGCTATGCGAACCAGCTCGCTGAAATCATCCGAGGCAGGATTGAAATATTTCCTGCTTGGCGCGCTTTCTTCGGGGCTGCTTCTTTATGGCGCGTCATTGGTATATGGCTTTTCTGGTAGCACGAATTTCGAAGCGATTGCCGCCAGCCTGACAGGCGGTGCATCGGTAGGTATGATTGTCGGGATGGTATTCCTGCTCTCAGGTCTGGCCTTTAAAATTTCTGCCGCTCCATTCCATATGTGGACGCCAGATGTTTATGAAGGAGCGCCAACACCGGTTACCGCGCTATTTGCGATTGTTCCAAAAATTGCCGGTATGACCCTGCTGATGAATGTCACCTATTCAGCCTTTGGTAATATCACCGATCAGTGGGCGCAGATTTTGATAGCGCTTTCTGTTGCCTCTATGATTGTTGGGGCCACAGGCGCAATCATGCAGCAGAATATCAAGCGTATGCTTGCCTATTCCTCTATCGCGCATATGGGTTATGCGCTGGCGGGTTTGGCGGCGGGTACCAGCGAGGGTGCTTCTGCTGTGGTTATTTATATGACTACATATGTGTTTATGGGCGCTGCGGCATTTGGCGTGATTATGACGATGCGCCGCGAAGGCACACCAGTTGAGAAAATTTCTGACCTTGCAGGTCTTTCTGCAACCCACCCCTTGCTGGCGGCAGCGATGATGGTGGTGATGTTCTCTATGGCAGGGATACCGCCATTGGCCGGGTTCTTTGGCAAATGGTATGTATTTCTGGCAGCTGTTAATGCGGGTCTTATTCCATTGGCGATAATAGGGGTGCTTACCTCTGTTATTGGCGCGTTCTATTACCTGCGGATTATCCGTTTGATGTATTTCCAGGATTCAGACGCGCCACTGGATGAGGGGACCTCGCACCAAAACCGGTTGGTTTTAATTGTCTCTGTCGGATTTATTCTGTTGTTCTTCTTTGGTATTGGCACTCTGTCACAGCAAGCTACCTCAATTGTGTCTGTATATTTTTAATATGACAGCATAATGGCGCAGAAGATGGATATTCCTGACAGGCCAGACATAAAAGACAACACCCTGCCTGGCGGATGGCATATCAATTTTTCTGACAGCGCGCCCTCATCAAATGATTTAGCGCTTATCGCGCTGAAAGCAGGTGGCCAGCAGGCTGCAGGGACCTGTTTTGTGGTAGGCGAGCAAACACAAGGGCGCGGCAGGTTGGGCCGGCAATGGACCTCGCGACCGGGCGATGGTTTATATCTATCGGCTGTGTTATGCCCGGACGCCCCGCGCACGCTGTGGCCTAGCCTGTCTTTTGCGGTATCGCTGGCCGTTTATAAGATGCTGACAGAGGCAGTTGAGGACGATAAGGCGCAGATAAGCCTGAAATGGCCGAATGATGTTCTGGTTAATGGCGGCAAGATAGCTGGCATTCTGCTAGAGGCAGGAGAGTTGGGCGTGGTTGCAGGCTGTGGTATTAATCTGAAAAATGCACCAACCGACGCCAGCCAGAAACATCCCGCTACCTCGCTGGACAAATTTTGCCCGGATGGTCAGATGCACTCGCCAGCTAAACTTGCTTTCAGGCTTGTTCATAAACTGGCTGAGTGCTATGAGATGTGGCAGGATAACGGCCATCAAGCGGTAATTGCTGACTGGCAACGCCATTGTTTTATGATTGGCCAGAATGTGCAAATTCAAACGCCGGCCCGTCTGATTGAAGGGCGTTGTGAGGCGATTGGCGAAGAAGGCCAGCTGATCGTTTACGATACAGCCGGAAAACAGCATTTCATTACCGCCGGAGATGTTGAAATCATGAAAGGGCAGGCATGATACTGGCCATTGATTGTGGCAATACCAATGTGACCTTTGCGCTTTATACAGCAACAGGGGAAAAACAGGGGAACTGGCGGCTGGAAACCCGCGCACAGCGTCCAGCTGATGATTATGCCGTAGCCTTGTCGCGCCTGCTGGAAACAGATGGATTTGCACTAGCCTCTGTTACTAGCTGTGCTCTGGCGTCTGTTGTGCCAGAAGCTACCCCGCATCTGATTGATTTTTGTACACGCCGAATGGGGGTTGTGCCGGTTATTGCTGATCCGGCCAAAGGCGGGCTTGGCTTGCAAGTATTGATTGATACCCCCTCACAATTAGGGGCGGACCGGCTGGTAAATGCCTATAGCGTGGCTTGTTCAGGGCATCTGCCGGCGATTGTTCTGGATTTTGGCACCGCCACCACCTTTGATATTGTTCTGCCAGCCAGCGATGGCCATAGCCTTGCCTGTTATGATGGCGGTATTATCGCCCCTGGGGTCCATCGCTCGCTAGAAGCTCTGGTGGCAGCAGCTGCACGTCTACCAGCGGTCACTATCGCTGCCTGGCCAGCAGATCAGCCTGTTGTCGGTAAATCAACCGAAACAGCGATGCAATCTGGCGTGTTGTGGGGCTATGCCAGCCTGATAGAGGGAATGTTAAGCCGGATTGAGGCACATTATCAGATGCAAATGCAGGTTGTCGCCACAGGTGGGCTTGCTTATTTGTTTGCGCCCCATATCTCAAAGATAGAACATATTCGCCCGGATCTTACCACAGACGGGCTTTGCCAACTGGCCATACGTGCCTGATAGATGAAAAAATGACAGATATACACCAGGATGATTTGATTTTTCTGCCGCTTGGCGGGTCTGGCGAAATTGGCATGAACGCCAATCTTTACCATTATAAGGGACGCTGGTTGATGATCGATCTCGGTATCAGCTTTCCAGATGATACCATGCCAGGCGTTGATGTGGTGCTACCCGATTTACGGTTTATTGAAGCGCGCGCAGAAAAGCTGGAAGCGATTATCCTAACCCATGCTCATGAGGATCATTTCGGTGCTATCCCCTATTTGTGGGAACGGTTGAAAGTGCCGGTTTATGGCACTGCTTTTACGCTGGCTTTGTTGCGGCGCAAGCTGGCTGAGGCGCGGCTGGATGTGCATATTCCAATGCATGAAATTGACTATAATATTGATTACAGCTTTGGTCCTTTTTCGGTTGAGCTTGTCTCTATGACCCATTCGATACCAGACCCGGCAGCGCTTGTGTTGCGTACCCCTGAAGGGGTGATATTGCATACCGGGGACTGGAAATTCGATCCCACACCGATGTTAGGCGATGATGCGGACAAGGCGCGTTTGCGGGCGCTAGGTGATGAAGGGGTTATGGCGCTTATAGGCGATTCAACCAATGCGATGGTGGAGGGGCACACCCCGTCAGAAGCGGTCGCTTGTGAGGGGCTGACACAGGTTATTGCCCAGGCCGAGCAGATGGTTGCGATCACCTGTTTTGCCAGTAATGTAGCCAGAATAGAGAGCATTATTACCGCTGCCAGTGCGAATAACCGATCTGTTTGTATCGCCGGGCGGGCCTTGAACCGGACCATTGCGGCGGCAAAAGAGGTGGGGTATCTGCGCGATATCCCTGATTTTGTGTCCGAGGGGGATGTCAGCCTTATCCCGCGTGAAAATCTGGTGGTGATTTGCACTGGATCGCAAGGCGAGGCGCGCGCCGCTATGGCCCGTATCGCCAATGGCACACATGAGCAGATTAGCCTGAATGCCGGGGATACGGTGATATATTCATCGCGCCAGATTCCAGGAAATGAACAGGCTATCGGGCGGGTCCATGATGCGTTATTGCGCCAGAGAGTGAATTTGATCACCGATGAAGATGCGGCGGTACATGTTTCTGGCCATCCTTCCCGCGATGAGCTGACCGAGATGTATAGCCTGATCCGACCCAAAATCTCTATCCCGGTTCATGGGACGGCCCGGCATTTAATGGCACATGCACAATTGGCCACAGATTGTCAGGTTGGCCAAACGCTGATTCCTGAAAATGGCGATATGGTAAAATTTACGGCAGGCAGGGCTGAAATAGAAGGGCAGGCACCTACTGGCCTGTTGACGCATGAGGGTGGAGAGATTGTTGATTTACAGTCTGATTTTCTGCGCTCTCGCCGGCGTATGCTGTGGAATGGTACGGTAACTGTATCGGTTGTTTTATCTGGTTCTGGCGAGCTGTTGATGGCCCCGCATATCAGCCAGTCTGGCCTATGTTCTGATCTTCAGGCAGATGAATTT
>JBMHCK010000142.1:0-10030 GCA_049889955.1 Puniceispirillaceae bacterium (SeqCode)
GTGCGCGCCTGATCGGCGATGGAACGGGTAATCGCCTGACGTATCCACCAGGTCGCATAGGTAGAGAATTTATAGCCCCGGCGATATTCAAATTTATCTACCGCCTTCATCAGGCCGATATTGCCTTCCTGAATCAAATCCAGGAATTGCAGCCCGCGATTGGTATATTTCTTGGCGATAGAAATCACCAGCCGCAGATTGGCTTCGACCATCTCTTTTTTCGCCCGTGCCGCTTCGCGCTGGCCACGCTGGATGGTTTGCACCACATGGCGCATTTCTGTAATGGTCAGGCCGACATCATCTGCTATCAGCTGCATTTTCTTACAATTATCTTTGATCTCGGCTTTATTGTCGTCCCGCAGCTTTTGCCAGGCTTTGGTTTTAAATTCCTCAGCCGGCCAGCTGGTCTCTGTTTCATGGCCAAACCAAGCAGAGATAAACTGATCGCGCGGCACCCCGCTTTTCTGGGCCATCCGCAACATTGCCCCATCAATAGAGGTCATGTGACGGTTGAGATCAGACAGCTGCTGGTTCAAACTCTCCAGCCGGTTGGAATGCAGATAGACAGATTGCATTTCCTCTACCAGCGCGATTTTCATATTTTCCAGCTCGGCTTCCTTGGCGGCGGTCAGCCCCTTGCCCTTCTGTGCAGAGGCGACTTTCTTATCTTGCAGGATGACATATTTTGCGAACAGCTTTTCAATTTTCTTGAACTGCGTCATCACATCGTCAAACACAGCTTCTTCCATCGCCGCCAGTGACAGGGTTAATTCATCGCCCTCATCATCCCCATCACTATCGGCGGCTCTGTCTTCGCCATCTGTTTCTTCATCTTCCAGATCTTCGTCGGAATCGCTATCTGCCTCTTCGTCATCCTGCGGCGCATCCAGCCGTGCCCCGGCCCCGCCCGGAATCCCGCTATTATCCTCTATAGGGGCGCCATTCAACCGAATATAGGTCAAATCCAAATCAATGATATCACGCAGTGGTACAGCAAATTCACGCACTTGCTGGGCCCAGGTAAGCAGAGCGCGGATGGTCAGGGGGGACTCGCAAATCCCGCCAATCATCATCTCGCGTCCAGCCTCAATGCGCTTGGCAATGGCAATCTCGCCCTCGCGTGCCAGCAGCTCTACCGAACCCATCTCGCGCAAATACATACGCACCGGGTCATCCGAGCCGCTAACCTCGCCATCAGACAGATTGCCAGATTGCGGACTTTCAGGTGCGTCATCGCTTTCTTTATCTACATCTTCTGCAGCTTCAACAACGGTTACGCCCATCTCGCTAAGCGAGGCCATTACATCTTCAATTTGCTCAGAAGTTAGCTCGCCCTGAGGCAGGGCGGCATTCAGCTCATCATGGGTGACAAAGCCGCGCTCTTTGCCTTTTTTGATAAGGGCTTTGACTGCGGTGTTTTTGGTATCAAGGATAGGGGCATCACTATTCTGCTCCTGACCCTCTGCATTTGCTTTTTTTGCCGATTTCCGCGCCATATTCGATTTCCCCCAAAAAGGCCCCTTGTCCGCAGCTCAGGAACGATATCCGATTGCCTGACCAGAACGTCTGGTTTTCTGCAATAAGCGATCCATAATCTCGCCAAGTATTTCTTTTGCTCTCGCCGCTGTCCAGCCTGCGTTTCCGTTTTTGAAACTGCCGCCCAGACGCGCTGTCATATCTCTGCCGAACAGATCTTCTACCACCTCAGAAAACTCTGTTTGTTCTAAATGATATCGAACAGCCTCTTCGTCAAGGTCTGGCATTGCGATTAGCAAGTCAATTAGGTGTTTTTTTACCGCTTCGAGCTCACTATCCTGAAATTCCATCATCGCCAGCTCTTCTGCAACATCTGAAAACAGTTCTGGAAATCTGACCAGCAAGGCTAATACGGCCTGATATTGCACCCGAACCCCGGTCTTAGGCCGCCTTGTACGGACCATCTGCCCTGCCGGATAGCCGCCGCTCCGCCCCCCCAGGGCCGCCGCCCCTTTTGTCGCAGCCCGCATCGCACCAATGCGAAATTCCACATCATCAAGATAGGCAGTGCGGGTTTGATTATGACTGATAGAGCGAACCAGCTGGCGCATATCTGCCCAAAAGGCCGCACGGGCACCTGGCTGGGTGCGCGGGTCTTCTAATTTATAGGCCGCGAATTTCGTTTGCCATAGGCTGTCCAAAATCCCGCTCGCTGCCGATAAAATACGCTTCAGCCCCTCTGCCCCTTCCGCCTTTAGAATATCATCCGGGTCTTGTCCGGCCGGCATAACTGCTATTCGCACGGTTTTTCCTGGCTCCAACAGGGGCAGAATACGCTCTATCGCCCGTGATGCAGCTTTCTGGCCGGCCGCATCCCCGTCAAAACAAAGGATAGGTTCTGGATGCAGTTTCCAGACCAGCTGAATTTGCTGTTCGGTCAGGGCGGTGCCAAGCGGGGCCAATGCGGCAGCTACGCCGCTTGCGGATACCGCGATCACATCCATATATCCCTCGACTACTAACAAGGGCAGACCTTGCCGCAATAGGGCGCGCGCCTGTGTCCAGCCATATAAAACCGCCTTTTTCGAAAAAGTCGGCCCTTCAGGCGAATTTAAATATTTAGGCTGGGCATCGCCAAGCGCGCGCGCGCCAAAAGCAATCACCCTTCCTTGCCTGTTTTGGATAGGAAACATCAGCCTGTCGCGGAAATAATCATAGGCCGCCCCATCACGCTCGGAGATACCGGCAAGACCTGCTTGCAGGATCAGCTCTTTTGGAAATTGCCGCTGTTGCAAGCTGGGATATAGGCCAGATCGCGGTGCATAGCCCAGCATAAACTGGCTAACAATATGCGCGTCCAACCCGCGTGATTTAATATAGGCAGATGCCGCCTCTCCTACTGGACCAGACAGATTGGCCTGATAAAATTGTGCGGCAAATTCCAGCGCATCGATAGCTTGTTTGCGCTGTTCTGCTTTTTGGCTGTCAATTGGCGCGCTATTTGGCACCACCATTCCGGCTATTTCTGCCAGATAGCGCACCGCTTCCATGAAATCCAGCCCATCGCTTTCCCGCAAAAACCCGATTGCATCGCCAGAAACCCCGCAACCGAAGCAATGGTAAAACCCCTCACTATCATTCACATAAAATGAGGGGGTCTTTTCTGAATGAAAGGGACACAAGCCTGCTAGCCGGCCCCCCTTTGGTACCAGCTTTACGCGCTTGCCAACCAGATCTGACAATGTGGTTCGCGCTCGCAACTCTTCGATAAATTCAGACGGAACTGCCAATTTATTTGCATCTGTCCTTTAGCTTGTTAAGGCGGACTGTCCGGCCCCAACACACCCCGGCCCCAATACACATGGTTTTATCCAGCTATAGCCTAGCCCATCAGGGCCGTTTTGACCATCTGGCTAGCCGCAGAAAAATCCATTTGTCCAGCATATTGTTCTTTCAAATGCGCCATCACCTTGCCCATATCTTTAATAGAAGCGGCGCTTGTCTGGGCAATCGCATCGGCAATCGCTTTCTCGATATCATCATGGCTCAGCTGTTCTGGCAAAAATTGCTGTATCAGTTCAATTTCAGCTTTTTCGGCTTCGGCTAATTCCGGGCGGCCGCCATCTTCATACATTTTTGCTGATTCGTTCCGTTGCTTGATCATTGTCTGCAACATTGACAGGATTTCATCATCTGAAATGCCATCATGATTATTGTCTGAGCGGGCAGCAATGTCTCTGTCTTTGAGTGCGGCAACAATCAGCCGAATAGTAGATAAGGTTGCCTGGTCTTTGGACTTCAGCGCATCTTTCATTGCCTGAGCGATTCGTTCACGCATGCAAATTTGCCCCTCTTTTTATCATCTGGAAAGCTATAAAACTGACCGAAATAGCACCGATTTTACATCATTATAAGCTATCTGTTCAGATTGAGGCCCTGTTTTACGCCAGAAGCCTAATTCATGCAAGACAAGACTTGACCTTGATAGGCTGGCTGGAGTAGACAATGGCAATTTTGTGTGGTCGTCGTCGCATCGGCAGGGTCCAGGCCAATCTGCCATGATTACCCGATGTAAAAGACACGCGCATCAAGCCAAATTTTTATGCACAGACGGGAATTTTGCCTTATGCCTGACGCTGTTTATGATGTGAAAACACTCTCTCCTTTTTCTCCTCCCAGCGCCCCAACGGCAGTTTTGATTCTCGAAGATGGCACAACATTCTATGGTTCCGGATTTGGTGCGGATACAACAAATGTTGGCGAGGTATGTTTCAACACCTCGATGACAGGCTATCAAGAGATAATGACAGACCCGTCCTATGCAGGTCAGATTATCACCTTCACCTTCCCGCATATTGGCAATACCGGCACAAATGGCGATGATATCGAAACACTGAACCCGGCCGCTCTTGGCATGATTGTTCGCAATGATGTTACCCAACCATCAAACTGGCGCCAGGATAGTCACCTGCATCATTGGCTTAAACAGCATAATCTGCCAGGCATCGCCGGCATTGATACCAGGGCCCTGACCCGCACAATCCGCGATAAGGGCGCCCCCAAAGGCGTGCTATGCACCCGCGCCGATGGCCAGTTTGACCTGCCAGCCTTGCAAAAACAGCTTGCCGAATGGCCAGGATTAAAGGGAATGGACCTGGCCAGTGTCGTTTCTACAGATGCTGATTTTGGCTGGTCGACAGGCAGTTTTGACCTCAGCAAAAACGCTGCAGAAACCCGCCTCGAGGGCTTGCGCGTTGTAGCGATGGATTTTGGATGCAAACAAAATATCCTGCGCTGTCTTGTTGATGCTGGATGTGTGGTGGATGTGGTTCCGGCCACCGCTAGTGCAGACGATATTCTGGCCCGCAAACCAGATGGCGTATTTCTGGCAAATGGGCCAGGTGACCCTGCTGCCACGGCTGAATTTGCGGTCGCCGAGATCAAAAAACTCATAGATAGCACCACCCCGATTTTTGGTATCTGTATCGGACACCAACTGCTTGCCCTCGCGATGGGCGGGCGTACAACCAAAATGGCACGCGGACATCGCGGCGCCAATCATCCAGTACGTGACCTAACCACTGGGCAGATTGAAATCACCAGCCAAAATCATGGTTTTTGTGTTGAGCAAGACAGCTTGCCAGATGATGTAGAAGTCACCCATATCTCGCTATTTGATGGTTCTGTTGAGGGATTGCGGCATAAAACAAAGCCTGTTTTTTGTGTGCAATATCATCCAGAATCCTCACCTGGCCCGCATGATAGCCGGCATCTGTTTCAGCGCTTTACCGACATGATGAAAGCCACAAAAAATGAAAAATAACACCCATAACTAGTGTGATCTCCGCCCGACCTTCTTCCCTCTAACAAAGATTTCAGGTAGCCAAAATGCCCCGTCGCAATGATATTTCCTCGATTATGATTATTGGTGCTGGCCCGATTATTATCGGGCAGGCGTGCGAGTTTGACTATTCCGGGGCTCAGGCCTGTAAAGCACTGCGTGAAGAAGGCTATCGTATCATTCTGGTCAATTCCAATCCGGCCACGATTATGACTGACCCGGATATGGCCGATGCCACCTATATTGAGCCGATTACCCCTGAAATTGTTGCCCGCATCATTGAAAAAGAACGCCCCGATGCGCTGTTGCCAACGATGGGCGGGCAAACAGCGCTTAATACCGCCTTGTCTCTGCATCATAGCGGGGTATTGGATAAGTTCGATGTAGAGCTCATCGGCGCCAAGCCAGATGCTATTGAAAAGGCAGAAGATCGCGCGCTATTCCGCAAGGCGATGGATTCAATCGGTCTTGAATCTGCCCGCTCGCGTACGGTGAATAATTTTGAAGATGCGATGGCGGCTCTTGAAATTGTTGGCTTGCCAGCAATTATCCGTCCCTCTTTCACCCTTGGCGGTGAAGGTGGCGGTGTGGCTTATAATTCAGAAGAATTTGAGAGCATTGTCCGCGATGGATTGCGGCTGTCGCCTGTCTCCGAGGTTCTTATCGAAGAATCTCTGCTTGGCTGGAAAGAATATGAAATGGAGGTGGTGCGCGATCATGCAGATAACTGCATCATCATCTGTTCGATAGAGAATGTTGACCCGATGGGGGTCCATACTGGCGATTCCATTACCGTGGCCCCGGCCATGACCCTGACAGATAAAGAATACCAGGCCTTGCGCGATGCCTCTATTGCGGTCTTGCGTGAAATTGGGGTGGATACAGGCGGCTCGAATGTACAGTTTTCAGTCAGCCCCAAAGATGGAAGAATTATTGTTATCGAGATGAACCCGCGGGTCTCGCGCTCTTCTGCGCTGGCGTCAAAAGCAACCGGATTCCCAATCGCGAAAATCGCTGCAAAGCTGGCGGTAGGGTATCGTCTGGATGAGCTGGATAATGACATAACAGGGGTCACGCCTGCCAGCTTTGAGCCGACCATTGACTATATCGTTACCAAAATTCCGCGCTTTACCTTTGAAAAATTCCCAGGCGCAGTGGCTGAGCTTTCCACCTCCATGAAATCAGTTGGCGAAGCGATGGCGGTGGGCCGCAGTTTTCCTGAAAGCCTGCAAAAAGCCTTGCGTTCGCTTGAAACAGGCTTGAATGGCCTCAGCCCTATACCTGCACCAGATGCAGAAAATGACGACCTGATCAATGTGCTGAAGGGCTGGATTTCCGGGCAAACCCCAGACCGGATTTTGCGGATTGCGCAAGCTATGCGGCTTGGCATGTCGGTTGAAGAAATTCACCAGACAACCTTTTGGGATAAATGGTTCCTGAACCAGATGGCAGAAATCATCTCTGCAGAAGCCTATTTGAATGATACTGGCCTGCCAGCAGATGCAGCTACATTGCATAAAATCAAATCTCTTGGTTTCAGCGATAACCGCATTGCCGAGCTGGTCAATCTACCAGAGGCAGAGGTGAGTTCGGCTCGCCTGGCACTTGGCATTACCCCTATTTACAAGCGCATTGATACCTGTGCTGCTGAATTTGCTTCTGATACCGCTTATTTGTATTCAACCTTTGAAAATACCGCTGGCGCGATATGCGAATCAGCCCCTTCTGACCGGGAAAAAGTGGTCATTCTGGGTGGCGGTCCGAACCGGATTGGACAGGGTATCGAATTTGACTATTGCTGTGTTCATGCCGCCTATGCGCTGTCAGATGCGGGTTTTGAAACCATCATGATCAATTGTAACCCAGAGACAGTTTCAACAGATTACGATACCTCTGACCGGTTATATTTTGAGCCATTAACACAAGAAGATGTGATATCGGTCATTCGGCGTGAAGCCGAGAACGGCACTGTAAAAGGGGTGATTGTCCAGCTTGGTGGCCAAACGCCTTTGAAAATCGCTGCTGCACTTGAAGCTGCGGGAATACCCATTTTAGGTACCAGCCCAGATGCGATTGATTTGGCTGAAGACAGAGAACGCTTTCAGCTGCTGTTGCAAAAGCTTGATCTGAAACAGCCTGAAAATGGCATCGCCCATTCTGTCGAAGAAGCCAGGGCGATCACGGAAAAAGTGGGCTTGCCGGTAGTTATCCGCCCGTCTTATGTACTGGGCGGCAGAGCCATGGAAGTCGTTCATCAGATGAGCGATCTGGAACGCTATATGCGCGATGCGGTGGTGGTATCTGGCAGTAATCCTGTTCTTATCGACAGGTTCCTAGAGAACGCGGTTGAGGTAGATGTAGATGCGCTATGTGATGGCGAGGAAGTGGTTATTGCCGGCATCATGGAACATATCGAGGAAGCAGGCATCCATTCCGGAGATAGTGCCTGTATCCTGCCGCCACAAAATCTGTCAGAAGCTGTTACCCAGACAATCAGAGAGCAGACAAAAGCGCTGGCACATGCGCTTGGGGTTGTCGGCCTGATGAATGTCCAATTCGCCGTAAAGGACGAGACTGTTTATCTGTTGGAGGTAAATCCAAGAGGCAGCCGTACCGTACCGTTTGTTGCGAAAGCGACAGGTAATGCGATAGCAAAAATTGCCGCCAGAATTATGGCAGGTGAAAAAATAGCTAACTTTAAAATGCTGGACGCCCCGTTAACCCATGTAGCGGTTAAAGAGGCGGTATTCCCGTTCTCACGCTTCCCGGGCGTTGATGTCTTTTTGGGCCCAGAGATGAAATCAACAGGCGAGGTTATGGGTATCGACAATGATTTTGGCCGCGCTTTTGGCAAAAGCCAGCTTGCCGCCAGCACCGTCTTACCGCTTGAAGGCAGTGTCTTTATTTCTGTGAAAGATGCGGATAAAGCTGCCTTTATTCCGATTTGCCGCGAACTGTCCGAGATGGGATTTGAAATTCTGGCAACAGGCGGGACCACAGATGCGTTAAAGGATGCCGGCGTCCTGGCTAGCCGCATTAACAAGGTAATGGAAGGCAGGCCACATGCGGTTGATGCCATGCTGTCCAGCAAAATTGCGCTGGTCCTGAATACTGCACAAGGGGCGCCAGCTATTCGCGATAGTTTCTCGCTTCGTCAGACAGCCCTGAAAAACAATATTCCCTATTACACCACCGTGTCAGGTAGCCGCGCTGCGGTTGCCGCCATCAAAAGCATGAAACATGACATGTTGGGTGTAAAATCTATTCAGGATTATTTGCCAAACCGGCCAGATTTGTCGTAGCCTTTCAGAAATTCCTTAAAAGCGATATGATCAATCCTGATTCAAGGGTGATAAACAGGTAAAGATAATGGAAAAGATTCCCTTTACACAGCACGGTCTGGACAAGCTAAAGGCCGAGCTGACGAATTTAAAATCGGTTGAACGCCAGGCAGTTATCCGCGCGATCGCCGAAGCGCGTGAGCATGGCGATCTCTCTGAGAATGCTGAATATCATGCAGCCCGCGAACGCCAATCCTTTATCGAAGGCAGAATAACCGAGCTGGAAGATGTAACGAGCCGCGCCGAAGTGGTGGATATGAGCCGCCTGACAGGCAAGACAGTGACCTTTGGTACCAAAGTGGTGATCGCCGATGAAGAGACTGACGCGGAATCAACTTATGTTATCGTTGGTCCCTATGAAGCCGATATTTCCAAACATATGATCTCGACCTCCTCGCCTATCGCGCGGGCGCTTATCGGCAAAGCGGAAGGAGATTCTGTAGAGGTGCAGACCCCTCGCGGGCCACATCCTTATGAAATTATTTCTATAAACGTGATCAGCGAGAACGATCTGTAACCCCGCTAAAACTGCTTTGCTTTGGAAGTGAAAGGTAATGCGCGCCAATCGTAACCGATAATCGCTGCGATCCTAAACGGTAATTGGCACCACCTTATACGGTAATTGGCACGCCGGGCAGGTCTTTGCGAGAGCGAATGGATAACGCTGTTTTCACATGGCTAACATTAGGAGCCGGGGTCAGCTTGCTGGTCAGGAAACGCTGAAAATCATCCCAATCATGGGCAACGATTTTTAACAGGAAATCTGTTTCTCCCATCAGCATATTACATTCCCGAACCATCTCCCAGCTGCCAACCAGCGCTTCAAATTCCTGCAAATCTGTCTCGGCCTGGCTGGTAAGCCCTACAAAGGCAAAAATTGTCACGGTATAGCCCAGCGCTTCTGGATCAACATCCGCGTGATACCCTTTGATAATTTGTGCATCTTCAAGGGCGCGCACACGGCGCAGACAGGGCGGAGCAGAAATGCCAGCGTTCTGGGCTAATTCCACATTCGTCATGCGGCCATTTTCTTGCAGATCATGCAAAATTTGCTTATCAACAGAATCTAGTTTGAATTTTTTAGACATAATCTCTTATACTGCCAATGCGGTTCTAACAAAATGGGTGTAATTGCCCCCCAGAGCAGTCCGCTTTAACGATACCATGTTTTTCATCTGAATAAAGCAAGATTATTACAAAAAAATGAAATAATGAATTAAAGCCATTCTATCACAGAGTTTTAACATATGACCCCGCGTAAACGCAGCTCCTCCCATCCTATCTCCTCCTCCAAGGCACCACCTCTTCATCCGCAGGTTGAGGGCGATGATCCGCTTAACCCGCTTATCAGCCGTTTGCTGGAAAAGCAGGA
>JBMHCK010000143.1:0-5151 GCA_049889955.1 Puniceispirillaceae bacterium (SeqCode)
GGGCGCGATTGCAGTTGTTTCAGCAAGGTCTGGACAATATCGCCATGCAAAAAATAGGGAATGATCTTTAACGTGGCCGCTATCTGGCCTGGCTGCAAGAGCTGGTTATGCGCAGGCAAACTTAGCCCCACCCCTTCATGCACCAGATTAAAGGCCAGTAAATCCTGGCGGTCATATCGCAAAATGCCCGCCTCTCTGGCTTTGAAATTCACCCGTCCAGTTGCCGCCGCGCTCATTTCGATAGAGGTGGCTGCCACCTTCTTTGCCAGCTGCAGCGCAATCTCTCTGGCCGCTATATTCTCATCCAGATCGCCTGCCTCTGGCATCGCACAGACCAGCACATCTACCCCTTGCGCGCGAAACGCATCTATCAGCTCTGCATCAAGGCGGGTGCCTTTGCCAATACGGCGCGTGCCAAGCTTTTGGCTATGGGCCAGCACCGCCCCAAGGCAATTATCTATGTCTGTCTCACCAAATTTCATAACAGATTATCTTGTTTAATCTCTTCCTGTGTAATCTTGGCCTATGTAATATTAGCCTGTGTAATCTTGGCGCTTTCCCGGCGCATCGGCAGCCGCCACGCCTGTATCAGTTCCGCCAGAATAGAGGCTGCAATTTCAGCTGGCGATTTTGCCCCAATATCCAAACCAGCCGGCCCGCTAAGGGTTTCAAGCTGGGCCTGTGATATCCCCTGTGCTGCCAGCCTGTCCTTGCGTTTGGCATGGGTACGACAGCTACCCAGACAGGCAATATAAAACATATCCGACGCCAATGCGGGCAGCAGCGCATCATCATCTATTTTCGGATCGTGGGTGAGGGTAACCAGCGCAGATGCCGCATCCAGAGACATCCCCGCAAGCGCTTCAGATGGCCATTCATGGATAAGCGTTGTGGTTTCCGGAAATCGCTGGGGGTCAGCAAATATACCGCGAGGGTCTATGATACTGACCTGAAATCCGCATTGTGTGGCCATCTGCGCCAGATGCTGGCTAATATGTACCGCCCCTATCAGAATAAGATGGCGTGGCGGCGGATAAAATAGCGCGAAAGAAGCCTTATCTGCTGCCAGCATCGAGGCCGTGTGTTTAGTTGTGCCTGTTGTCGATAAGGGGCCAGCAACCCCCGCGGCGATATCAAATTCGATAGATATGGGTTGGCGGGTTGCGCTGGCCTGTGCCATCTCTTGCAAGGTAGCGGCAGGTAATGTGGCTTCAGATACAGGGATAACCAGCACACTAATCTCGCCGCCGCAAGACAAGCCAACCTGCCATGCGGTTTCATCTGCAACCCCAAAGCTCAACATCTCTGCCTTGCCGCATTCAAGGCTAGCTAGCCCGGCCTCTATCACCGCCCCTTCGATACAGCCGCCAGAAACCGACCCGGCTATCTGCATATCCTGGCGAATTACCAGCAATGCGCCAACCTGACGGGGGGCCGATCCCCATATTGATGTGACAAAGGCCAGCGCCACCCCTTGCCCGTCCTGATGCCACTGCGCGGCTAGCACGAGCAAATCTCGGTCACTTAAGGACTCAAAAGAAGCAGGGTGAGGCATGGTCATTATTTTGGCCTTTAGCCAGGTTGAAAATAAACTTACAGCATCGATAGCCGTACAACAAAACCGCGCATTACCGCTGCGGGTTCTGCCAAGTTATCGTATGCACGCACACCGTTTTGAGGCAAGTATTGAGTTCTGAAATTTGCTTTGGGTACATACGGATATATATTGAAAAAAACCGAGGGTAACCTCTTTACAAGAACGGTTTTTTACCCAACCATGTTGGACTGACGACACGATAGATTTAGGTGGCAAATATGGCACAGCTTTCGGTTTTGGTGAACGGGCAACGCCAGCTTCACAACGTTGCAGATAATACCTTGCTGGTCGATTACCTGCGCGAAACGCTGGGGCTGACAGGCACGCATATTGGCTGTGATACCAGCCAGTGCGGGGCCTGTGTGGTGCATGTAAATGGTGTTTCGGTAAAAGCCTGTACCATGCTGGCCGTCCAGGCTGATGGGGCAGAGATTACCACCATTGAAGGCATTTCTGATGGCGAGACATTGCACCCTATGCAGGAAGCCTTTCATAACCAGCATGGCCTGCAATGCGGCTTTTGCACCCCCGGCATGGTGATGAGCGCGATTGAGCTGGTAGAAAAAAACACCTCTTTGAGCGAGCGCGATATCCGCGAAGGGCTGGAGGGGAATATCTGTCGCTGTACTGGCTATCACAATATTGTCAAAGCGGTGCAAAGCGCTGCTGAAAAAATGAGATGATAAGAGGCAAATTATGTACGCAACACGCTATATAAAGGCCGGTAATATTGATGAGGCTGTCACCGCCCTGAACAGCGCAGAGGACGGTAAAATACTGGCCGGCGGGATGACGCTGATCCCCACCTTGAAACAAAGGCTGGCCGCACCAGATTGCCTGATAGATTTATCCGCTAGCGGGCTGTCCTCTATCACAGATGAGGGCGAGGAGATTGCTATAGGCGCGATGACCACCCATGCAGAGGTAGAGCATTCAGCGATAATTCAGGAATTTCTGCCGGTTCTGGCCCAGCTAGCAGGCGGGATTGGGGATCGCCAGGTACGCAATCGCGGTACCATTGGCGGGTCTATCGCCAATAATGATCCGGCCGCCTGTTATCCGGCAGCGATACTGGGCCTGGACGCCAGTATCCAAACCAATAAACGCCTGATTGCCGCAGAGGACTATTTCACCGGCATGTTTGAAACCGCGCTGGCAGAAGATGAGATCATCACCGAAATCCGCTTTGCGAAAACCCGGCATGCCAGCTATATAAAATTCAGCAATCCGGCCTCGCGCTATGCGATGGTTGGTGTATGTGTTGCCCGAAGCGATACAGGCGAGGTGCGTGTGGCGATAACCGGGGCAGGTCAGGATGGCGTTTTCCGCCATGCCGGACTGGAAGCCGCGCTGACAGCCGACTTTAACAGCGATTCTATTGATAAAGTACAGATTGAAGATAGTGCCTTGATGAGCGATATTCACGCCAGCGCAGATTACCGTGCCCACCTTATCAAAGAGATGACCAGACGCGCGGTACGCGCACTATAATATGCTGGCCGTTACCCCGAAAAACCAGCCAGGCAAACAGGAATTCGCAGATGCAGCTTAACCAGTCCCATGATATTCCTGTTCCAGTGCAAACGGTATGGACCGCCCTGAATGATGCAGAAATTCTGGCACAGGCCATTCCAGGCTGTGAGATGCTGGAGAAAAATTCAGATACCGAGTTATCTGCAAAAGTGAAGCTGAAAATCGGGCCTGTCTCTGCAAAATTTACCGGCACGGTCACCTTATCTGATATTCAGCCGCCACATGCCTATGTTATTTCTGGCAGCGGCAAGGGCGGCGTAGCTGGCGGGGCAACTGGCTCTGCCAGGGTAACTTTGGAAGAAATAGAAGACGGCACGGCAACCCGCCTGTCTTATGAGGTAGAGGCAGCCGTAACGGGTAAAATTGCCCAGCTCGGCTCGCGCCTGATCGAAAGTACGGCGAAAAAGCTGGCAGGTAAATTTTTTGATGATTTCGTTGCTATCCTCTCACCAGAGAAGAGCGCACCATAAGGGTGGTTGACCCGGCCTTGACGCGGTACCAACAGACCGCAAGGCATGGGGAAATTTGTTAAAAAGAAGGGTTTTATCATGTCCAGCCGTTTATTTTCACCTATCAGCCTGAGTAATGTTGAATTACGCAACCGCATTATTGTCGCGCCAATGTGCCAATATAGCGCGGTAGATGGCAATGCGAATGACTGGCATCTGATGCATTTGGGCCAGTTTGCGGTTGGTGGGGTCGGCCTTATCTTGCTAGAGGCGACAGGGGTCAGCCCGGAAGGGCGTATCAGCCCCGGATGCCTTGGCCTGTGGTCAGATGAAAACCAGCACGCGCTGAAGCGGGTGGTAAATTTCTGTAATGATTATGGCCATGCAAAAATGGGGATACAGCTGGCCCATGCTGGCCGTAAAGGCTCAACAGACCTGCCCTGGCTAGGCGGGGCGCCAATAGCAGCAGATGATCCGCGCGGCTGGCAAACCGTGGCCCCTTCAGCTACCCCGTATAATGAGGCTTTTGACACCCCTACCGCCCTGGATGAAGCTGGTATGGCGAAAATCATTGACGATTTTATCACCGCTACCAAGCGGGCGGACGAGATAGGCTTTGAGGTAGTGGAACTTCATATGGCGCATGGCTATTTACTGCATCAGTTTTTATCGCCGCTTAGCAATCAGCGTAATGATGAATATGGCGGCGCACTAGATGGGCGCATGCGCTTTCCGCTGGAAGTGTTTGCCGCCGTGCGTCAGGCCTGGCCACAACATAAAGCGCTAGGCGTGCGTATTTCTGCAACCGACTGGGTAGACAGCTCTAGCTGGGATGTGCAAGAGGCCAGCCAATTTACCGCCGCGCTAAAGGCAGCAGGGGCCGATTTTATAGATGTATCCAGCGGCGGCAATTCCCCCGCCCAGCAGATAGATGTAGGTCCCGGCTATCAAACCGGATTTGCCGCAACAATAAGGCAACAGACCGGAATGCCCACCATGGCGGTAGGCCAGATTACCGAGCCGCGCCAGGCCGAAGCGATTTTGCGTTCCGGACAAGCCGATATGATAGCCCTTGCCAGAGGGATGCTGTATAACCCGCGCTGGGCATGGCACGCCGCCGAAGCGTTGGGGGATGAGGCCGCCTATGCCCCGCAATATATGCGCTCTAACCGAGCCCTGCGCGGCCTGCCTATCCCCGGCAACCCGCCAACACCGAAATAGACATCTGTTTGCCTGTGCTGTTAAATTATTAACCATGTTAGGCTGGTCCCAGAACCATAAGGGTCCCATTCATAAGAGCCAAAACCATAAGAGACAGGCGATGACATCCTATAAATTACTGATAGCAGACCCCAGCTATTCCAGCTGGTCTTTGCGGGGCTGGCTGTGTTTTGCCGCCTTTAATATACCGGTTTCTGTTCAGGTTACCCGCCTGTATGAGCCGCAATTCACCACCGATCTGACCGCCTTTTCACCACGGGCGCGCACCGTGCCAACGGCCATCGCCAGCGACGGCGCAGAGATGACAGACAGCCTGACCATCGCCGAGGAATTAGCACAAAGACACCCCGA
>JBMHCK010000144.1:0-5818 GCA_049889955.1 Puniceispirillaceae bacterium (SeqCode)
ACGGGGTAGGAGCCACTGGCCAGATACCCTGATAATGCGCCTGTGTCATCTTGTGATCTTTCTTTTATATTTTTATCCAACGCTATCTTTACAGAATAACGCACATCTGTTGATCAGCTTTGATTAAAGCGGCAGAAAACCGCCTGTAATTGCCAGTCATCTAAAATGGTATACCAAATATTATATAAAGTGCAAGGGGAGGTTAGCCCTTGCAATCACGCATTTTTTCCAGTCAGCTTGTGCCAAGCCGATACCCGGGAACCCAAAATGATTTTGACGCTTAGAACAGGCGTTATTTGCCTTGCCAGTTTGCCGGTCTTTTTTCGAAAAAGGCAGATATGCCTTCTTTAAAATCGGCACTACCAAAGCACATCTGGATCAAATCATGATCATCTGGCAATGGGGTGGCGCTTTGCAGGCGGCGTAGCCCGATTAGGGTGGCTTTTATGGTAAGGGGGGCAGCTGTGCAGATAGAGCCGGCCATTTCCAGAGCGCGAGCTTCTACCGCGTACTTGTCTGCATGTAATTCGGTGATAAAGCCAGCTTGCAGCGCGGCTTCTGCATCTATCAGGGACGAGGTGAGCAAGATATGTGCGGTTCGGGCGGGTCCGACCAGCTGGACAAATCTGCGCAGATTGGCAATCGCCAGACAATTCCCCAGCGTCTTGGCAATCGGCACGCCGACCTTTATCGACTGGCTGCCAATACGGATAGCACAGGCCGCAGCAATCGCCGCCCCGCCACCAGTCACAAAGCCGTTCAGCGCTGCAATGGTTGGCACTTCACATTGCTCGATCTCATGCAGTACCTTTTCGATCATGCTCTCATAATTTATCGCATCTTCGGGGCGTGAAAAAGTCTTGAATTGCGAGATATCGGTACCCGCAGCAAAGGCCGCATCCCCGCCGCCGGTAAAAATTAACACCCGCAGCTTGTCTGGATCCTCTGGCGTGCCTGCCTGGCGGCAGATTTGCTTGATTTTATCATACATCGCAAAGGTCAGGGCGTTGCGCCGATGCGGGCGGTTCAGGGTAAGGATGCCGATGCCATTCTCGGCGGTGAAGATCAGTTCATCCTGCTCTTCTGTTGCATTTTGGTTCCTCTCGGACATAGCTGTCTCCCTACCCCTTTTATGTTACCCCAGCAGATGGCTTTATTCAGCCTGGCTGGTCTCTTGCAGATAGCTCATTGCGGTGGCAAGGCCGCCAGACTGATGCGGAATACCTGCAAGTGATAATCCCATTTCAACGCCGCTTAACGTGCCCAGCAGCATCAGGTCATTGAAATCACCCAGATGCCCAATTCTGAACACTTTACCCGCGACCTTGGACAGGCCGTTACCAAGCGACATATCAAAATTATCCAGAATTATGCCACGCAAGGCATCTGCATCCTGTCCATCTGGAACCATGACCGCGGTTAGAACGCTGGAATAATATTTCGGATCTTGGCATAGCACTTCCAGTCCCCAGGCCTGGACCGCCTTTCGGGTCGCCTCTGCATGTCTGTCATGGCGGGCAAACACATTATCCAGCCCTTCTTCATGCAACATATCTATCGCTTCTTTCAGCCCATAGAGCAGGTTGGTTGCCGGTGTATAGGGAAAGGCCCCGGATTTATTTGCTGCGATCTGTTCTTCCCAATCCCAGTAAGATCGGCGCATGCCGCCTTTGGACGCTACATCAATCGCCCGCTCTGATACCGCATTGAACGACAGGCCTGGTGGCAGCATCAGCCCCTTTTGAGAGCCGGATACCGTAACATCCACCCCCCATTCATCATGGCGATAATCCATGGAGGCCAGAGACGAGATAGTATCCACCATCAATAAGGCATCATGGCCAGCGGCATTCATTGCAGCGCGCACTTCGTCAATCCGGCTGGTTGAACCTGTAGATGTTTCATTATGTACCACACAGACAGCTTTGATTTTGTTTTTACTATCTTTGCGAAGGCGATCTTCAATGGCTTGTGCATCAGCACCGCGTCGCCAGTCTGTGGCCAAAAATTCTGTCTCCAGGCCCAGGCGCGTAGCCATCTTGTACCATAGGGTAGCGAAATGACCGGTTTCAACCATCAGCACCAAATCACCCTCTTGCAACACATTCATAAGGGCGGCTTCCCATGCGCCTGTCCCGGATGCCGGATAGATCACCACATGGCTGTCTGTTTTGAAAATAGTCTTGATGCCAGATAAACATTCTGCACCGATTTTTGCAAAATCTGGCCCCCGATGGTCGATTGTCGGATAATCCATAGCGCGCAGAATTCTGTCTGGTACGTTGCTTGGGCCAGGAATTTGAAGAAAATGTTTGCCTGCCTTATATCCGTTCTTTGCCATGCTTTGCCTTCCTTATGTTGATTGAAAACTGCGTGTAATGCGCGCGGGCCATTGTTGCTGATGAATGAAAAACTATAATTGAATGATAGATTTTAGAAATTAATATTGGCATACCATATTCCGTATTCCAAGTAGGGATGCTAGCCTGATATCCTATTCTTTTCTAGTTATTCCGTTGAGTGGAATCGTTTTCCACATAAACTTGACGCAAATATTTTAGTAATTCTAGGTGATCTTATGCCAGATGATTTAAAAAACCAGATAAATAATTCGCTCTCGGATCAGCCAGTTGATTTGAAAGCGTTGAAAAAACAGCTTGGTGACCGTTTATTAACCGACAGGTTTTCACGTGGACGCTATGCAACAGATGCGTCAATTTACCAGATGGTCCCGCATGGGGTGGTTATCCCTGAAACGGCCGAAGATGTTCGGGTGACGCTGAATTTCGCCCGTGAAAATGGCCTGGCAATATTGCCACGTGGCGGCGGAACCTCGCAATGTGGGCAAACGGTTAATCACGCGCTGGTGCTAGACCAAACAAAGCATTTGAATAAAATTCTGTCTCTGGATGTGGCCGGCCGCCGCTGTGTGGTAGAACCAGGCATTGTATTGGATGAACTTAACCGCCAGTTAAAGCCGCATGGGCTGTGGTTTCCGGTTGATGTTTCTACCTCTAGCCGGGCGACAATCGGCGGCATGGCAGGGAATAATTCCTGTGGTGGCCGCTCGCTACGCTATGGGATTATGCGCGACAATGTGCATTCTATCAAAGCCATATTAGGCGATGGTAGTGAGGCTGTTTTTGGCCCGTTAGAAGAGAGCCAGCTAACTGGAAAATTAGGAGAAATCTGGCCACAGCTAGAGGCACTGGGACGCGATAATGAAGCGCTAATCGCTGAAAAATTTCCAAAGGTTCTGCGCCGTGTTGGCGGCTATAATATTGATGCGCTGGTACCGGATGCTATGGCCGCTCGGCCAAAGGGCAGCCCCGGGGATGGTATCAATCTTAGCCACCTTTTGGTCGGCTCGGAAGGTACGCTTGCCTGCTCTACTGAAATAGAATTAAAGCTTTCGCCATTACCAGCTAAAAAGATTATGGGCATTTGTCATTTCCCGACCTTTTACAAGGCGATGGATGCGGCCCAGCATCTGGTGGGGCTGGACCCGATAGCGGTAGAGCTTATTGATGATACCATGCTGGAATTGGCGCGTTCTATCGCGATATTCAAGCCGATTGTCGAAGAGGTGGTGCGCGGAACACCTGCTGCCTTGCTGGTTGTGGAATTCGCTGAAGATGATATGGATGAAAATCTGCGCCGGCTAGAGGCGCTGCATAGCCTGATGGCCGAGCTGGGATTTGGCTGGGATAAGCCGGGCGAATGGACAGGCGGGGTGGTTGATGCCATTGATCCTGGCCGTCAGGGGCGGGTTGCCGAAATGCGGAAATCCGGCCTGAACATCATGATGAGCATGAAAAATGCGGCCAAGCCTGTTTCCTTTGTTGAAGATTGTGCGGTCGGGCTGGAACATTTGGCGGAATATACCGCTGGCCTGACCGATATTTTTGCGCGCTATGGTACCAAGGGAACATGGTATGCACATGCGTCTGTGGGCTGTTTGCATGTCCGTCCGGTTCTGGATATGAAAAAGCCGGATGATGTACAGACGATGCGGAATATCGCAGAAGAAGCGTTTGAGCTGGTCAAAAAATATGGTGGCTCGCACTCTGGTGAGCATGGCGATGGCATTGTTCGTTCTGAATTTAACGAGGTAATGTTTGGCCCGGAAATGACCAGCCTGTTCCGTCAGGTCAAACAGCTATTTGATCCGCGCGGCATGTTTAACCCGGGCAAGATTGTTGATGCGCCAAAAATGGATGATCGAGCGCTATTCCGATTTGCTCCTGGCTATCAGATTAATGATTTTCCAACCCAGCTGGACTGGTCTGCCTGGCCTGGCAGTGCGGGCGGTCTGCAAGGTGCGGTGGAAATGTGTAATAATAACGGGGCCTGTCGTAAGCAAAGCGGCGGGGTAATGTGCCCATCATTCCGCGCTACAGGCGATGAGAAGGACAGCACACGCGGGCGAGCAAACAGCCTGCGGCTGGCGCTATCTGGTCAGTTAGGTGCCGAAGCGTTGGCCAGCGACGAGATGGCCGAGACCATGAAGCTGTGCGTATCTTGTAAAGCCTGTAAGCGGGAATGCCCGACAGGCGTGGATATGGCGCGCATGAAAATTGAAGTTACTGCCCTGCAAGCCGCAAAAAAAGGGCTGTCATTGCATGACAGGCTAGTGGCGTATTTGCCTGCCTATGCACCGATACTTAGCCGTATCTCCTGGCTGGCAAATACAGCGCAATCCCTGCGCCGTCATCTGCCGATAGTGGCCCCGCTGCTAGAGCGTATTACTGGCTTTACCGCAAAAAGGGATTTGCCGCGCTGGTCAAACCGCCCGTTCAAAGATAGCGAGGTGGCCGCTGCTGCGTCTGGGTCAGAGGCGGTGATATTATTTGCAGATAGCTTTAACCGCTATTTTGAGCCAGAAAATCTGCGCGCTGCACAAAAGGTGTTGGCCCATACTGGCAAACAGGTCTTTATCCCTTCTAACCTGCGCCAGCGTCCGGTTTGTTGTGGGCGAACCTATCTTTCGACCGGGCTGGTGGATAAAGCGCGCGCCGAAGCCCGCCATTTGGTAGAGGTGTTTTATCCTTTTGCCAAACAGGGGATTCCTATTGTCGGGCTAGAGCCGTCTTGTACGCTGGCCTTGCGCGACGAGGTGCCCGCCCTGCTAGCAGATGAGAAATCACGTATCGTGGCTGAACAGGTGCAAACCTTTGAAGAGGTTTTGCTGGCAAGCGATGCAAAGTTGCCGCTAAAGAAAACAGATGAAAAAGTATATGTGCATGGCCATTGTCATCAAAAGGCTTTTGATGTGCTAAGTCCGGTGCATCAGCTTTTGCAAGATAAAGCCGGATTGCAGGTAGAACCCATTGAAACCAGCTGTTGTGGTATGGCAGGGGCCTTTGGCTATGGAAAAGATACCTATGATGTTTCCATGAAAATGGCCGAAGCGAATTTGCTGCCAAAAGTTCGGGCTGCCGAGGCAGATGCAGCCATTGTCGCAGATGGTACTTCTTGCCGCTGTCAGATTGCTGATGGCACCGGGCGCAACGCAGAGCATGTCGCCAAGCTCTTAGCAGACCGCATCTAGGGCTATGGCATGCGCTAGTGATGGTCGCTGAGGATCATATCGGCGGCTTTTTCTGCGATCATCAAAGTAGGCGAGTTGGTGTTGCCAGAAGTGATGGTAGGCATGATTGAGGCATCGGCTATCCGAAGGCCCGGTACGCCATGCACCCGCAAGCGGCTATCCACGACAGCTTGCTTATCGCTGCCCATTTTAGCGGTGCCAACAGGGTGAAAAATGGTGGTGCTGATATCGCCAGCCTTTTTTGCCAGATCTTCACTGCTTTCAAAT
>JBMHCK010000145.1:0-7502 GCA_049889955.1 Puniceispirillaceae bacterium (SeqCode)
ACAACAGCGCCTTCTGCACCGGCGTTTGAAGCAATCTGACGTGCAGGAGCCTGTAGGGCCTGACGGATAATGTTAATGCCAACAGACTGGTCATTATTATCCGCGCTCAGCTTATCCAGACCAGCAATCGCCTTAACCAGAGCTGAACCACCGCCTGGTACAATACCTTCTTGTACCGCAGCGCGGGTTGCATGCATCGCATCATCCACACGGTCTTTACGCTCTTTCACTTCAACTTCGGTAGCCCCGCCAACACGGATAACCGCAACACCGCCAGCCAGCTTGGCCAGACGCTCATGCAGCTTTTCCTTGTCATAGTCTGAAGTGGTTTCTTCAGCCTGTGCACGGATCTGGTTACAACGCGCTTCGATATCATCCTTGCTACCAGCACCATCAACGATAGTGGTATCTTCTTTGGTGATTTCCACACGCTTTGCTGTACCTAGCATTTCGAGGGTTACTGTATCCAGCTTGATACCGATCTCTTCGGAAATAACCGTACCATTTGTCAGGATAGCAATATCTTCCAGCATGGCTTTACGACGGTCGCCAAAACCAGGGGCCTTTACAGCCGCTACTTTCAGCCCGCCACGCAGACGGTTTACAACCAATGTTGCCAGCGCTTCGCCTTCGATATCTTCGGCAATAATCAGCAATGGACGGCCGGATTGTACAACCTTTTCCAGAATAGGCAGCATGTCCTGAAGATTTGACAGCTTCTTTTCATGAAGAAGGATATATGGGTCTTCCAATGTGGCGCGCATTTTTTCAGCGTCGGTGACAAAGTAAGGAGAGAGATAGCCACGGTCAAACTGCATGCCTTCAACCACATCCAGTTCTGTTTCCAGGCTCTTTGCCTCTTCAACAGTAATAACCCCTTCATTACCGACTTTTTCCATCGCTTCTGCGATCATCTTGCCGATATCCCCTTCACCGTTAGCAGAGATAGTGCCAACCTGTGCAACTTCATCAGAGGTTGTGATTTTCTGTGACTGTGCTTCCAGTGATTTCACAACAGAATCAACCGCTGTATCAATACCGCGCTTCAGATCCATTGGGTTCATGCCAGCAGCAACCGCTTTTGCGCCTTCCTGGGCAATCGCCTGTGCCAGTACAGTTGCGGTTGTTGTGCCATCGCCAGCGGTATCATTTGCTTTTGACGCTACTTCGCGAACCATCTGTGCGCCCATATTCTGGAACTTGTCAGATAGCTCGATATCTTTTGCAACCGTTACACCATCTTTGGTAATTCTTGGGGCGCCAAACGCCTTGTCCAGAACCACGTTACGGCCTTTAGGGCCCAATGTTACCTTCACTGCATTTGCAAGGGTATCTACCCCTTCCATCATGCGTGCACGGGCATCAGAGCCAAATTTCACTTCTTTAGGAGCCATTTTATTATCCTTATGTTTCGATAAATTTTGCGGGGGTTAAACAGCGTGATTAGCCAATGATGCCCATAATGTCTGATTCTTTCATGATCAGATAATCGGTGCCATCCAGCTTAATCTCTGTTCCAGACCATTTGCCGAACAAGATGGTGTCGCCTTCGCTTACATCCAGCGGCGTTACCTTGCCCTGCTCATCACGTGTGCCTGTGCCTACAGAAACAACTTTGCCCTGCATTGGCTTTTCTTTGGCAGTGTCAGGAATGATGATCCCGCCTGCGGTTTTTTCTTCTGATTCTTCGCGCTGTACAAGAACGCGATCATGAAGTGGCCGAAATTTCATGCCATAGCCTCCAAAATTAAATTTGATTGTTGTTTGTTCCTCACATCTGGCACTCAATTTACAGGAGTGCCAAACACCTTGCGCCATAGGTGGGGGTAACAGCTGTTTATGTCAAGGCATCAGCTATAAAAAATGATAAAATTAGTTGCTCTGGCAGGGCGAAACAGAATATCCCCCCTAAAGGATGCGGCATATTAACGCTTTCAGGCATTTTTCCCTTTTGGTTTTTTCTCACAGCGTTTATCGATTAGCTGAAGATATCACGCCTGCGCATTATTGCAGAAGCGGTGGGCGAAACGAGCTAAAAAGGACGGTCATCATAATGTCTGGTGTTACGCCATTTTCATCCCGAAACGCGTTGATAGCCGATGCGCCGCCTGTAGGGCTGGTGCGCTGGCTGGTTTTTATGGCGATAATGGTGGCCTTGATGGTGGTGATTGGCGGGGTCACGCGGCTGACCGGCAGCGGATTATCGATGGTGGAATGGCGGCCTCTGATGGGCACCCTCCCCCCTTTAACAGATACAGAATGGCAGCGTGTTTTCCTGCTTTATCAGGCTTCACCTGAATTTCAGGAAATTAATTCAGATATGGATATGGCCGGATTTAAATGGATATTCTTTTGGGAATATTTCCACCGTTTGTGGGGCCGGTTGCTGGGCGTGTGTTTTTTATTTCCGCTAGTTTATTTCTGGCTGGCTGGCCGCATCCCGGCTGGCTATAAGATGCCTTTGGTAGGATTGTTATTTCTGGGTGGCTTTCAGGGGGTTGTCGGTTGGTGGATGGTTACCTCGGGGCTGGTCGATAATCCGGCTGTATCGCAATATCGCCTGGCCAGCCATCTCAGCGTTGCCCTGATCATCTTTTCTGCGCTTATCTGGACAGCGGCAAATTTACATTTTGGCCGGGCGCACTGGCCAGGCGGGCATAGTTTGGCGACCCTGACATTGGTAGCGGTGACGATTATAGCTGGCGCATTTGTGGCGGGTATGGATGCTGGATTGCTGTATAATGAATATCCGCTGATGGGAGATGGTCTCCTGCCTTATGAATATGGCGAGCAAGGGACCTGGGATGCGTTTGAAAATCCGGCCTCGGCCCAATTCCACCATCGCTGGATAGCGGTTCTGGCGGTTGTGGCGGTTGTGGCAATGGCGCTGAAATTGCGGCAGGCTGGCCATAATACTTTGGCTGCGGTGCTTGCACTGGTTATCTTTTTGCAATTTGCACTAGGGCTGACCACCCTGCTTTTGGGTGTGCCGGTTTGGGCAGGAGCAATGCATCAAACAGGGGCGGTAGCACTGCTTGCGCTAACACTGCTTGGCGCCCACAGATTAAATCTGGCACGCTAGCGGTTACCTGGCGCGCCAGAAGGAACCCCTGTTCTTATTAATTAAAAGGGTTTTATTTGTTTTGGGTTTTGGGCAGTTGCTTGCGAATATGTAGCTCCCGCAAAGCAGCCTCATCAACCTCTGATGGGGCATTCATCATCAGATCTTCTGCCCTGCCATTCATCGGGAAGAGGATGACCTCACGAATATTTGGCTCGTCAGCTATCAGCATCACCATTCGGTCGATACCTGGTGCGATACCGCCATGTGGTGGGGCGCCAAATTTAAAGGCGCTGATCATTCCGGAAAACTGCTCATCTACCACTTCAGCGCCATATCCAGCAATTTCAAAGGCACGATACATCACCTCTGGCAAATGATTTCGGATAGCCCCGCTAGACAGTTCCACCCCATTACATACCAGGTCATATTGCCATGCTTTGATGGTCAGCGGATCCTGATTATTCAGGGCATCCATGCCGCCTTGAGGCATGGAAAACGGGTTATGCGAGAATTCAATCTTGCCAGTTTTTTCATCCAGCTCATACATCGGAAAATCAACAATCCAGCAAAATTTGAACAGATTTTCATCAATCAGATTTTGCTCTTGGCCGATACGCACCCGTGCCTTGCCAGCAAGGCTTGCCGCTTCAGATGCAGGCGCACAGGCAAAAAATACTCCATCGCCATCTGCAACACCCAGCTGTTGTTTAATCTCTTCGGCTTTTTCTGCGCCCAGCGCTTTGGCCACCGGTCCTCTGGCTTCACCATCGCCATAGATAATATAGCCCATGCCAGGCGCGCCTTCACCCTGGGCCCAGCTATTCATGCGATCTGCAATCGCGCGGCTGCCACATTTAGGGCCAGGGATAGCACGCACCACTGCCCCTTTTTCAATATTCTTTGCAAAAATAGAGAAATCAGAGTCACGGAAAATTTCTGTAACATCGCAAATTTCAAGAGGAATTCGCAGATCCGGCTTATCGCTGCCATATTTCAGCATTGCCTCATCAAAGGGGATATGCACGAAATTTGGGTCTACTTTCTTGTTTGAAAATTCATCAAACACGCCCTTGACCACAGGTTCTACAGCGGCAAATACATCCGCCTGCTCAACAAAGCTCATCTCTAAATCAAGCTGATAAAACTCGCCGGGGCTGCGATCTGCACGGCTATCTTCATCGCGGAAACAAGGGGCAATCTGGAAATATTTATCAAAACCAGAAACCATGATCAGCTGTTTAAATTGCTGCGGGGCTTGCGGCAAAGCATAGAATTTGCCTGGATGCAATCTGGCGGGAACCAGAAAATCACGCGCCCCTTCCGGAGAGGAGGCGGTCAAAATCGGTGTCTGAAATTCGGTAAAGCCCAGTCCAACCATGCGCTGGCGAATAGATTGAATAATCTGTGCCCGAAGCATGATATTTGCATGTGGACGCTGGCGGCGCAGATCCAGATAGCGATAGCGCAACCGCACATCCTCGCCTGAATCCTCGTCTGAATTTACCTGCAATGGCAGGGTATCTGCCGCAGATTGCAGCTCAAGAGCGGCAATTTGCACCTCTATCTCGCCAGTTGACAGCGCTTTATTAACCGTATCTTCGCTTCTGGCACGCACCTCGCCAGTGATGGTAATAACAGACTCATTGCGCAGCTGTTCTGCCGAACCAAAGGCGGCATCTGTGCTATCAACCACACATTGCGTCAGCCCATAATGATCTCGCAAATCAATAAACACGACCCCGCCATGATCGCGTTTGCGATGCACCCAGCCTGAAAGCTTTACGGTTTGCCCGATATCTGCATGGCCCAGCGCGCCACAATCATGGGTTCGGTAAACATGCATCAGCAGAACTCCTTAAATAAAACCACCAGCTGGCCGGTAACAGCCCATTATCAACAGGCGGCAGTATGCACCAAATAAATGAAACTTCAAGTCTGGAACCTATCGCGCAGCCATATTCTCAACCTGCTGGGCTGCCTCTGTCACCGCGGCGGCGGCGGCGTTCCCGCCCGGCCTTTGCATCTGCTGCAGGTTTTTCTGCCAGATCTTTCCAGGCCACCCCCAAACGGTTGGTGATTTCCTCGTTCGATGGTGGCGGACCTTTCGGCGTGGATTGCAGGGCTGCACGCATCGCTGTGAGATGTTCAGGCTTTGTCCCGCAACATCCACCAATGATACGCACCCCTAAATCGCGGGCGAACAGCGCATATTCTGCCATTAATTCAGGGGTGCCATGATAATGTATTTTACCATCCACATAGGCAGGGATGCCGCAATTACCTTTGGCAATCACAAACCTGTCCTGATCTGCGGCATCAAAATAAGAGACAGAATCTATTAATTCTGCCGGGCCGATGCCGCAATTAGCACCAAACCCTTGCAAGTCTATTTCTGCAGCAAATGTTTTATAATCTGCTGGCTTTACCCCCATCATGGAACGGCCAGCTGTATCAAATGTCATGGTTGCCATTACTGGCAGGCCAGTTTTTTTCCCTGCCTTTGCAGCGGCACGCACTTCTTCTAGCGCGGACATGGTTTCAATCCAAATCACATCTACCCCGCCAGCGGCCAGCGCTTCTGCCTGTTCGGTAAATGCCACTTCTGCATCTTCTTCTGTAAGCATCCCTAGCGGGGCAAACAGCTCGCCCGTTGGGCCAATAGAACCCGCGACCAGCACCGGGCGATCCGCTTTATCTGCAACCTCTCTGGCAAGGCGCGCCGCCGCGATATTCAACTCGGCGACCCGGCCCTCACTTTGATGCAGCTTTAGCCGGAACGAGGTGCCGCCAAAGGAATTTGTTAGAATAATATCACTGCCAGCATCTACAAATTGCTGATATAGCCCGGTAATCGCCTCTGGCCGTTCAACATTCCAAAGTTCAGGCGGATAGCCTGTTTCCAGGCCGGCGGTGAATAAATTAGTTCCAGTTGCCCCATCGGCCAGCAACACATCCTGTGTGGCGGCTAGCTGCTGTAAAGTTGTTTTCATCGTTTATCGACCTTTTATCTGGCAACATGGCACCCGAATAGCTGTATCTAGCTATTCAGCCTGTCTCTTGGCGAGTTAATGACCCTGCCCTTTAACGCACAGCTTGTCTGGTTCTTTGCCGGCGCGGAACCCCAGTTTGTTCTGCGCGCCGATCTTTAAGTTCGTCCAGCAACAGGCGCTGGGCATCCCCGTCCATAGAGGGCCAGCGGGCAATTTCCTGGCGGGTACGATAACAGCCGATACAAATATTTTTGATCGGATCCATCTGACAAATACTAATGCAAGGAGACGGTATTTTTTCTGTCATTTGGTATCTGCACTTTACAGTTTTTCAGGGTTAAGCTGCTGCGCTATCGTCTTTATCCTGTTCTGATTCAGCATCTGCTGCAACACAATTCGCAACAAATTTACGCGCCGCTTCCGACATTGAAAAATCATCTGCAATCCACAGCATATTTCCATGATCGGCTGACCCTCCAGCAGATTTGGTAGCCTCTGCATCGATGGTATTGTCAATCTCGGCAACCAAATCAATAGCGTTGCCCTGAACCAAAACCGGCATATTCTCGCGCATAAATGCCCGGATAATCCGCGAAGCATGTAATTCTTCAGATAACACATTTACATGCTGGTCGCCTGAAGGGATAACCAACCCATCATAATCAACTGCCAGAGTTTCCGAGAGCTGGGCATCTACCGGATAAGACATACCAGCCTGATCCCCATTACGGCCATGTGCCAGACCGGCGCCCGGTGCAATCACTTTCAAGCGTGCATTAATGGCCAGCAACATTTTCTGGATTTCAATAAAGCGGGCTTCATCAAAACCATTAGCAACCATAATAGCGATTTTCTTGTCTGAAAGTGTTGTTGTGGTCATTTGGTTCGGGCTCCTTTTTGTAGATTCTGATTTTTCGCTTACCGAGGGTCATCCCTGTCTGGTAGGCAAATTTATTCAGCCTGCCGGGCTGATCTTAAACAGCTTCACCGATACAAATCTGTATAATGTATCTGGCGCCCCGCCTGCCCCATGACAGAAATCAAGCGCCGGCTCGCGGTTTAATGAATAATGTGTTCGTTGGATTGCACTGTGACTTGTTTGTCAAAAAAATTCTTTTGGGCGTGATACCTCTATTTGCGATGAATTTCAAGTGACTTGTCGGATTCAGCCCTATTCATACCTGCTATTGGCTGTTTTCTGGTCACCCTGGCCTGTTCCCTGACAGGGTTCTTCGCCCTGTAACCATTAAAGTGTGATCATCAGACTGTGATCCCTAAAGCTGCCTATTTTTATCTCACCCTATTCTTATGCACAAAATACCTACCCCATTTGGAGGATTAACAATCTTTGCTACAGGCTGTTAGGATCATTTGAATGATGAAGATATCAGCATTCGGCAAAGGGGAATTTAGTGCCAGGATACATGCAGATAGTCAGGCAGATAGTC